>NZ_JBVJOT010000104.1:0-16010 GCF_055583025.1 Streptomyces sp. NPDC104831
ATCCAACACCCGAGCAAACACCGGAAACACCCGATACAAACCCCGACCCATCCCCACCCACTGACCACCCTGACCGGAAAACACAAACGCCGACCTGCCCGAGTCCCGGGCCTGGCCGGTCACCAGCCCGGGATGTGCCTCGCCGCGCGCCAGGGCCGCCAGCGCGTCCGGTCCGGTCACCATGGCCCGGTGGGCGAACCGGGTCCGCGCGGCGAGCGCGGCGCCGATCCCGTCCGTGTCGGGGGCCTTGACCGCGTACGCCTGCAGTCTGCGGGCCTGGGCCCTGAGCGCCTGCTCGGACTTGGCCGACAGAAGCCACGGCAGCGGTACCGCGGCCGCGGGGGCGGGTGCGGAGGACGTCTCCTCGGCCGGGACCGGGTCCGGGGCCGGCGCCTCCAGGATCACATGCGCGTTCGTACCGCTGATACCGAACGCCGACACACCCGCACGGCGCGGACGCCCCGTCTCCGGCCACGGCCGCGCCTCCGTCAGCAAAGAGACATGTCCCGCCGACCAGTCGACATGCGAGGTCGGCTCATCCACATGCAACGTCGGCGGCAACTCGCCGTGCCGCATCGCCATCACCATCTTGATCACACCCGCCACACCCGCCGCCGCCTGGGTGTGCCCGATGTTCGACTTCACCGACCCCAGCCACAACGGCTCCACCCGCCCCTGACCGTAGGTCGCAAGGAGTGCCTGGGCCTCGATGGGATCGCCCAGGGTGGTGCCGGTGCCGTGCGCCTCCACCACGTCCACCTCGGACGGCTCCAGCCCGGCACTCGCCAACGCCTGACGGATGACGCGTTCCTGGGAAGGGCCATTGGGTGCCGTCAGCCCGTTGGACGCACCGTCCTGGTTCACCGCCGAGCCCCGCACCACCGCCAGCACCCGGTGACCGTTGCGCCGGGCATCCGACAACCGCTCCAAGAGCACGACACCCGCGCCCTCACCCCACGCCGTACCGTCGGCCGCCTCGGCGAACGCCTTCACCCGCCCATCGGCCGCAAGCCCCCGCTGACGGGAGAAGTCGATGAAGGCGGCCGGTGTCGCCATCACCGTCACACCGCCGGCCAACGCCAGCGAGCACTCCCCCGAGCGCAGGGCCTGCGCCGCCAGGTGGATCGCCACCAGCGACGACGAGCACGCCGTGTCCACCGACACCGCCGGACCCTCCAGCCCCAGCAGATACGACACCCGCCCCGAAGTCACGCTCGTCGCCGTGCCGGTGGCCACATAGCCGTCGGCGTCGCGTGAGATCTGGTCCACTCCGCCCGCGTAGCCGGATGCCCAGATGCCGGTGAAGACACCCGTCTGACTGCCCCGCAACGACGTCGGATCGATCCCCGCGTCCTCGAACGTCTCCCACACCGTCTCCAGCAGCACCCGCTGCTGCGGATCCATCGCCAACGCCTCACGCGGCGAAATCCCGAAGAACGCCGCATCGAAGCCACCCGCGTCCTCCAGGAAACCGCCCGACCGCGTGTACGACGTCCCCGGGCCACCGGCCGGATCGTAGACACGGCCCACATCCCACCCACGGTCCGACGGGAACTCCCCCACCGCGTCCACCCCGCCCGACACCACACCCCACAACTCCTCCGCCGACCCCACCCCACCCGGATACCGGGCCCCCAACCCCACCACCACCACCGGATCACCCGACACCGCCACCGGAACCGGCACGGACTCGACCGTCCGGCGCTCCTTGCCGAGGACCAGCTCACGCAGGTACTCGGCCAGCCGGTCCGGAGTCGGATGGTCGAAGACCATCGTCGCCGGCAGCCGGGTCCCGACCGCCGCGGACAGCCGGTTGCGCAACTCCACGCCGGTCAGCGAATCGAAGCCCAGGTCCTTGAAGGCCAGGTCGGCACCGATCTCGTCGCTGCGGCCCAGCACGGCCGAGGCGTGGGTGCGGACCAGGTCGAGCAGGATCTCGCGCTGCCGGGCCTCGGGGAGCGATCCCAGCTCGCCCACCAGTCCCGTGGTCGGCACCGGTTTGGGGGCGCGTGCCAGTGCGCGCAGCACCGGCCGGTCGCCCAGTGCGGACACCTTGAGCCGGGCCGCGACCACCGCCGGTTCCGCGGTGTCCAGGCCCCCGTCGAACAGCCCGAGTGCGTGGTCGGTCGCCATCGGCAGCAGCCCCGCGCGGGCGAGGCGTTCGCCGTCGGCCTCGGACATCCGCCCGGTCAGTCCGGTTGCCTCGGCCCACTGGCCCCAGGCCAGCGACACCCCGGGCAGGCCCTGGGCACGCCGGTAGGCGGCCAGGCCGTCGAGGTAGGCGTTCGCCGCCGCGTAGTTCGCCTGCCCGGCCGCGCCCAGCGTCCCGGCCGCCGAGGAGAAGAGGACGAACGCCGTCAGGTCCCGTCCGCGGGTGAGTTCGTGCAGGTTCCAGGCCGCCCGTGCCTTGGGCTCCCAGACCGCGGCGAGGCGTTCGGGGGTCAGGTTCTCGACCACGGCGTCGTCGAGCACGCCGGCGGCGTGGACGACGGCGGTCAGCGGATGCTCGGCCGGGACCGAGTCCAGTACGGCCGCCAGCGCGTCCCGGTCGGCCACATCACAGGCGGCCACCATCACCTCCGCGCCCAGCCCGGCCAGCTCCTCGCGCAACGCCGCCCCGCCACCGCTCCGGCTGACCAGCAGCACATGCCGCACACCCCGCTCGGCCACCAGATGCCGGGCCACACGGCCCCCCAGCACCCCGGTACCACCGGTGATCAGCACCGTACCGGCCGCATCCAGATCCACCGGAACAGTCAGGACGATCTTCCCGGTGTGCGCCGCCCGGCTCATGAACCGGAAGGCGTCCCGCGCGCGGCGGACGTCCCAGGTGGTGAGCGGCGGCAGGCGCAGCTCGCCTGTGCCGAGCAGCCGGACGGCCTCGGCCAGGATCTCCCCCAGCCGCTCCGGTCCCGCGTCGGCCAGGTCGAACGCCAGCACGCCGGGCCGGATGTCGGCCTTGCCCATCTCCACGAACCGCCCGCCGGGCGCGAGCAGCCGCAGGGAGGCGTCCAGGAACTCACCGGACAGCGAGTTCAGCACCACGTCGAAGGGTCCGAACCGATCGGCGAACTCCAGCGTCCGGGAGGAGGCGATGTGGTCCTCGTCCAGCCCCAGGGCGCGCAGGGCGTCCCACTTGCCGGGGCCGGCGGTCGCGTGGACGTCCGCGCCCCAGAGGCGCGCGAGCTGGACCGCCGCCATGCCGACGCCGCCGGCCCCGGCGTGGATCAGCACCCGGTCACCGGCCTTCAGCCCGCCGAGGTCGCGCAGGCCGTACCAGGCGGTCATGAACGCGATCGGCACGGCGGCGGCCTGGGTGAACGTCCACTCGTCGGGGATGCGCACAAGCGCCCTGTGGTCGGCGACGGCCACCCGGCCGAACGCGCCGGGCAGCAGCCCGGCGACGCGGTCGCCCGGCCGCAGCCCGGCGACCTCGGCGCCGACCTCGGTGACGACGCCCGCGCCCTCGCTGCCGAGCAGCGCCGGGTCCGGGTAGACGCCGAGGGCGATCAGCACGTCCCGGAAGTTCAGGCCGGCCGCCCGCACGGCGACGCGCACTTCCCGGGGCCCGGGCGGTGACTG
Source organism: Streptomyces sp. NPDC104831 (assembly GCF_055583025.1). Classification (NCBI taxonomy): domain Bacteria; kingdom Bacillati; phylum Actinomycetota; class Actinomycetes; order Kitasatosporales; family Streptomycetaceae; genus Streptomyces; species Streptomyces sp. NPDC104831. The sequence goes on from NZ_JBVJOT010000104.1 coordinate 3,583, forward strand.
CTCGTACGGCAGGAAGGCGAGGTCGTCCAGGCTGCCCGAGCCCGCCTGCGTCAGCCGTCCGTCGAACGCCTCCGGTGCGCGGCGCACGAGCCGGGGGACGTAGACGGCTCCCTGGCGCACCGCCACCTGGTCCTCGTCGCCGAGCGACAGAGCGTCGGGCAGTTCGTCGGCGTCCACGAGCACGAACCGGCCGGGGTGCTCGGACTGCGCGGACCGGACCAGGCCCCATACGGCCGAGGCTTCCGGATCGCTCACCCCGTCACCGGGAACGACGGCGACCGCGCCCCGCGTGCGCACCACGAGCCGTTCGCCGGGCCCGGCCAGGAACTCCTGGACGGCCGCCAGTGCCTCGGCGACCGAGCCGGGCGAGACGACGGTGTCGCCGAGCGCGCCTTCGCGGAGGGCGCCTTCGCCGGAGGGCAGCGGAATCCAGTCGAGGGCGTACAGCGGGGCGCGTTCGGCCATCGGACGGGTGGTCAGCGCCTCGATGGTCGCCACGGGCCCGCCGGAACGGTCGGCCAGCTGGACGGCGTACGTGCCGGGGCGCACCGTCGTCAGCCGCACGCGTGCGGAGGTCACGCCGGTGCGGTGGACCGCGATCCCGCCCAGCGAGAACGGCAGCCGCACGCCGCCTTCCGTGCCGGCCAGCAGCGCCAGCGGTTGCAGGGCGGCGTCCAGCAGGGCCGGATGGACGGAGAAGCGGGCCGCGTCCGCCACGGTGACCTCGGCGAACACCTCACCGCCGCGGCGCCACACCGCCTGCACGGCCTGGAAGGCCGGCCCGTACTCGTAGCCCGCGGCGGCGAGCGTGTCGTAGAGCCCGGTGACCGGTTCCGCGCCGGCCGGCGGCCATTGCGTCAGCTCCTGCCCGATCACGGGTTTGCCGCTCACCGTGGCGGTGGCGTGCCGCACCCAGCCGTCCGTGCGGGACCGGACGTCGACCGTGCGGCGGCCGGTCTCGTCCGGCTCGCCCACGACGACCTGCACGTCCACCGCGCCGTCCGCGGGCAGCACCAGCGGTGCCTCCAGGACCAGTTCCTCCACTGCCGCCCCGGCCGCGTGCACCACCAGTTCCACGAACGCCGTCGCGGGCAGCAGCACCGTCCCCAGCACGGAGTGGTCCGCGAGCCAGGGGTGGGTGGCCAGGGAGAGCCGACCCGTCAGGACCCGCTGCTCGCCCACCTCGACAGCGGCGCCGAGCAGCGGGTGGTCCACCGAGTCGAGCCCGGCCGCGGACACGTTCGTCGCTCCTCCGGCGAGCCAGAAACGCGTCCGCTGGAAGGGGTAGGTGGGCAGCGCCACGGGCTGCCCTTGGGGGAACGGCCACCGCACCGGCACGCCGGCGACGAACAGCCGCGCCACGGCGGTCAGGAACTCGGCCGGGGTGTCGTGGTCGCGCCGCAGTGTTCCGGTCACCACGCCCGTCTCGTGCTCCTCCAGCGCGGGCGTGAGCACCGGGTGCGGGCTGATCTCGACGAAGACGGGGTCGTCGCCCGAGGAGAGCAGCAGCCGGGTGGTCTGGTCGAACAGCACGGGTTCGCGGAGGTTGCGGTACCAGTAGCCGGCGTCGAGGGCGGAGGTGTCGATCGGCTCGCCGGTCACCGTTGACCAGAAGGGGATCGTCGCGGGGCGCGGTGTGATGCCGGCGAGGTCGGTGAGCAGTTGCTCGCGGATCGCCTCGACCTGGACCGAGTGGGCGGCGTAGTTGACGGGCAGGCGGCGGGCGCGGATGCCGTCGGCCTCACAAGCCGCCACCAGTTCGTCCAACGCGTCCAGATCACCCGACACGACGACCGAACCGGGAGCGTTGACCACCGCCACCGTCAGCCGGCCGCCCCAGCGGGCCACGAGACCGACGGCCCGCTCGTGCCCGAGACCGACCGACACCATCCCGCCCCGATCCGCCAGGGCGACCAGGGCCTTGCTGCGCAGGGCGACCACCCTCGCGGCGTCCTCCAACGACAACGCCCCCGCCACATACGCCGCCGCGATCTCCCCCTGCGAATGCCCCACCACGGCATCCGGCTCCACACCATGAGCACGCCACAACCCCGCCAACGCCACCATCACCGCGAACAAGGCAGGCTGCACCACATCCACCCGCTCCAGCCCACCACCACTGGTCAGCACCTCCACCAACGACCAGTCCGTGTACGGCGCCAACGCCGCACCACACGCGTCGATCACCTCCCGGAACACCGGCTCCGAGCCGTACAACTCCGCACCCATCCCCACCCACTGCGCACCCTGCCCCGGAAACACGAACACCGACCGGCCCAACGGGCGGACGATCCCGGTCACCAGACCCGGCGCCGACCGGCCCTCCGCCAGCGCCTCCAGCGCCTCCACACCGCTCAGCACCGCGCGGTGCCCGAACACGGTGCGGGCCGCCAGCGCGCTCCCGAGCGCCGCCGGACTCACCTCGGGACGCACGGCGGTGAAGGCGACCAGCCGGCGCGCCTGCTCCCGCAACGCCGCGTCCGACCTGGCCGTCAACACCCACGGCACCGCCCCGCCCGCAGGGCCCGCCGAAACCCCGGCCGGTTCCTCGGCTGCCGCCTCGATCACCACATGCGCGTTCGTACCGCTGATGCCGAACGCCGAGATGCCCGCGCGACGCGGGTGGCCGTGGTCGGGCCAGGGCCGGGACTCGGTGAGCAGCCGGATGTTCCCGGACTCCCAGTCGACGTGCGAGGTCGGCGCATCCACATGCAGTGTCGGCGGCAGTTGCCCGTGCCGCATCGCCATCACCATCTTGATCACACCGGCAACGCCGGCCGCCGCCTGGGTGTGCCCGATGTTCGACTTCACCGACCCCAGCCACAACGGCTCCGCCCGGTCCTGACCGTAGGTCGCGAGGAGTGCCTGGGCCTCGATGGGATCGCCGAGCGTGGTACCGGTGCCGTGGGCCTCCACCGCGTCCACGTCCGCCGTCGACAGTTCCGCGTTCGCCAGCGCCTGACGGATCACCCGCTCCTGCGACGGACCGTTCGGCGCCCCGAGGCCGTTGGAGGTGCCGTCCTGGTTCACCGCCGAGCCCCGCACCACCGCCAGCACCCGGTGGCCGTTGCGCCGGGCATCCGACAGCCGCTCCAGCAGCACCAGACCCGCGCCCTCGCCCCACGCCGTACCGTCGGCCGCCTCGGCGAACGCCTTCACCCTTCCGTCGGGAGCCAGGCCGCGCTGGCGGGAGAACTCCGTGAACCCCAGCGGGGTCGCCATCACGGTCACCCCGCCGGCCAGGGCCAGCGAGCACTCCCCCGAGCGCAGCGCCTGCGCGGCGAGGTGGATCGCCACCAGCGAGGACGAGCAGGCGGTGTCCAGCGAGACCGCCGCGCCCTCCAGCCCCAGCAGGTAGGCGATCCGGCCGGAGGTCACACTGGTCGCGGCGCCCGTACCGAGATAGCCCTCGGCGTCGGCGGGTGCCTGGTCGCCGTAGCCGGAGGACCAGATGCCGGTGAACACGCCCGTCTGACTGCCCCGCAACGACGTCGGATCGATCCCCGCGTCCTCCAACGTCTCCCACGCCGTCTCCAGCAACACCCGCTGCTGCGGATCCATCGCCAACGCCTCACGCGGCGAAATCCCGAAGAAATCGGCATCGAACCCCGCCGCATCCGCCAAAAACCCACCCCACCGCGTATACGACGTCCCCGCATGATCCGCATCCGGATGGAACAACCCCTCCACATCCCACCCACGATCCGACGGAAACTCCCCGATCGCATCCACCCCACCCGACACCACACCCCACAACTCCTCCGGCGACCCCACCCCACCCGGCAACCGGCACCCCATACCCACGATCACCACCGGATCGACCCCACCACCCACCCCACCCACCGACACCGACACCGACACCACCGGCACCACACCCCCGCCGAGGATCTCGCTCAGCAGGTGTTCGGCGAGTTGCCCCGGGGTGGGGTGGTCGAAGGCGACGGTGGCGGGCAGCCGCAGGCCGGTGGCGGTGTTGAGCCGGTTGCGCAGTTCGACGGAGGTCAGGGAATCGAAACCGAGGTCCCTGAACGGCTGCCGGTCGCGTACGGCCCCCGGTTCGCGGTGACCGAGCACGGCGGCGGTGTGGGCGGTGACCAGGTCGAGTGCGGCTCGCAGCCGTTCGGCCTCCGGCAGCGACCGCAGGCGGTCGGCGATCGCGCCGTGCCGCGCCGGGCGCCGGGCCGCCTTGCGGGAGACGAGGTCCTTGAGGGCCGCCGGGACCTCCGGGGCGCCCGCCATCACGGACAGGTCGAGGCGTACCGGCGCCAGCGCGGCCCGGTCCGTGGCCAGGGCCGCGTCGAACAGCGACAGGGCGTGGTCGGTGGCCAGCGGCACGACCCCGGCTCGCGTCAGCCGGTCCTGGTCGGCACCGGTCAGGTGCCCGGTCATGCCGCTCGGCTCGGCCCAGTAGCCCCAGGCCAGCGAGGTCGCCGGCAGTCCGAGGGCGCGCCGGTGCACGGCGAGGGCGTCGAGGAAGGTGTTGGCCGCGGCGTAGTTGGCCTGTCCGGGGCTGCCGAGTGTCCCGGCCGCCGAGGAGAAGAGGACGAACGCCGTCAGGTCCCGTCCGCGGGTGAGTTCGTGCAGGTTCCAGGCCGCCCGCGCCTTGGAGTCGGCAACCCGCCGGAGGTGTTCGGGAGTCAGGTTCTCGACCACGCCGTCGTCGAGCACGCCGGCGGCGTGGACGACCGCGGTCAGCGGATGCTCGGCCGGGACCGAGTCCAGTACGGCCGCCAGCGCGTCCCGGTCGGCCACATCACAGGCGGCCACCATCACCTCCGCGCCCAGCCCGGCCAGCTCCTCGCGCAACGCCGCCCCGCCACCGCTCCGGCTGACCAGCAGCACATGCCGCACACCCCGCTCGGCCACCAGATGCCGGGCCACACGGCCCCCCAGCACCCCGGTACCACCGGTGATCAGCACCGTACCGGCCGCATCGAGCTCCGCAGGAACAGTCAGGACGATCTTCCCGATGTGCGCCGCCCGGCCCATGAACCGGAACACGTCGACCGCGTCCCGGACCCCGCGCACGTCGATCGGCAGCGGTGTGAACTCGTCGTCGCCGAAGGCCCGTACGACGGCGTCCAGGATCTCGCCGAGCCGTTTCGGCCCGGCGTCGGCGATGTCGAACGCCCGGTAGACGATGCCGGGATGGTCGGCGGCGTCGCGGATGTCGGTCTTGCCCATCTCCACGAACCGGCCACCGGGTACGAGCAGCCGCAGGGAGGCGTCGACGAACTCGCCGGACAGCGAGTTCAGGACCACGTCCATGGGCGGGAACTTCCGCTCGAACTCCAGGGTGCGCGACGAGGCGATGTGGTCCTCGTCCAGTCCCAGGGCGCGCAGGATGTGCCACTTGGCCGGGCCGGCGGTGGCGAAGACCTCCGCGCCGAGCCACCGGGCCAGCTGGATCGCCGCCATGCCGACGCCGCCGGTGCCGGCGTGGATCAGCACCCGGTCACCGGCCTTCAGCCCGCCCAGGTCGCGCAGGCCGTACCACGCGGTCAGGAACACCACGGGTACGGACGCGGCCCTGGCGAACGACCAGTCGTCGGGCATCCGGACCAGCAGCCGCTGGTCGGCTACGGTGACCGGGCCGAAGGCGCCGGGAACCAGTCCCATGACGCGGTCGCCGGGCCGGAACCGGGTGTCCGGGCCGGTTTCGAGGACGACGCCCGCGCCTTCGCCGCCCATCAGGGCCGCGCCGGGGTAGACGCCGAGGGCGATCAGCACGTCCCGGAAGTTGAGTCCGGCCGCCCGCGTGGCGATGCGGACCTGCCCGCGCCCCAGCGGCTCCATGAGCTCCGGACGGGGCACCAGCGCCAGGTCGTCGATGCTGCCGGTGCCCGTGTCCTCCAGCCGCCACGGTCCGTCCGGCGGGGTGAGGCTCGCGCCGACGCGGACCAGGCGGGGGACGCGCAGCGCCCCTTGGCGCACCGCCAGTTCCGGCTCGTCCGTGCCGGCGATCAGCGCGGGGTCCCAGGTCGGGTCGGCGTCGACCAGGACGAACCGGCCGGGGTGCTCGGCCCGCGCGCCGCGGACCAGGCCCCAGACCATCGAGTGGTGGAGGCCGACCACGTCACCGGGCGCGGCGGCGACGGCGTCGCGGGTGACGACCACCAGCCGCGTCCGCCGGCCGGCCAAGTGGTCCTGGATCGCAGCGAGTACGCTCCGCGCGCTCTCGTACGCCGCCTCGACGGTGTCCGCCTCGGGCTCCGGACCGGGCACCTCGTAGACGACCAGGTCGGCGGGGTCGCCGCCGGTCGACGCCGGTGCGAGGGGGACCCAGTCGAGTGTGTACAGGCTGTCCGGGACGGCGGTGGCGTCCCGGACGGTCAGCGACGTGACGACCGCGACCGGGGTGCCGTCGGGATCGGCCACGGCCACGGTGTACGTGTCCGGCCCGGTGGCGGACAGGCGTACGCGCAGCGTCCGGTGGCCCGCGGGCCGTATCGCCACTCCGGTGAACGCCAACGGCAGGCCGGTGCGGTCGGTGAGGAACGCCATGGGGTGCAGTGCGGCGTCGAGCAGCGCGGGGTGGAGGGGAAACGGTTCCTCGGCGGGAAGCTCCACCTCGGCGTAGACGGTGTCGCCGACCCGCCGGGCCGCCGTGACACCCTGGAACGCCGGCCCGTACTCGTAGCCGAGCACGGCCAGCGAGTCGTAGAGCCCGTCGACGTCGAGGGGCTCACCGGCCGACGGCCACTCCCAGGCGCTCAGCACCGGCTCCTCGCCCAGGGTTCCGGTGGCGTGCCGCACCCACTCGTCGCCGGCACGCGAGTACACCGTGAGCGGGCGGCGGCCGTCGTCCTCGGGACCCACGACGACCTGGAGGTGCACCGGGGTGTCGTCGAGGACGAGCGGCGTTTCGAGCACCAGCTCCTCGACCGCGTGGCCGAGCCGGCCGGCCGCGTAGGCCGCCATTTCCGCGAACGCGGTGCCGGGCAGGAGGACGGAGCCCCGCACGGCGTGGTCGGCCAGCCACGGGTGGGTGGCGAGCGAGATCCGTCCGCTGAGCACCGCGCCGTCGGGCAGTTCCACGAACGTGCCGAGCAGGGGGTGGTCGCCCGACGCCGTCGGGACGGGCCGCAGCCAGTACGGCTGGCGCTGGAAGGCGTACGTCGGCAGGCTGACGGGCTCGGTGCCGTCCGGGAACCGCCAGTCGACCGGGACACCATGGACGTGCAGGCGGCCGAGCGGGGTGAGGAAGTCGTCCTGGTCGCGCCGGAGCGTGCCGGTGACGAGGGGGTCGCAGCCGTGGTGGTGGCCGGTCTCCTCGACGGCGGAGACCAGGACCGGGTGCGGGCTGACCTCGACGAAGACGGTGTGGCCGTGGTCGAGCAGCGCACGGGTGGCCGGGGCGAACAGCACGGGTTCGCGGAGGTTGCGGTACCAGTAGCCGGCGTCCAGGGCGGAGGTGTCGACGGGTTCCGCGGTGACGGTGGAGTAGAACGGGATCGTCGCCGGGCGCGGTGTGATGCCGGCGAGGTCGGTGAGCAACCGCGCGCGGATCGCCTCGACCTGGACCGAGTGCGCGGCGTAGTTGACGGGCAGGCGGCGGGCGCGGATGCCGTCGGCCCCACAGGCGGCCAGCAGTTCGTCCAGCGCGTCCAGATCACCCGATACCACTACGCTGTCCGCCGAGTTGACCACCGCCACGGTCAGCCGGCCGTCCCAGCGGGCCGCGAACTCGGCGGCCTGTTCATGCCCGAGCCCCATGGAGACCATGCCGCCCTGGCCGGCCAGCACCGCCAGCGCCCTGCTGCGTAACGCCACCACCTTGGCGGCGTCCTCCAACGACAACGCCCCCGCCACATACGCCGCCGCTATCTCCCCCTGCGAATGCCCCACCACGGCATCCGGCTCCACACCATGAGCACGCCACAACCCCGCCAACCCCACCATCACCGCGAACAAGGCAGGCTGCACCACATCCACCCGCTCCAGCCCACCACCACCGGTCAGCACCTCCACCAACGACCAGTCCGTGTACGGCGCCAACGCCGCACCACACGCGTCGATCGCCTCCCGGAACACCGGCTCCGAGCCGTACAACCCCGCACCCATCCCCACCCACTGCGCACCCTGCCCCGGAAACACGAACACCGACCGGCCCAACGGGCGGACGGTCCCGGTCACCAGACCCGGCGCCGACCGGCCCTCCGCCAGCGCCTCCAGAGCCTCCACACCGCTCAGCACCGCGCGGTGATCGAAACGCGACCGCCCCGCCAGCGCCCGGCCCACCGCGGCCGCGCCGGCCTCCGGATGCCCGGCCAGGTAGGCCCCCAGCCGACGGGCCTGCTCCCGCAACGCCACGTCCGACTTCCCCGACAACACCCACGGCACCACGCCGCCCGCGAGCCCGGCGGCGGGCCCCGTCGAAGCCCCGGCCGGCTCTTCGGCAGCCGCCTCGATCACCACATGCGCGTTCGTGCCGCTGATGCCGAACGCCGACACGCCGGCCCGGCGGGGACGCCCCGTCTCCGGCCACGGCCGGCCCTCGGTGAGCAGTGAGACACGGCCCGCCGACCAGTCGACGTGGGAGGTCGGCGCGTCCACGTGGAGGGTCCGCGGGAGTTCGCCGTGCCGCATCGCCATGACCATCTTGATCACACCCGCCACGCCGGCGGCGGCTTGCGTGTGCCCGATGTTGGACTTCACCGATCCCAGCCACAGCGGCTCGTCCCGCCCCTGGCCGTAGGTCGCGAGGAGTGCCTGGGCCTCGATGGGATCGCCGAGGGTGGTACCGGTGCCGTGGGCCTCCACCGCGTCCACGTCCGCCGTCGAAAGCCCGGCGTTCGCCAGCGCCTGCCGGACGACGCGTTCCTGGGACGGGCCGTTCGGCGCCGCAAGCCCGTTGGACGCACCGTCCTGGTTCACCGCCGAGCCCCGGACGACCGCCAGCACCCGGTGGCCGTTGCGACGGGCGTCCGACAGGCGTTCCAGCAGCAGCAAGCCGGCGCCCTCACCCCAGGCCGTGCCGTCGGCCGCTTCGGCGAACGCCTTGATACGACCGTCGGCCGCGAGTCCCCGCTGGCGCGAGAACTCCACGAACCCGGCCGGCGTCGCCATCACCGTCACACCGCCCGCCAGGGCCAGCGAGCACTCCCCCGCCCGCAGGGCCTGCGCCGCCAGGTGGATCGCCACCAGCGACGACGAGCACGCCGTGTCCACCGACACCGCCGGACCCTCCAGCCCCAGCAGGTACGACACCCGCCCGGACGTGGCGCTGGTGGCCGTTCCGGTGGCGAGGAAACCTTCGAGGTCCGGCGGCGGCTGGTTGCCGTAGCCGGAGGACCACAGGCCGGTGAACACGGCTGTGCGGCTGCCGCCGAGTGTGGTCGGGTCGATGCCGGCGTGCTCGAAGGTCTCCCAGGCGGTTTCCAGCAGCACCCGCTGCTGCGGGTCCATCGCCAGTGCCTCGCGCGGCGAGATGCCGAAGAACCCGGCGTCGAACCCTGCGCCGTCGGCGAGGAAGCCGCCCGATCGGCTGTAGGTCGTGCCCGGCCGGTCCGGGTCGGGGTCGTAGACGACGTCCCAGCCACGGTCCGGCGGGAATTCGGTGATCGCGTCGGCACCGTCCGAGACGAGTCGCCACAGGCCCTCCGGGGACTCCACTCCGCCCGGGTAGCGGCAGCCCATGCCGATGATCGCGATCGGTTCGCGCGCGGCCTCCTCCATGTCGGCGAGGCGCTTGCCGAGCACTCCCAGGTCGGCCGTGGCGCGCTTGAGGTAGGTGCGGAGCTTCTCTTCGTCGGACATCGCTACTCCTCAGCGTTTCGGGACTCGCCCGAGCGGATGACCTCGGTCCTGCGGTGCGCATCGTCCAGAAGGCTGAACAGTTCGTCGTCGCTGGCGTCGTCGACACCGGCCGCGGAGCCGGTGCGTTTGGCGGTCCAGGCCGCGAGAAGCGCTTCGAGGCGGGCCGCGACGGTCTCGTAGTCGGCCTCGGCGGCTGCCGCGTCCAGGGTGTTCTTGAGCCGGTCGAGTTCGGCGAGCAGGGGGTCGGGTGCGGTGCCGTGCAGCCGCGTGTGCACGAAGGCGGCGAGGCGGGCCGGCGTCGGATGGTCGAAGACGAGCGTGGCGGGCAGGCGCAGCCCGGTGTGCGCGTCGAGCTGGTTGCGCAGTTCGACGGCGGTGAGCGAGTCGAACCCGATGTCGGTGAACGCCTGGTCGGGGTCGACCGCCTCCGGTGACGCGTGCCCCAGGACGAGGGCGACCTGGCCCACGACGAGTCGCAGCACGTCGGCCGGCGTCCACACGCGGTCGGCGGGCTGCCTGCGCCGGGGCCGCACCAGCTCCCGCAGCAGGGCGGGCGGGTCGCCGGCGCGGCGCAGCGCCGGCAGGTCGAACCCGACGGGGGCGAGGGTGGGGGTGCCCGCGGTCAGCGCCGCGTCGAACAGGGCCAGCGCGTCCGTCGTCGGCAGCGGCCGTACGCCGGCCCTGGCCAGGCGGTGCCGGTCGGTGGCCGTGAGACCTCCGGTCATGCCGCTGGCCTCCGCCCAGTAACCCCAGGCGAGCGACACGGCCGGCTGTCCCTGGGCGTGCCGGTGGGCGGCGAGGCCGTCGAGGTACGCGTTCGCCGCCGCGTAGTTCGCCTGGCCCGCGCCGCCCAGCACACCGGCCGCCGACGAGAACAGTACGAACGCCTCCAGGTCCGAGGTCAGTTCGTGCAAGTGCCGCGCCGCGAGGGCCTTCGGCTCCCACACGCGCGCGAACTGCTCCGGGGTGAGGGATTCCACGACGCTGTCGGCCAGCGCGCCCGCCGCGTGGATCACCGAGGTGACCGGGTGTGCGGCGAGCAGCCGGGCCACCGCCTCGCGGTCGGACACGTCGCACGCCACGATGCCGGCGGTCGCGCCCAGCGCGGCCAGGTCGGCGGTCAGCGCCGCCGCGCCGGGGGCGTCCGGGCCGCGCCGGCTGACCAGCAGCAGGTGCCGCACTCCGTGCCGTACGACGAGGTGGCGGGCGATCGTGCCGCCCAGGGTGCCGGTGCCGCCGGTGACGAGCACCGTGCCCTCGGGGCCGAGCGGCGAGGACAGCGGTTCGGTCCGCGCCCGTTCGAGGCGGGGGACGTGAACGGCGCCGTCGCGGATCGCGAGCTGGGGTTCGTCGCCGGCCAGCCGGATCTCGTCGCCGCCGTCGCCGTCGACGAGCACGAACCGGCCGGGGTGCTCGGTGGCGGCCGAGCGGACCAGGCCCCAGACGGCGGCGGCCTCTGGGTCGACGTCCTCGCCCGGCCGAACCGGCACGGCGTTGCGCGTGGCGACCACCATGCGCGGGGTGTCCGTGGGGAGGAAGTCCTGGATCACCCGCAGGGTCTCGACGGGCGAGGTGGCGTGGTGGACCGGGATGTCCACTTCGGTGGTCGCCGCTTCCAGGACCGGCCACGCCACCCGGTACGGCACGTCCTGCGCGGGGGCCCCGGCCGGCCGGCGCAGGGTCAGCGAGGCGATCTCGGCGACCGGCGCGCCCGACTGGTCGGCGAGGCCGATCGCGCAGGTGTCCTGGCCGGTCACGGTCAGCCGGACCCTGGCCTGCCCGGTGCCGCGCCACCAGGAGATCCCGGCGAAGGAGAACGGCATCTTCGCCCGGTCGTCGGCGAGGGTCACGGTCTGGATCGCGGCGTCGAGCAGGGTCGGGTGGAGGGCGAACCGGGTGTCGGCGGAGGGTACGGCCACCTCCGCGTAGAGGGTGTCGCCGTCGCGCCAGGCCGCTCGCAGGCCCTGGAAGGCCGTGCCGTAGGCGAATCCGGTGTCGGCCAGGTCGTCGTAGAAGGCGTCGAGGTCGACGGCTTCGGCGTGCGGCGGCCACTGCCGTGCCCAGGGCTCCGGTGGTGCGACGGGTGCGGCGCCGAGGGTCCCGGTGGCGTGGCGTACCCACTCGCCGTCCGCGCGCGAGTGGATCGAGACGCCGCGCCGGCCCGCCCGGTCGGGGCCGACGGTCACGGACACCTGCACGCCGTCCGCGACCACCAACGGTGTCTCCAGCGTCAGGTCCTCGACCGCCGGGCTGCCGACGTGTTCGCCGGCCCGGAGCGCCAGGTCCACGAACGCCGCGGCGGGCAGCAGGGGCGAGCCCGAGACGACGTGTTCGGTGAGCCACGGCTGCGCGGCGGTGGCGAGTCGTCCCGTCAGCACCACGCCGTTGCCGTCCGGGAGTTCCATGGCGTCCCGCAGCAGCGGGTGGTCGATCCGGCCGTCACCGGTCGGTGCCGGTGTGGTGGGCTGGAGCCAGTAGCGCTCGTGCTGGAAGGGATACGAGGGCACCCGCACGCCTGTCCTGGTGCCCGTGGCTGTGGGTGGCATCCACCCCGTGGCCCCCTCCGCCCACAACCGGCCCAACCCCGCGAACAACCGCTCCGGAGAATCACCACCACGCCGCATCAACCCGTTCCCCACCAACAACGGATGCGGACCCACCTCCACAAA
>NZ_JBVJOT010000105.1:0-9733 GCF_055583025.1 Streptomyces sp. NPDC104831
TTGGCTGTGCTGGTCCCGCCGGCGATGACGCTGGTACAGATCGTGGGCGCCGCGCGACTCGCCCCCCCCCCCCCCCCCCTCTTTCCCCCCCACCCCCCCCCCCCCCCCCCCCCCCCCCCACACCCCCGTCCCCCCCCCCCCCCCCCCCCTCGCCCCCCCCCCCGGCCCTGGCTCGGCCGGCCCCTGCCCGGCTAGGCCTGATGGCAGGGCGCGGGCACGTCCTGCTGCCGGGCGGGGGCAACCGGTTCGCCGTCGCTCAGCGCCTGCCACCAGGCGGTGCACAGCAGTTCGCTGAAGCGGTCCATCCGGCACTCGGGCGTCGAGTAGTAGACGCCGAACATCAGGGCCAGCAGCAACTTGCCCATCCGGTCCGGGTCCTGGGCCCCGGTCAGCTGTCCCTGCTGCCGGGCCTGCGCCATGAGGACCGCGACCGTGCCGCACAGGTCCTGGGCCACCCGCGGCAGCCGGCCGTGCGCGCGGGCCGCCTCGCTGCACAGGTGGAATCCGGCGCGGAACCGCAGATCCGTCTGCAGTCGCTCGGCCAGCCGGACGGCGAGGATACGCAGTTTCTCCATCGGCGGGGCGTCGCAGTGCTCGACCTGTGTCAGCAGCTCCTGCCAGGCGTGTTCGAAGGGTCCGGTCAACGCCTTGGCCAGGAGCCGCTTCGACGCGAAGTGCGCGTACAAGGCGCCCTTCGTCATATGGGCCTCCTGCGCCACGCGCTGCAGATTCGCGCCCGTGTACCCATGCCGGACGAACTCCCCCGCTGCCGCGTCGAGCAGTAACTCATGAGTCCTGCGCGCTCTGTCTTGCTTGATCACGGTGCCCCTTCGTGCTCCGGAATGGATCGACAAATCACCCCCAAGAAATCCTTTCTTAACGCTGCGGGGCCCACAAGCGGAGTGAGATGAGCTGTCCGAAACCGACACCGCTTGCTACCGGCTCCCTAGGAAGGGGTGGCCCGGTCATGGAAAGAAGCGCGGCCGGCTGGCCGGATAACTTCTGTATCTCCTGGCTCAATGGTCACACGGCGTGCCACCGGTCCCTCCCGTGCGCGCGCCACCCGTCCGGTACGGCGGTCCGGCGGTGGCGTCCGGCGGCCCGGCGGCGGTGCGCGACGGCCCCGCCGTACCGCCGGTTCACCGGTCCCGGTTCCGCGCCGCCGCTGCGGGCCGCCCGGTCGCCGGTGCATTCCCGCAGGTGGCGGGGGGAGGTTGGAAAGTCGTCAACCGCTCCCCAGAAATTGACGTTTGAGAAGGTATTTTGTCTCGGGGTTGATTGCGCATATGCACCGAGCACCGCACCGCACGGCGGTGCGGCCGATGCCAGGGGGAGAGGTTTCAACATGCCGGCAGGCACCTTAGGCGCAACTTCGATCGACACTCATGAGCTCCGGACCTTCGTCGAGGAGGTCTTCGAACCGCTCCAACGGGCAGACCAGCGACGCTGGGCTCATGCGTATCTCGGCGCCCTGCTGAGTGTGCCAGGCAAGAAGACGCTGCAACGGCTGGCCAAGGCGGTCTCACCCGCTCCCGCCGCCGCCCACGGACTGCAGCAGTTCATCAACGCCAGTCCATGGGACTGGGGTCCGGTCCGCCGCAGCCTGGCGCGGTCCGTGGCCACCCAGGGTCTGCCACGGGCCTGGACCGTGGCCGAACTGACGATTCCCAAACGCGGGGTGCACTCCGTGGGCGTGCACCGCCGCTTCGACGCCGACCTCGGCCGGACGGTCAACTGCCAGCGAGCGATGGGGCTCTTCCTGGCCGCCGAGATCGGCTGCGTACCCGTGAACTGGAGTCTGCTGCTGGAGGAGTCCTGGTGCGCCGACAAGGAACGCCGCTCCCGGGCGCGCATACCGGCGACCGTCACCGCCCGCCCGGCCTGGAGACACATCCTGGACTTCGCCGCGGACGTGGCCGCCAGTCCCCCGCTGTCGGGGATCCCCTGGGCGCTCGACCTGCGCCGGACCCCCGACGCGGGCGCGGTCGTGGAGGGACTGGCCCGGCGCGGGCTGGACTTCGTCTGCGAGGTGAACGCCGCGGAACCCGTTCTGTCGGCGTACGCCGTGGCCCCGGCGACCGGACTGGGCGAGCTGATGGCGCGCAGCCATCTGCGCCAGCCACAGGTGGTGGTCCGTCAGGCCGTCACCGGCCGGCTCGAACGGCTGGCCGTCCACTGCGGGGAGGTCCGGCTGCCGGCACGGGCCGGGGAGGCGTCCGGCGGGCCACGGGTCTACCGTGCCCTGGCGCGCCCGGGCGGCATCGGCAGAGGGGGCGCACGCTACTGGATCACCAGCCTGGCCGACTGGCGGGCGGAGGAGGTACTCGCCCTGGCCCGGCACGCCGCAGCCGGTGAGCCGGCCGTCCGGGACCTCGGCCACTTCGGTGTACAGGACTTCGAGGGCCGGTCCTATCCCGGCTGGCACCACCACATGACGATGGCCTCCGCCGCGCACGCCTTCACCCGGCTGACCGCGCGGGAGCGCGCCATGGCCCTCGCCGCGCCCGACAGCGCCTGCGCCTGACCCGGCGCGAGGACGGGCGTCGATACGCCCTGCGACTTCCGCAAGTCGAGGTTGCCCTCGCCGAGGGCCAACCCCAAGAATCACCGTGAATCCGCGTGATACGGCCCCGCGTTCCCGGACCACATCCCGTTCTTCGATCCCACCGTCCACCCACTTGCGTACCTTTCAGTACGTAAGTTGTAGTACTTACGAATGGAGACTGCCGTGAGCTCAGCCGGCGCCGCAGGCGACATACTCCGCCCGCCACGTTCCGAGCAGACCCAGGACTGGCTGGCGCGCGTGGAGAAGATCGCGCCCGTCATCGAGGAGAACCGCGAGCGCGCCGAGCACGACCGGGTCACCCCCCGTCCCGTGTTCGAGGCGCTGCGCGACCTGGGCATCCCGCGCATGTGGGTCTCCAAGGAGTTCGGCGGCGAGCAGCTGCCCATCGAGACGGGCTCGGCCATCATCCAGGCACTCGCCCGGCTCGACGCCTCCATCGCCTGGCAGATGGGCGTTCAGGGCGCCATCGGCCGGCTGTCGGACTACCTGCCGGACAGCACCTCGCGCACCCTCTTCCGGGACAGCGACGGCCTGGTCGTCGGCGGCGTCAATCCCTCCGGTGCCGCCGAGGCGGTGGACGGCGGCTACCTGCTGAGCGGCGAGTGGGCCTTCGCCAGCGGCTCCGCCCACGCGGACTGGCTCGTGTGCGCCGCCCCGGTCACCGACGGCGGCGAGGTCCGCCGGACCGCCTCCGGGCCGGCCGTGCGCATGCTGTTCATCCGGCGTTCCGACGCCGAGATCCGCGACACCTGGTACACCGTCGGCCTGCGCGGCACCGGCAGCAACCACTACCGGGTGGACAAGGTGTTCGTCCCGGAGGAGTTCACCGTCGACGGCTCGGCCATGCACCGCCCGCCCGCCGACCGCCCCTCCCGGGCGTACCCGATCAGCTACTACGACTTCGGTCCCTTCACCTCCGCCTCCACCGCCCTCGGCGTGGCCCAGGACGCCCTCGCCGACTTCAAGGCGCTGGCCGCCCGCAAGACCGCGACCGGTGCCTCCAGCACCCTGGCCACCAGCCACACGGTGCAGGAGAAGCTGGCCCGCGCCCAGGGGGAGGTGCACATCGCGGAGACCCTGCTCGCCCACGCCGCGGCGCAGGTGACCGCGCACGGGACCGACGGCGGCGACGCGCTGACCGCGCTGGTGCGGCTGACCGCCGCGACGGTCGCCGAGAAGTCGGTGGCCGCGGTGGACTCGCTGTTCACGCTGGCCGGCGCCACCTCCGTGTACGCCACCAGCCGGCTGGAGCGCTGCTTCCGCGACATCCACTCGGCCACGAAGCACATCACGCTCTCCTCCATGCACTTCGAGACGGTCGGTCAGTACCTGCTCGGCGGAGAGCTCGTGATGCGGCGCTAGCGGCGACACCCGCACCACCCCGCACCACTCCCGCACCGGCCGGCGCCGGGCGCCCCGGCGCCCGGCCGGCCCCCAAGGGCCCCGCACGCCCGACCGACACCACGCCCCACCACACGACGAGGACTCACTCATGCAGACGATGAAGGCCGTGCAACTCCTCGCCCCGCGCAAGACGGTGC
Organism: Streptomyces sp. NPDC104831; assembly: GCF_055583025.1. Lineage (NCBI taxonomy): Bacteria > Bacillati > Actinomycetota > Actinomycetes > Kitasatosporales > Streptomycetaceae > Streptomyces > Streptomyces sp. NPDC104831. Next base: position 4,108 of record NZ_JBVJOT010000105.1, read on the forward strand.
TGGCCGACCTGCCCATCCCCGCCACCCCGGCGGACGGGCTGCTGATGAAGACCCGCTGCGTGTCGATCTGCTCGACCGACATCTCCTTCTTCGAAGGACACCTCTTCCCCTCCGAGTACCCGGTGATCCTCGGGCACGAGTACCTCGGCGAGATCGTCGACATAGGCGCGGACTTCGACAGCAGCGGCACCGACATCCGGATCGGCGACCGGATCGTGTACTGGGGCCAGACGGACTTCGGCGGCTTCGCCGAGTACCGCACCGTCCGGCCGATCTTCTCCGGCCAGGTCAAGGAAGACGTCTTCGCCGCCGACCGCAACTTCAACGACGACCACCACGCGGCGGCCGTGAAGATCCCCGAGGACATGAGCGACCTCGAGGCGTCCTTCATCGAGCCGGTGACCGGCGCGCTGCGCTCGGTGCTGTCCAACCCGCCGCGCATCGGCGACCGGGTCCTCATCATGGGCACCGGACCGATCGGCGTCATCGCGGGCAGCATCATCCGGCGCCTGCTGGCCCCCAACTCCGTCGTCTCGGTGGACAACAACCCGGCCCGCAACGTCTTCGCCGAGGACCAGTTCTCGCAGAAGGCGTACCTGCCCGACGAGCTGATCGAGACCGTCGAGGACGGCACCTTCGACTACGTCTTCGACGCCCTGCCCACCGTCAAGGTCGACGACGAGAACAAGGACCCGCGCCGCGTCGCCATGCGCAAGCTCAAGGCCGGCGGACGCTACATCCTCTACGGCGCCTCCCAGGAGATGCAGAAGTTCGACACCTGGCTGATGCTCGCCAAGGGCATCACCATCCGCTCCGCGCCCTTCGACGTCACCAGCTTCCCGATGCACAAGAGCGCGAACGTGATCGCCTCCGCCATGCAGATGCTGCGGTCGGGCGTCGTGAACGGCAAGGCGCTGCTGTCGACCGTGCACCGGTTCGACGACTACGACGGCCTGGTGGACATCTTCGAGAACTACCGCTCCACCACCGACCTCAAGACCATCGTCGACTTCCGGCGATGAGACCACTGCCGATGGAGGCGGCGGAGGAGAGGCTCGCTCCGCAGGGCTCCTCGCCGCCCGCAGCCGGTGCCGGGCTGGTCGTGGTGGCCAACCGGCTGCCCGTCAGCCTGGAGGAAGACGGTGCCGAAGGCGGCCGTCGCCGCTGGCGGCGCAGCCCCGGCGGCCTGGTGAACGCGCTGGAACCGTTCCTGCGCACCCACCGGGGCGCCTGGGTGGGCTGGCCCGGCTCCGCCGAGACGGCCGGCACCCCGACCCACGCCTGGCACCACGACGGACTGCTGCTCTACCCGGTCGCGCTGACCGCCGACGAGGTCGACGGCTTCTACGAGGGCTTCTCCAACGCGACCCTGTGGCCGCTCTACCACGACGTGATCATGCCGCCCCGCTACCGCCGCAGCTGGTGGGACGCCTACGTCCACGTCAATCGCAAGTTCGCCCAGGCCACCGCGGACATCAGCGGACCCGGGGCCACGGTCTGGGTGCAGGACTACCAGTTGCAGCTGGTGCCCGCGATGCTGCGGGAGATGCGCCCCGACCTGCGGATCGGTTTCTTCCTGCACATCCCGTTTCCCCCTGTCGAGCTGTTCATGCAGGTGCCCTGGCGCACCCAGCTCATCGAGGGGCTGCTGGGCGCGGACCTCGTCGGCTTCCACCGCCCGGGCGGTGCCCGCAACTTCCAGTGGCTCGCCCGGCGGCTGACCGGAGTGCGCGAGGAGCGCGCCGTGTCCGACGTCGGGGACGAACCCGGACTCCTCAGCGTCGCGGAGTCCCCGGCCGGCCGGCGGACCGTGAAGGTGGGCGCGTTCCCCATCTCCATCGACGCCGCCGACCTCGACCGGCTCGCCCGGCGCGACGACGTCCAGCGGCGGGCGGAGCAGATCCGCGCGCAGCTGGGCAACCCCCGCAAGATCGTGCTGGGCGTCGACCGGCTCGACTACACCAAGGGCATCGACATCCGGCTGCGCGCGCTGCACGAGCTGCTGGCCGAGGGCCGCGTCACCGCGGAGACGACCACCATGGTGCAGATCGCCACGCCGAGCCGGGAACGCGTCGAGCACTACCTGCGCATGCGGGAGGACATCGAACGCACCGTCGGCCGGATCAACGGAGAGTTCGGCCGCGTCGGCCACCCGGCCGTGCACTACCTGCACACCTCGGTCGGCCGCGAGGAACTCGCCGCCCTGTACCGTGCGGCCGACGTCATGCTCGTCACCCCGCTGCGCGACGGGATGAACCTCGTCGCCAAGGAGTACGTCGCCTGCCGGCACGATCTGCAAGGCGCCCTGGTGCTCAGCGAGTTCGCCGGCGCCGCGGCCGAGCTGACCAGCGCCTTCCAGGTCAATCCCTACCACCTGGAGGAGGTGAAGTCGGGCCTGGAGAAGGCCCTGACCATCAGCCGGGCCGAGGCAGGCCGTCGGATGAGCGCGCTGCGCACCCAAGTGCTCACCCACGACGTGGGGCACTGGGCGCAGTCCTTCCTGAGCACGCTCGAGGACCGCACGACGGTCGACGAGCCCGTGCGACAGACCGCCTGACAGCAGGGCGCCGCCCGGCGCCGCGCCGTCCGCCGCCGAGCGGCGGCCGGCCGGCCACGGGCGCACCGGGCGCGTGCCGCGGCGGCGCGGCGACGGGGCCGCGCCGCCCGGACCGCGGGTACCGGCCGGGCGGGCCGGGGAGGGGACGGACAGCCCGGTCCCGGCCGGCCCCTCGCCGGGCGGCGGCGCCGGCGCGCGAGCCCCGCGCGGCGGCCCGGCGGACGGCACGCGCCCACCCCTCGTCTCCGCCCGCCCACGCCCCACACACGAACGGATGACCGCATGCCTGTCGACCGCCTCGCCTTCACCCGGACCATGTCCCGCGTACCCGCCCCTGTCACGGTGGCCACCACGGCCGACGCGTCCGGGCGGCGGTGGGGCTTCACCGGAAGTTCCTTCTCCTCGCTGTCCCTCGATCCGCCGCTCGTGCTCATCTGCCTGGACAAGGGGGCGAGCACGCACGGCGCCTTCACCTCCGCCTCGCACTTCCTCATCAACGTGCTCGCCCACGACCAGAGCGACGTCGCCCTGCGCTTCGCGACGTCGGGCGTGGACCGGTTCGAGGCCGGCGACATGACGCCCTGCGAACTCGGCCTGCCCGGACTGCCGGAGGCGGCGGCCCGCATCGCCTGCACCACCCACGAGATCCTGGACGGAGGCGATCACAGCATCCTCGTCGGCCGGGTCGAGGAGACCCACGCGGGCGACCGGGCGCCCCTCGTCTACACCGACCGCGCGTTCGGCCGGCCCGTCCCCAACGACCAGATGGCCGCGACCGGATGACCCCGGCCACGGCCGTGCTCCGGCTCGCGGTGCTGGGCACGGACCACGTGCACCTCCCGGACTACCTGGAGGTGGTCGCCCGCGACCCGCGGGCCGCGCTGGCCGCCGTCTACAGCGACCGCCCCTCACCGGTGGCCGGCGTCGAACCCTCACGGGACGCGGCCGAGGCACTGGCCGGGGCCGACGCGGCCGTGATCGTCTCCACCACGGCGCGGCACGGCACCCTGCTGCGCCAGGCCGTACGCGCCCGCGTCCCGGCGCTGATCGAGAAACCGCTGGCGGCCTCCGCCGAGGAGACCGGCCGGCTCGCGGTGCTGCTCGCGGCGGCCGAACGCCCGGTCACCACCGCGATGTTCTTCCGCTGCGCGCCCGAACTGAGGGAGGTGCGCGCCAAGCTGGCCGACCGCGCCCTGGGCGAGCTGGCGGGCGTGCACCTCCGCTTCACCCACCCCGGCCTGCTGGACGACGTGTTCACCGGGTCCGCCGCCTGGATGCTGGCCGAACGGCACGGCGCCGCGGGTGCCTTCGCCGACCTCGCGGTCCACCTGGTCGACCTGCTGGAGTGGCTGGACCCCTCGGCCGGCCTGCGGGTGTGCGGCGCCTCCTACCTCGGCCGGCCCGGCACCGACCTGAACGTGGGCGGCGCGGCGGTCCTGTCGTGGGGCGGCGTACCGGTGACGCTCCAGGCGGGCTGGACGTCCCGGCCCGGCGGGATGCTCCTGCACATCGAGGGGACGCACGCCAGTGTGACCGTCGAACCGCGGCTGCGGGCCGGAGCCGCGCTGGAGGCCTTCCTCGGCCAGCTGAGGGGGGACCAGGTGTGGGAGCCGCCCACCGCCCGGGAAATCGTGCGCACCGCCCGCGTCCTGGACGCCATCGACCGGGCGGCGCGCGCCGAGCCGGACTAGTCCGGCCGCCTTACCTCCCAAAGTCGTCGCGGCTCGCGCACGACCGCTGGAGAGAGTTCGTCAGTACTCGTACTGTCGAAACGAGTCGAGCAGCTCCACGCCATCGAAGAGCAACGGAGGACCTACATGACTTCGCCCCTCACCCCGACCCCTCTGATGGACCTGACCCTCGGCGTCTACGCGTTCAAGGCGCTCGGCCTGGCCACGGAGCTCGAACTGTTCACCGAGCTGGCCGGGGACGGCAGCACGACCCTCGCCGCCTTCGCCGAACGGCACGGGATCGACGAGCGCCCCGCGGAGCTGCTGCTCACCGCGCTCGTCTCGCTCGACCTGCTGCGGCTCGAGGACGACGGCACGTACCACAACACGCCCCTGTCCGAGGAGTTCCTGGTCAAGGGCAAGCCGCGGTACTTCGGCGGCTGGGTCACGCTGGTCGACAAGCACGAGTACCCGGCCTACATCAAGATGCTCGACTCCCTGCGCGGCAACCGCCCCTACACCTGGGACGTGGAGAACCAGGGGTCGCTGTTCCAGCCCGACGACCCGGTCGTCAAGGAGCACTTCTGGGACGCGATGCACTCGCTGTCCGCGTACACGGCCGGCCAGCTCGCCGAGCACTTCGACTTCACCTCGATCAAGACGCTGCTGGACGTGGGCGGTGGCGGCGCCGCGTACGACATCGAGCTGTGCAACCGCTACCCGCACCTGAAGACCACCGTCTTCGACCTGCCCTTCGTGTGCGACCTGACCAAGCCCCGGGTGGAGAAGGCCGGCCTCGCCGACCGCATCTCCTTCGCCAGCGGCGACTTCTTCAAGGTCGGCGGCGTGCCGAGCGGCTACGACGCGATCCTGCTCTCCAACATCCTGCACGACTGGAGCGTGGAGGACGCCCGCAAGATCCTGCGTTCCTGTGCGGAGGCGCTGCCCTCCGGCGGCGTCCTGCTGATCACGGAGTCGTTCGTCGCCGACGACAAGCGCGGTCCGGCACCCGCGGCGCTGATGAGCCTGAACATGCTCGTCGAGACGTGGGGCCGCAACTACACCGCGGCCGAGTACTCCGCCTGGATGGAGGAGTTCGGCCTGAAGCCGGAGGGCGTGACCCCCTTCGAAGGCCAGGGAGCCAACGGCGTGCTGGTCGCCCGCAAGCCCTGACGCACCGCTCCCACCCCGCCGCGCCGCTTCCCCCGGCCCGCGCGGCGACGGCCCCCAGGACCCGACCGGTCCTGGGGGCCGCCTGCTTGGGCGCGGTCCCGTACGGCCACACCGCCGGCCCGCCCGGTACGCGCCGACGGGGCGGGGGGGGGGGGGGGGGGGGGGGGGGGGGGGGGGGGGGGGGGGGGGGGGGGGGGGGGGGGGGGGGGAGAGGGGGGGGGGGGGT
>NZ_JBVJOT010000105.1:9743-16007 GCF_055583025.1 Streptomyces sp. NPDC104831
CGCACCCCTCTCCCGCCTTATCTCACTCACTTGTGTGATCACCCCCCCCCCCGCCCCCCCCCCCCCCCCCCCCCCCGCGACGACGACGGAGGACGGGCTAACCGGCCGCGGGCTCCTGCCGCCGGGCCGCGACGGCCGGGTGCACCGGCGGCTCGGCGACCCCGGCGGGACGCTGGTTCGCGAACTCCTTGCGCAGCACCTGAACCACCTCGCCGAGCATGTCCAGTTGCTCCAGCACCGTCTTCAACGGCAGCCCGGCGTGGTCCATGTTGAACATCTGCCGCTGGTAGTCGCCGAAGTACTCACGGAACCGCAGGGTCTTCTCGATCACCTGCTGCGGACTGCCCACGGACAGCGGGGTGATCTCCATGAAGTCCTCCAGGGACGGGCCGTGCCCGTACACCGGCGCGTTGTCGAAGTACGGCCGGAACTCCCGGACGGCGTCCTGCGAGTTCTTGCGCATGAAGGCCTGCCCGCCGAGGCCGACGACGGCCTGCTCGGGCCGGCCGTGCCCGCTCTCCGCGTAGTGGTGCCGGTAGAGCGCGATGAGGTCCTGGAAGTGCTCCTTGGGCCACAGGATGTTGCTGGCGAAGAACCCGTCGCCGTAGTGGCCGGCCTGCACGGCGATCTCCGGGCTGCGGATCGAGCCGTGCCAGACGAACGGGGGCACCCCGTCCAGCGGGCGGGGGGTGGCCGTGAAGTGGCTCAGCGGCGTGCGGAACTTGCCGTGCCAGTTCACCTCCTCCTCACGCCACAGCCGGTGCAGCAGCGCGTAGTTCTCCAGCGCGAGAGGGATGCCCAGCCGGATGTCCTTGCCGAACCACGGGTAGACCGGAGCGGTGTTGCCCCGGCCGAGCACCAGGTCCACGCGTCCGTCGGCCAGGTGCTGTAAGAACGCGTAGTCCTCGGCGATCTTCACCGGGTCGTTCGTGGTGATCAGCGTGACCGCGGTGGACAGGATGATCCGCTCGGTGCGCGCGGCGATGTAGCCGAGCAGCGTCGTCGGGGACGAGGGCACATGGGGCGGGTTGTGGTGCTCGCCGGTGGCGAAGACGTCGAGACCCACCTCCTCCGCCTTCAGCGCGATGCGGACCATCGACTTGATCCGCTCGTGCTCGGTCGGGACACGGCCCGTGGTCGGATCGGGAGTGACGTCTCCGACGCTGTAGATGCCGAATTGCATGGTGCAGCTCCTCACAGGTGTGGCAGTGACGACAGGTCGCAGTGCTGCGCACCCGCTGTGGGGGAGGCGTGGGCCGTGCCGGTCCCGGATGCGCAGGTCAGGTGTCGGATCGGCCCCGGCCGGCGACGGACAGCAGACGCGCGGCCTTCTCCAGCGCCTCGTCGTCGTCGGCTCCCGCCAGGATGGCGTCCAGCAGGCCCGGGTAGCGCGCGTCGAGGTCGTCGCGGCGCAGGGACAACAGGTTCTCCCGGCCCGAGGGGTGCTGCCAGATGACACCGCTCTCGCGCAGGACACGCCAGTGATGCGTCATCGTGGACTTCGCGGTGATCCCCAGGAGACCCAGGACGCTGCCGCAGTTGTGCTCCCCGCCCGCGTCGAGCACACGGACGACGGCGAGGCGTACAGGGCTGCCCAGCGCGGACAGCACGCTTTCGATCCGAATCTGGTCGCGGTCTGGATGGCGGCTCATATTCCCACAGTACCGCGACATTCAAACTTTCCATCACCTGGGCGCTTACGGTTCGTTCGCGTCTTTCCCGGACACCGGGCGACCGGCCCGACGCCCCCCTCGGCTCCCCCGGGGAGCTGATCGCCTGCATGGATCTCCTCTCGGCGCGCCCGCGTACGACCTGGGCGGTCGGCGGCGTCGCGATGGTTCGACTGTACTAAGGTTGCCGAACGAAGCAGCGTACGTAAGAATACGAACAGTCGTAACGATGCGGCGCCGCCCGGGTTGCCGGGCGCGCCGCCCGGGCTTCACAAGCCGCGAGAGAGCGCACGTTCCGAAGCTCCGAGAACCACACCACCAGATCCAGAAGGGGCACTTCTGTCATGTCCTCTACATCAGCGCTGAACCAAGGAAGCTCGGGCGGCGCCCCACGCCACTTGGGCTGGATCCTGACGCTGCTCGCCCTCGCGCAGCTCCTCTACGGCCTCGACCTGAACATCGTGTTCGTCGCGCTGCCGGAGATCGGCCAGGAACTGGGCTTCCCCGGCCAGACCCAGCAGCTGGTGGTCAGCGCCTACGTCGTCTTCGCGGGCGGCTTCCTGCTCTTCGGCGGGCGCGCGGCGGACCTGCTCGGCCGGCGCCGGATGTTCGTCCTCGCGCTGTCGATGTACGCGGTGTCGTCGCTGGCCGGCGGCCTGGCGCCCAGCCCCGAGGTCATCGTCGTGGCCCGCGCCGTCCAGGGCATCGCCGGTGCCCTGCTGCTGCCGTCCACGCTCTCGCTGATCAACACCCTCTTCGAGGAGGGCCCCAAGCGGAACCGTGCCCTCGCGGTCTGGGGCGGCGCCGGCGCCAGCGGTCTGACCATCGGCGCGCTGCTCGGCGGTGTGCTGACGGAGAACTTCGGCTGGCCGTCGGTCTTCTTCGTCAACGTCCCCTTCGGCGGCCTGGTCGCCCTGTGCGCCCTGTTCGTCATCCCGCGCGACCCGGCCCGCACCGAGCGCCGCAAGTTCGACTTCCCGGGCTCCCTCACCGTCACCGGCGGCTCCACGCTGCTGGTGTTCGCGCTGGTCGAGGGGCCCGAGCGGGGCTGGGGAGACGGCCTGGTGGTCGGCGCGTTCGTCCTCGCCATCGTGCTCCTCGCGCTGTTCGCCGTGGTCGAGTCGCGCAGCTCCGACCCGCTGATGCCGTTCCGGCTGTTCAAGAACCGCAACCTCACCGTGGGCATGCTGGTCACCTTCCTCTACATGGCGACCTTCGGTGTGCTGCCGTACTTCCTCACCGTCCTGATGCAGAGCGTGCACGGCTACAGCGCCCTGCAGACCGGCCTCGGCTTCCTGATCCCCTCGCTCGCGATCGCCACGGGCACCCAGCTCGGCGAGCGGTTCGCCAGCAAGATCGGCACCCGCACCACGCTGGTCATCGGCTTCGTCGTCGGCATCGTCGGCACGGCCGCGCTCGCCTTCGGCTTCGACGCCGACGCGAGCTACGGCATGCTGGTGCCCGGCCTGATCGTCTCCGGCGTCGGCCAGGGCATCGTCTGGACCGCGATGTGGATCGCCGCCGCCACCGGCACCGCCCCCCAGGAGCAGGGCGTGGCGAACGGCATCGCCTCGACCGCCCTCAACATCGGCAACGCCATCGGCCTGGCGATCTTCACCGTCATCGCCGAGATCGGCACCGACGGCAAGGCGGGCCAGGCGCTGAAGTCGGCCCAGGCGGACGGCGAGTTCCTGGTCGTGATGCTCACCGCGGCGGGCATGGTCGTCGGTCTGCTCGTCACGTTCGCCCTGAAGCGGCAGCCGGCGGCCCCCGCCGTGCCCGCGCCCGGCGGCGACGAGGAAGAGGCCCTCGCGGCCCGCTGAACCCCGGACGGCGGGCACCCGGGGGGCCGGAAATCCCCCGCACGGCTCCCCGCCCGCCGTCCGGTTTCACTCGAGAGCAGGGCGCGGACCCGCGCTCGCAGCCGGGCCACGGCTCCCACCGGAGCCGGGCCACGGCTCCCTCTCCGCAACCGGGCAGCGGCCCGGCGCACCGGCCCGCGGCGGGCATCGGACCCGCCGCAGCCGGCCCGCGCCGGGCCGCTGCCCGTGTGCGTCCGCGCTCACGTCCGTCCCCAGGCGCGTGCCGTCACCGGCAGGCAGGCGCGGACTTCCCAAAGTCTCCCCGGGCTGCGGCCCGCGCGTTCTCGCCGTACGAAGTTTTGCGTACTGTCATGGGCGTCGTGGCACCCCTGAAACCTCCTCTTCCCTTTGGAGAGTCATGTCCCGTCGTCTGTTCACATCGGAATCGGTGACCGAGGGCCACCCGGACAAGATCGCCGACCAGATCAGCGACACGATCCTGGACGCGCTGCTGAGCGAGGACCCCACCTCCCGGGTCGCCGTCGAGACCCTGATCACGACCGGTCAGGTGCACGTCGCCGGGGAGGTGACGACGGGGGCCTACGCGCCCATCGCCCAGCTGGTACGGCAGAAGATCCTCGACATCGGCTACGACTCCTCGGCCAAGGGCTTCGACGGCGCCTCCTGCGGTGTCTCCGTGTCCATCGGCGCCCAGTCGCCCGACATCGCCCAGGGCGTCGACACCGCCTACGAAGCACGGGTCGAGGGCGACGACGACGAACTCGACCGCCAGGGCGCCGGCGACCAGGGCATCATGTTCGGCTACGCCACCAACGAGACGCCCAACCTGATGCCGCTGCCCATCGAGCTGGCCCACCGGCTCGCCCGCCGGCTGACGGACGTCCGCAAGAGCGGAACCGTGCCCTACCTGCGTCCCGACGGCAAGACCCAGGTGACCATCGAGTACCAGGGCTCCAAGCCGGTCCGCCTCGACACCGTCGTCGTCTCCACGCAGCACGCCGCCGACATCGACCTGGAGACCCTGCTCACCCCGGACATCCGCGAGCACGTCGTGGAGCACGCGCTCGAGCAGCTCGCCGAGGACGGCATCAAGCTGGAGACGGACGGCTACCGGCTGCTGGTGAACCCGACCGGCCGGTTCGAGGTCGGCGGCCCCATGGGCGACGCGGGGCTGACCGGCCGCAAGATCATCATCGACACGTACGGCGGCTACGCCCGCCACGGCGGCGGCGCCTTCTCCGGCAAGGACCCCTCCAAGGTCGACCGCTCCGCCGCCTACGCCATGCGCTGGGTCGCCAAGAACGTCGTCGCCGCCGGCCTGGCGGAACGCTGCGAGGTCCAGGTCGCCTACGCCATCGGCAAGGCGGCGCCGGTCGGCCTGTTCGTGGAGACCTTCGGCACCGGCACGGTGCCCCAGGAGAAGATCGAGAAGGCGATCACCGAGGTCTTCGACCTGCGCCCGGCCGCGATCATCCGGGACCTCGACCTGCTGCGCCCGATCTACGCCCAGACGGCCGCCTACGGCCACTTCGGCCGCGAACTGCCCGACTTCACCTGGGAGCGCACCGACCGCGCACAGCGGCTGAAGGACATCGCGAGCGCCTGAGGAGCCGCCGCAGGCCGAGAACTCCGAACCCATAGGAGCAACCGATGCGTATCGCAGTCACGGGGTCCATCGCCACCGACCACCTGATGACCTTCCCGGGCCGCTTCGCCGACCAGCTCATCCCGGACCAACTCGCCCACGTCTCCCTCTCCTTCCTCGCCGACGCACTGGAGATACGCACCGGGGGCGTCGCCGCCAACATCGCCTTCGGCCTCGGCCGGCTCGGGCTCGGCCCCGTACTCGTGGGCGCGGCGGGAATCGACTTCGCCGACTACGACGCGCGCCTGCGCGCGGCCGGCGTGGACACCTCCGCCGTGCGGATCAGCGGGGAACACCACACCGCTCGCTTCGTCTGCACCACGGACACCGACCAGAACCAGATCGCCACGTTCTACCCGGGCGCCATGAGCGAGGCGCGGCACATCGACCTCGGCGCCGTACGGCAGTCCGTCGGCGGAATCGACCTCGTCCTGGTCGGCGCCGACGACCCGCAGGCGATGCTGCGCCACACCAGGACGGCGCACGACCTCGACCTCGACGTGGCCGCCGACCCCTCCCAGCAGCTCGCCCGCCTCGACACCGAGGAGACCAAACGGCTGGTGCACGGGGCGCGTTGGCTGTTCACCAACGAGTACGAGGCGGCCCTGCTCCAGGAACGCACCGGCTGGAGCGAGCGCGAGGTGCAGAACCGGGTCGGCACCTGGGTCATCACCCGCGGCGCCGACGGCGTCACCCTGCTGTCCGGGCACACCGAGCGGGTGGACGTGGCCGCCGTGCCCACCGAACGCATCGCCGACCCGACCGGCGTCGGGGACGCGTTCCGCGCCGGCTTCCTGGCCGGCCTCGCCTGGGAACTGCCCCACCGGCGCGCGGCCGAACTCGGCTGCGCCCTCGCCACCGTCGTCCTGGAATCCGTCGGCACCCAGGAGTACAAGCTCGTACCCGCGGACCTCGTCGCCCGCGTCGACCAGACCTACGGCCGGGCCGCCGCCGCCGAGCTGGAGCCCCTCCTGGCGGGCGTGGCATGAGCGACACGGGGACACGGCGTGCGGACGCCCTCCGCGAAGCGTTCGCCACCCGTGTGGTGGTCGCCGACGGAGCCATGGGCACGATGCTCCAGGCCCAGGAGCCCACCCTCGAGGACTTCGAGAACCTGGAGGGCTGC
>NZ_JBVJOT010000106.1:0-15644 GCF_055583025.1 Streptomyces sp. NPDC104831
CGGATGATCGAGATCCGCAAGCAGAACCCCGCCTTCGGACTCGGCTCCTACACCGAACTGCCGTCGTCCAACCCGGCGGTGCTCGCCTTCCTGCGGGAACACGGCGACGACCTGGTGCTGTGCGTCAACAACTTCTCCCGGTTCGCCCAGCCCACCGAACTCGACCTGCGGGCCTACGACGGACGGCACCCCGTCGAGCTGATCGGCGGGGTGCGCTTCCCCGCCATCGGCGAACTGCCCTATCTGCTGACCCTGCAAGGCCACGGTTTCTACTGGTTCCGGCTCACCCGAGTCGCATCCCGCATCGGCCGCCGCCGCTGACCCGTCCGGCGCCGAGGAAAGGACGCGTCACCATGCCGAACACCATCACCTCCCGGCCGCGCACCGCGACCGCGCTCGACGGGCCCCTGGACTCGCTCGGCGGACTGCTGCGCGAATGGCTGCCCGGGCAACGCTGGTTCGCGGGCAAGGACCGGCCCGTCACCGATCTGTCGGTGCTGTCCGTGACCGAGCTGTTCCCGGGCTGCCTGCACCTGCTGGTGCACGCCTCGCACGCGCCGGTGCCCACCCCCGGCGGCACGCCCCCGCCCGGGGACTGCTACCAGCTGCTGCTGAGCCTGCGCCGGCACCTCGCGCCGCGCCTGGAGAGGGCGTTCATCGGGCGGGCCACGGCGGGACCGCTGGCCGGACTCGCGGTGTACGACGCGCTGCACGACCCGCGCTCGGCCCAGCTGCTGCTGGAGCGGCTGCGGCAGCCCGGCGCGGCGGGCCCGCTGCGGTTCGAGGCGGACCCGGCGGCCCGGGTGCCCGGCGGTCTGCCGCCGCGGCTGCTGGACGCCGAGCAGTCCAACTCCTCGATCGTCTACGGCGACGCGTACATCCTGAAGCTGTTCCGGCGGATCCAGCCCGGCGTCAACCCGGACCTGGAGGTGCCCGCGGCGCTGGCCGCGCTCGGCTGCTCCCGGGTGCCGGCGCCGGTGGCCTGGTTCACCACGGCCGGCCCGCGCCCGGCCACCCTCGGGGTGCTCCAGCCGTTCCTGCCGGACGCCACCGACGGCTGGTCGCTGGCGCTCGGCGCGCTCGCCGCGGGCGACGACTTCACCACCGAGGCCCGGGCGCTGGGCCGCGCCATGGCCGAGGTGCACCTGGCGCTGGCCGAGGCGTTCCCGCCGGCCGGGCCGGGCGAGAACGGCCGCACGGCGGAGGCGATGAGCGCACGGCTGGACGCCGCCGCGCACGCCGTACCCGGGCTGCTGCCCTTCGTGCCCGGCCTGCGGGCCGCGTTCGCGGCGCTGGCCACCTGCGACACCGGTCCGCCCGCCCAGCGGGTGCACGGCGATCTGCACCTGGGGCAGGTGCTGCGGGCCGGCCGCGACTGGTTCGTCATCGACTTCGAGGGCGAGCCGTCCCGGCCGCTCGCCGAGCGGCGCAGCCCGCAGTCCCCGGTGCGCGACGTCGCCGGGATGCTGCGCTCCTTCGACTACGCGGCCCGGCAGCGCCGCCCGTGGCGACCCGAGTGGGCGCGCCGCTGCCGGGAGGCGTTCTGCGCGGGCTACGCGGCCCGCGCGGGCTGGGATCCACGCAAGAAGCACGCGCTGCTGCGCGCGCACGAGACGGACAGGGCGGTCTACGAGGTGCTGTACGAGGCGAGACACCGGCCGGACTGGCTGCCGGTTCCGATGGCGGCGATCAAACGGCTCGCCGTGTGGGGAGGCTGACGCATGGCACTGCGCGACACCACACGCCCGGAGGCCGCGGGCCCCGTGCCCCCCGTGGCCGGGCCGCTGGACCCCGCCGAGCGCGGCCGGCTGCTGGCCGGGACGCACCACGATCCGCACGCCCTGCTGGGCGCCCACCCGGTGCCGGGCGGCACGCTGGTGCGGGCGCTGCGCCCGAACGCCCGCGCGGTGAGCGTCCTGGCCGACGGCACCCGCACCGGGCTGCGCCCGGAGGGCGACGGGCTGTTCGCCGGCGTGCTGCCGGGTCCGGGCATCCCGTCGTACACCCTGCTGGTGGCGTACGACGACGGTGAGCGGGAGGTGCACGACCCGTACCGCTTCCTGCCCGCCCTCGGCGAGCTGGACCTGCACCTGATCCGGGAGGGCCGGCACGAGCAGCTGTGGCGGGCGCTGGGCGCGGAGCCGATGGTCCACCAGGGCGTGGCCGGCACCCGGTTCACGGTGTGGGCGCCGAACGCCCGGGGGGTGCGGGTGGCCGGGGACTTCACGTACTGGGACGGCACGCAGTACCCGATGCGCTCGCTCGGCGCGGCCGGGGTGTGGGAGCTCTTCCTGCCCGGGATCGGCGAGGGCACCCGGTACAAGTTCGAGATCACCTCCCGGCACGGCCACCGGTTCCTGAAGGCGGACCCGATGGCGCGGTGCACGGAGGTCCCGCCGGACACCGCGTCGGTGGTGACGGCGTCGCAGTACGCCTGGGGCGACGCCCAGTGGATGGCGCACCGCGGCGACACCCCCGTGCACCAGGCGCCGTTCTCGGTGTACGAGGTGCATCTGCCGTCCTGGCGGCCCGGCGCGACCTACCGGCAGCTCGCCGAGGAACTCCCCGCCTACGCACGGGAGATGGGCTTCACCCACCTGGAGCTGATGCCGGTGGCGGGGCATCCGTTCAGCGGCTCGTGGGGGTACCAGGTCACCTCCTACTACGCGCCGACACCCCGGCTGGGCTCCCCCGACGACTTCCGGTACTTCGTGGACGCCTGCCACCGGGCCGGACTCGGGGTGATCATGGACTGGGTGCCGGCGCACTTCCCGAAGGACGACTGGGCGCTGGCCCGGTTCGACGGGGACCCGCTGTACGAACCCGGGAACGCCTCCCGTGCCGAGCACCCGGACTGGGGGACCTACGAGTTCGACTACGGCCGCACCGAGGTGCGCAACTTCCTCGTCGCCAACGCCGTCTACTGGTGCGAGGAGTTCCACATCGACGGGCTGCGGGTGGACGCGGTCGCCTCGATGCTCTACCTGGACTACTCGCGGGACTCCGGGCAGTGGGAGCCGAACGTGTTCGGCGGCCGGGAGGACCTGGACGCGGTCGCCTTCCTCCAGGAGATGAACGCCACCGTCTACCGGCGCTGCCCGGGCGTGGTCACCATCGCCGAGGAGTCCACCGCGTGGGACGGGGTGACCCGGCCGACCGACGGCGGCGGGCTGGGCTTCGGGCTGAAGTGGAACATGGGCTGGATGCACGACTCGCTGGAGTACATCCAGAAGGAGCCGGTGCACCGCAGGTACCACCACGACGAGATGACGTTCTCGATGGTGTACGCCTACAGCGAGAACTACGTCCTGCCGATCTCCCACGACGAGGTGGTGCACGGCAAGCGGGCGCTGGTGTCGAAGATGCCCGGCGACTGGTGGCAGCGGCGGGCCAACCACCGTGCCTATCTCGGGTTCATGTGGGCCCACCCGGGCAAGCAGCTGTTGTTCATGGGGCAGGAGTTCGCGCAGGGAGCGGAGTGGTCCGAGGCGCACGGACCGGAGTGGTGGCTGCTCGGCGACGGCCACCACTCGGCGGGCGACCACCGGGGCGTGCAGTCGCTGGTCCGTGATCTGAACCGGGTGTACCGGGCGACGCCGGCGCTGTGGCAGCGGGACACCGACCCGGGCGGCTTCCGGTGGGTGCTGTGCGACGCGGCGGACGACAACGTGCTGGCGTTCCTGCGGTTCGCGGCGGACGGCGGCCCGCTGCTGGCGGTGTCGAACTTCTCCCCGGTGGTCCGGCACGGCTACCGCCTGTGGGCGCCCGAAGGCGTCGCCGCCTGGCGGGAGGCGCTGAACACCGACGAGGTGCGCTACGGCGGCAGCGGTGTCGGCGCCGGCGGGCCGGTCGAGGCCGGGGACGGGGCCCTCACGCTGACGCTGCCGCCGCTGGCCACGGTCTGGCTGGTGCCGGAGGGCTGAGACGCCGCAGGTGTCGGTGGCCGTCCGGGGGGCAGTCGGGGTCGTACAGAGCCTCGACTGCCCCCGCGGCACGACACAGAAGGGCGGCCCCATTGCGCACCGTAGGAGTGGAGGAGGAACTCCTCCTGGTCGACCCGGACAGCGGCGACCCGAAGGCGCTGGCGACGGCCGTCCTCGCCCGCGCCGCCCAGGACGACCCCGGACAGCAGGTCTTCGAGAAGGAGCTGTTCGGGCAGATGCTGGAGTTCGCCACGCATCCGCAGTCGGACATGGCGCGGCTCGGGGACGAGATCGTCCGCTGCCGCAAGGAGGCGGCCCGGCACGCCGGGGAGATCGGCTGCGCCGTCGCCGCGCTGGCCACCTCGCCGCTGCCGGTCAGCCCCTCGCTGAGCGTCAACGAGCGCTATCAGTGGCTGGCCGAGCGGTTCGGGATCCCGACCTGGGACCAGCTCGTCTGCGGCTGCCACGTGCACGTCTCCGTGGAGTCGGACGAGGAGGGGGTCGCCGTCCTCGACCGGCTCCGTCCCTGGCTGCCGGTGCTCCGGGCGATCAGCGCGAACTCCCCGTTCTGGCAGGGCCGCAACACCGACTACGCCAGCTACCGCAGCCGGGTGTGGAACCGCTGGCCGTCGGCCGGGCCGGCCGAGCCGTTCGGCACCGCCGAGCGCTACCACCGGCGGGTGGCCGACATGGTGGCCACGGGCGTCGTGCTGGACGAGGGCATGATCTACTTCGACGCCCGGCTGTCCGCCCGCTATCCGACGGTGGAGATACGGGTGGCGGACGTGTGCCTGGGCGCGGAGACCGCCGTCCTGTTCGCCACGCTGGTCCGCGCGCTCGTGGAGACGGCCGCCGCCGAGTGGCGGGCGGGCCGGCCGACGCCCGACACCGGGGTGAGCCTGCTCAGGATGGCCGACTGGCAGGCCGCCCGGTTCGGCCTGGAGGAGGAGCTGCTCGACCCGGTCACCCTGCGGCCCCGGCCCGCCCCGCGGGTGCTGGACTCCCTGCTGGAGCACACCGGGGACGCGCTCGCCGCCGCCGGCGACGCCGACCGCGCCGCGGAGGGCGTGGCGGAGCTGCTGCGCCGGGGCAACGGCGCACGGGAACAGCGCCGCCTGCTGGAGCGCACCGGCAGCCTGCGGGACGTGGTCACCGAGTGCGTGCGGCGCACGCAGGGGTGAGCGTCCCGCCCGGCGGCGGTCACAGGATCAGGATCAGCGCGTAGACCAGGAAGAACGCCGCGATCAGGATCACCAGGAGCAGGATCGCGGTCAGTGGCGCCTTCGCCCAGCCCTTCGTCGGATTGTGCGTCTCCCGGGGCCCGGCCTCGGGCATGCTGCTCTCGGCCGGCGGTGTCTCGCCGGGCGGGACGGAGCCGCCTGGCTCCAGCCCGGTGGTGCGCTCGGGCTCCGGATCGGGGTTCACATGACTCATGTCCCCCGAGTCCCCAGGACGGGCCCACATCATCAGCCGGACACGACTTCCCGGTTCCGTTCACCGAGCGCTGCCCCCTGGGCCGCATTCGGGCACCGCCGACGGCGTGCCGGTCGCCGGTGTGAGCCCGCGTATCCCGGAAGCAGCGCATGCGGGGCCTCGTCGGCGGAGCCTTCGCCGCGCCGAGGAGGCGGCGCTCCGGGGGAATCGTGGGGACGGGGAGGGCGGAAGGATAGTCCGCGCCAGCGGGGGAACCCGCAGCGCATCGAAGAGATCAGCGACGAGGACCGTCCGGCCGCCGGTGCCGGACGGGGCCGGGGAAGCGAGATGGCGACGGAGCCGCGTTGGGACGACACACCACCGTCGGAGGAGAAGTACGAGCGTACGTTCTCCTTCCCCGGTGAGCTGCGCAACGTCACGGGAGCGCGGCTCGCGGCGGAGGAGTTCCTCCGCGCGCTCTCCCGGGAGGCGCCACCGTGCGCCCAGGAGTACTGGGACGACATCCTGCTGGTGGTGACCGAGCTGGCCGCGAACGCCATCCAGTACGCGCCGGGCCCCTTCGGCCTGCGGTTGCGCCGCACCTTCGACGGGGTGCACGTGACGATGCGGGACACCAACCCGCAGCGGCCGGAACCGCGGCCCTTCCACCCGCGCACCGGTGGCGGCGGCATCGGCTGGCACCTGGTGCACACCCTGTGCAGCCAGGTCAGCGTCGTCGTGCACGACAGCGGCAAGGACATCCACGCGTTCCTGCCCTGGTGACGCGGACGGGCGGCCGTACCACGTGTAGGCGGGCGCCCACCGGTTACTCCACCGGACAGCGGGGGCGTGGTGCCCCCCACGCGTTCGTCTGGCTGCCGCGCCCGGCTGGCGGGGTGGCCGCGGGCGCGGTGGGATCGGAGTCGGCGCACAGCGATCCGGGCGGGCCGGCGGCATCGAGCCGGACCCGTGCGGAGCCGCAGAAAGGGATGAACACCGTGACACGACCCAGGATCCTGGTGGTGGGCGCAGGCTTCGCCGGAGTCGAGTGCGTCCGCCGCCTGGAGCGGAAACTCGCGCCCGACGAGGCCGACGTCACGCTGGTGACGCCGTTCTCCTACCAGCTCTACCTGCCGCTGCTGCCCCAGGTCGCCTCCGGCGTCCTCACACCGCAGTCGATCGCCCTGTCGCTGCGCCGCAGCAAGAAGTACCGCACGCGGATCATCCCGGGCGGTGCGATCGGGGTGGACCTGAGGTCCAAGGTGTGTGTCGTCCGCACCATCACCGACAAGATCGTCAACGAGCCGTACGACTACATCGTGCTGGCCCCGGGCAGCGTGACCCGCACCTTCGACATCCCGGGCCTGACCGACCACGCCTTCGGGATGAAGACGCTCGCCGAGGCCGCCTACATCCGCGACCACGTCATCTCGCAGCTGGACCTGGCGGACGCCAGCGACGACCCGGCCGAACGGGCCGCGCGGCTGCAGTTCGTGGTGGTCGGCGGCGGCTACGCGGGCACGGAGACCGCGGCCTGCCTGCAACGCCTCACCCACGCCGCCGTGCAGCGCTACCCGCGCCTGGACCCGGGCCTGATCCGCTGGCACCTGATCGACATCGCGCCCAAGCTGATGCCGGAACTGGGCGACAAGCTGGGCCGCAGCGCGCAGGAGATCCTCGGACGGCGCGGTATCGAGGTCTCGCTGGGCGTGTCGATCGACAAGGCCGGCGCGGAGGAGGTCACCTTCACCGACGGCCGGGTGGTGCCGACGCACACCCTGATCTGGACGGCCGGGGTGGTCGCCAGCCCGCTGATCGCCACGCTCGGCGCGGAGACGGTCAAGGGCCGGCTGGCGGTGACCGCGCAGATGTGCCTGCCGGGCCATGACGGGGTGTTCGCGCTCGGCGACTCGGCGGCGGTGCCGGACCTCGCCAAGGGTGACGAGGGCGCGGTCTGCCCGCCCACCGCCCAGCACGCCATGCGGCAGGGCAAGGTGGTCGCCGACAACGTCATCGCCACGCTGCGCGGACAGCCGATGCGGCCCTACGAGCACAAGGACCTGGGGCTGGTCGTCGACCTCGGCGGCAAGGACGCGGTGTCCAAGCCGCTCGGTGTGGAGCTGCGCGGGGTGCCCGCGCAGGCGGTGGCCCGCGGCTACCACTGGTCGGCGCTGCGCACCAACGTCGCCAAGACGCGGGTGATGACCAACTGGATGCTGAACGCCGTCGCGGGCGACGACTTCGTGCGCACCGGCTTCCAGGCCCGCAAGCCCGCCCGGCTGAAGGACTTCGAGTTCACCGACTCCTATCTGACGCCCGAACAGGTGCGGGCCCGGGTGGAGGGCGCGGCCGTCGGCCCGTCCTGATGTGACCGTGATCACCCGGGACCGCCGATGAGTCCGGCCCGGGTCGGCCGTCTTACCGGGTGATCACGGAACACCGCACGGAGGGACGCACCACGATGACCGAGAAGACCGTCAAGGGACCGGCCAGTTACTTCCCCGCGATCGAGGCGAAGTACGGCCGTCCGGTCGCCGAGTGGCAGGAGCTGATCCGCTCCTCGCCGCTGACCCGGCACATGGAGCTGGTCGGCTGGCTGAAGTCGGCGCACGGGCTCGGTCACGGGCACGCGAACGCCCTGGTGGCCGCCACCCTGGCCGAGGGCAGGTAGCCCGGGCGCGCGTGCGATGCTGGGTCGCGGATCAATGTCCGGTACGGGAGAGAGCGCGGCCAGGTGAGGGAACGGGGACGGTCGGGACGGGTACGGCTGTGGGACCGGCTCGCGGCGTCGGACCCCGGACTGCTCCGGCTGACGGCGGGACTGCGCACGGTCACCGCCATCGCCCTGACCCTCGCCGTCCTGGCCGGCGTGGGCGTCCCCGTCCCCCGTCTGGTCGCCGGGGCCATGGCCGCGATGGTCGCCACCTTCGCCATCCGGGAGAAGCAGCCCGCCCGGCAGGCCGTCACGCTCGCGCTCGGCCTGCCGGTGGCGCTCGCCTCGGTGTCGCTGGGCGCGCTGCTCAACCAGCGCGTCGTCGTCGGCGACCTGTTCTTCGTCGCCCTGATCTTCGGTGCCGTCTACGGCCGCCGGTTCGGCGACCGCGGCACGGCGCTCGGGCTGATCGGGTTCCAGATCTACTTCCTGTCGTTGTTCGTGCAGGCCACGACGGCGGGGCTGCCCGCGCTGTACGGCGTCCTCGCGGTGGCGTTCGCGTGCAGCGCCACCGCCCGGTTCGTGCTGCTGCCGCAGACCCCGGCGGGCACCCTGGACCGGCTGCGGCGGGCCTTCCGCGCCCGGCTCGCCCAGTTGCTCGCCAGCCAGGCGAAGCTGCCGGACGCCGGGCCGGAGGAGGTGGAGAAGGTGCTGGAGGAACTGCGCACCCGCACCGCCCGGCTGCACGAGACGGCGCTGCTGATCCAGGGCCGGCTGGAGGACGGCACCTCGGACCCGGCGGTGGCCCGGCTGCTCCAGCGCCGGATCGCGGACGCGGAGATCGCGGCCGAACGGCTGGGGCTGCTGCTGCTGACCGCACGCAGCGCCGAGCGCACCGACACCCTGACCCTGCATCTGCCGGGCGCCCCGGTGCCCTCGGGGATCGAGCTGCCGGTGCGGGACGGGGCGGCGGCCGCGCTGCGCCGGGACCTGCGGGCGCTGCGGGTGCTGATGCTGCGGCCGGCCGGGGAGGTGTCGGGGGCCGCGCTCGCCCGGGTGCGCAACCGGCTGCTGGGCTACCGCGAGGAGGAGAACCTGCCCGACGCCTCCCCGGCCGTGCAGGACGTCTTCCGGGGGCTCGGTGAGGCGGCCCGCGCCGCGCTCGGCCTGCGGCTGGCCCTGGACGGGCCGCAGGACGAGTCCGCCGACACCCCGGCGACCGCCCGCTCGCGCGAGGAGCTGGACGCGGAGGACACCGCGATCGAGATCAGCGAGGAGCGGTCGCCGCAGGCGGAGCCGACCGGACTGCGCCGGCCCACCACCCGGGCCGCCGTCCAGGTGGCCGTCGGTTCCTCGCTGGCCATCGCCGGCGGCGAGCTGCTGTCCAGCCAGCGCTGGTACTGGGCGGTGCTGACGTGCTGGATCGTGTTCCTGAACACCGCCTCCACCGGCGAGATCGTGGTGAAGGGCTACCGGCGGCTGCTGGGCACGGTGCTCGGCGTGGTGGCGGGCATCGGGCTCGCCGGGCTGGTCGGGCACCACACCTGGATGGCGTTCGGCCTGGTGCTGGTGTTCATCTTCGCGATGTTCTACACCGCGCCGCTGTCGTACACGCTGATGTCGTTCTTCGTCACGGCGATGCTGGGACTGCTCTACACGCTGCTGAACACCTACAGCGCGGCGGTGCTGGTCCTGCGCGTCGAGGAGACGGCGCTCGGCGCGGCCTGCGGGGTGTTCGCGGCGGCGGTGGTGCTGCCCGTGCACACCGGCAGCCGGACCGACGAGCTGCTGGTGGCGGTCCTGGAGCGGCTCGCCGACGTCACGCGGGGCGCCGTCGACCAGCTCAGCGGCGGGCCCGGCGGCGACCTGGTGGAGCGGGCCCGGGAGCTGGACCAGGCGCTGGCGGACCTGCGGGCGGCCACCCAGCCGCTGACCCATCCGATCACCCCGCTGCGCTCGCGCAGGGACTCGGTGCGGTACGTGGTGGCGCTGCTGGAGACCTGCGCGTACCACGGGCGGTCCCTCGCGGCCACGGCCGAGCTGCTGCCCACGCACCCCTCGATCGCGGCCGACCCCCGGCTGCGCGGGGCGTGCGGGCGGATCCTGCACAACATCGAGGCGATCGCGGCGCACGTGGCCGACCCGCACTCCGCCGAGGAGATCGAGAGCGGCCCCAGCATCGCGTCGATGCTGGAGCCGGGAACCCTGCGCACCCCGCGCTACGGCCGCGTGACCGACCGGGTGCTGCGCCATCTGCAGCGGCTGGACGAGGCGGTCTCCGGTCTGGCGCGCCCGCTCGGCGTGGCGGGCGGGCCTTCCCGGTGAGCGGTCAGCGCCGCCCGGCGGAGCCGGGCCGGGGCGTGCCCAGCGCCTCGTCGCGGATGCGGGCGCAGCTGCGGCTGATCAGCCGGGAGACGTGCATCTGCGAGATGCCGAGCCGGTCGGCGATGCGGCTTTGGGTCATGTCCTCGAAGAAGCGCATGTAAAGGATGGCCCGTTCGCGTTCGGGCAGCCGGCGCAGGCCCTCCTTGGCGGCCTCCCGGTCGACGACGACGTCGAAGGAGGCGTCCGTGGCGCCGAGGGTGTCGGCGAGGCTGTAGCCGTCGTCGCCGGCGGACAGCTCGGCGTCCAGGGAGAGGGTGCTGAAGCTCTCCAGCGCCTCCATGCCGGCCCCGACCTCCTCCTCGGTGAGCCCGGTGTGGGCGGCGATGTCGGCGACGGTGGGCTCGGGGCTGCCCGGGTTCTGGGTCAGCTCCCGCCGGGCCACCCGGACCCGGTTGCGCAGTTCCTGGACCCGGCGGGGTACGCGCAGGGCCCACATCCGGTCGCGGAAGTGCCGCTTGACCTCTCCGGTGATCGTGGGCACGGCGTAGCTCTCGAAGGCGCCGCGGGACGGGTCGAACCGGTCGATGGCCTTGACCAGTCCCAGTGCGGCCACCTGGCGCAGGTCCTCCACGGACTCGCCGCGGTCGCGGAAGCGGCCGGCGATCCGGTGGGCCATGGGCAGCCAGGCGGTGACGAGTTCGTCGCGTACGGCGTCCCGCTCGGGGCCGTCCTCCAGCTCCGCCAGCCGGGCGAACAGCGCCGCGGTGTCGGGGGCGTCGTCGTGGCTGCGGCGGGCGGACGCCCCGGCGGGGGCGGTCGTGCCGGGACGGCTTGTCGACATGTCGGTCAGCATGCGGAATCGCTCCTGAACGTGGTTTCAGGGCACCTCCGGAAACAGGGGTTCCGGGTTCTTGCCCGAACGGTGGTGTCAGGGTTTCGCCGCGGGGTGAGCCGCCGGGCCCGGCGGGAGGGGCCCAGGCAGCGGGTCCTTTCCCCGCTGGGCGCGCGCCTCCGGTCCGAAGCACGAGATTCCGCCTGCCCCCTGCTCCGGTGGGCAAACACCCCGGTGAGCGGAACTTCGCGCACCGCTTCGGTGCAAGCGGAATGAGGCGGCGGGGCAACGGCGCGCGGATCCGGCACCCTCGGTAGGGGTGTCATCACCCGGCCGCTCGCGGGTACCCGCCGGACATGACGGATGTCGTGGACGCGGACGAGTTGTTGCGCCGCATCCGGCGCGGTCAGGAGCACGCGGCGGCGCAGGAGGAGGCATGGCGGGAGCGGGCCCGGAGCCTGGCGGCAACGGATCCGCAGGGTGCCGCGGAGGCGGCGGACAGGGCGCGGGCGTTCGAGGCCGTGCTGCGGGTGCTGGAGGAGATCGTCCGCCCGGGCGGGCCTCCCGTGCGGGCGGACGGAGTGAAACAGGTCACCTGACCCGGTTAAGTCTGGGGGAAGACCCGGTAAATGATTTATTATTCATCCATACGTGATGCGGGAGCGGCGTGGAACCGTCCTTCCCCCTCCGCGCGTCACCCCATGCGGCCCTGGCTGGTTTCCCCCGTCCAGCCAGGGCTTTTCGCTGCCCGGAAACGGCCGGGAGGCGGCGGGCGCCCCGGCTTCGAGGTGCCCGGGGCGGCGGCAGCGGCTGAAATGGGCTTAGGCACAGCACCCCGACCGCAACCGCCGCCGGCGAGGAGCCCCGCGCATGACCAAAGCGATCAAACTGCTCACCGCCCTTCCCCAGGCGCAGCGCGAGCGCCTGATGGAGGTGGCCCGGGAGGTGTCCTTCCCCGAGGACAGCCGCATCTTCGAGGCGGGCGGCACCGCCGACCGGTTCTGGGTGATCCGCTCGGGCGCGGTCCACCTGGACACCGAGGTGACCTCGCGGCAGCGGGTGACCGTGGCCACGCTCGGCGCGGGCGACCTGCTCGGCTGGTCCTGGCTGTTCCCGCCGTACGTGTGGGACTTCGGCGCGGTGGCCTTCACCGACGTACGCGCCTACGAGTTCGACGGGCCGTCGGTGCTCGCCCTGTGCGTGGAGGATCCGCTGCTCGGGCTCTCGGTGGTGCGGACGGTGGCCGAGATCCTCGCCCACCGGCTGGAGACGACCCGCGGCAAGCTGATGGAGCAGTACACGATGCGGCGGCGGGTCGGCCCGCTCTAGGCGCGCCGGCCGGTCAGACGCGGTAGCGGCGCAGGGCCGGGACCGCGCCGGCCAGGGCCAGCATCGCCACGACGACCAGGGCGCCGCCGCCCGCGACGGCGGCCCGGGGGCCGAACGCGGCGCCGGCGGTGCCGTGCAGGACGTCGGCCAGCCGCGGCCCGCCCGCGACGACCACGGTGAACACCCCCTGCATCCGGCCGCGCATCTCGTCCGTCGCGGCCGACAGCAGGATCGCGCCGCGGAACACCATGGAGACCATGTCGGCGACCCCGGCCGCGGCGAGGAAGGCCACGGCGACCCAGAGGTTGCCGCTCAGCCCGAACCCGGCGATGGCCACGCCCCAGCCGACGACCGCCCCCACGACCATCCAGCCGTGCCGGCGGGCCCGCGAGAACACCCCGGAGAACAGGCCGCCGAGCACCGCGCCGACCGGGATGCCGGCGAACAGCACGCCGAGCGCCAGGCCCTCGCCGTAGGAGCCGTAGCTCTCCGCGGCCAGCTGCGGGAACAGGGCGCGGGGCATGCCGAACACCATGGCGACGATGTCGGCGAGGAAGGACAGCAGCAGCACCTTGTGCCGGGAGATGTACCGGAACCCGTCCGCTATCTCGCGCAGCCCCGCCCGGCGGGCGCCGGAGCCGCCGAGCGGCGGCAGGGCGGGCAGCCTGACGACGGCCCACACGGTCGCGCACAGCGCCAGCGCGTCGATCAGGTACAGCTCCGGCAGCCCGACGACCGGGATCAGCGCACCGGCGAGCAGCGGTCCGGCCACCAGGCCGGTCTGCATCACCGTCGAGCCGAGCGCGTTCGCGGCCGGCAGCTGCTCGGCCGGGACCAGCCGGGCTATGGAGGCGCTGCGGGCGGGCGCGTTGAGCCCGAAGAACGCCTGTTGCAGCGCGAGCAGGACCATGAGGACGACGACCGAGTCCAGGCCGGTGACGGCCTGCGCCCAGAACAGCAGCGAAGTCACCGCGATGCCGCTGTTGGTGACCAGCAGCAGCTTGCGCCGGTCGACGGTGTCGGCGATCGCCCCGCCCCACAGCGCGAAGGCCACCATCGGCAGCAGGCCCGCGAAGCTCGCGTAGCCGACCCAGGCCGAGGACTCGGTGATGTCGTAGATCTGCTTGGGTACGGCGACGGCGGTGAGCTGGCTGCCGACGGCGGTGACGATGGTCGACGACCACAGCCGCCGGTAGGCGGGGATGCGCAGCGGGCGGGTGTCCATCGCCCACCGGCGCCAGCCGCGCCGGGGCGGGTCCCCGGCCTCCGGGGGGCCGGGGGTGGTCTCGGTGCTGCTGCTCTCGCTCGTGTCCACGGCCGTCCTGGGTGCTCGTTACATCTTTTCGGTTCGAGAGCCTAACTATCGCAGCAGCGAGGGGGAGGCACCGAACAGGATGCGGTCAGGACCCGGCGATCAGGCTCACGCCCAGCACCAGCATGGTGAGGGCGACCAGGCCGTCCAGCACCCGCCAGGCGCCCGGCCGGGCCAGATACCGGCCCAGCAGCCGGGCGCCGAAGCCGAGGACCGTGAACCAGCACAGGCTGGCGAGCACGGCGCCGAGCCCGAAGGTCCAGCGCAGCGGGCCCCGGTCGGCGGCGAGCGAGCCGAGCAGGAACACGGTGTCCAGGTAGACGTGCGGGTTCAGCCAGGTCATCGCGAGGCAGGTGAGCACCGCCCGGCGCCGGGAGCCGGCCGCCTCGCCCTCCGCGCGCAGGCCGGTGGTGCCCGGCTTGAGCACCCGGCGGGCGGCCAGGACGCCGTAGCAGAGCAGGAAGAGGCCGCCGACGACGCCGACCGCGCGGAGCGCGCCCGGCCAGGCCACCACCACCGCGCCGACCCCGCCGACCCCGAGCGAGATCAGCACCGCGTCGGACAGGGCGCAGATGCCGACCACGGTGAGCACGGCCTCCCGGCGCGCCCCCTGCCGCAGGACGAAGGCGTTCTGGGCGCCGATGGCGACGATCAGGGACAGGCCGGTGCCGAACCCGGCGGCGGTGGCGGTCAGGGCGTGGTTCATGGGCAGGACGCTAGGCAACGCACGGCCTCAAGTACAGCTAATGATTTTTACGTACCCTTAGCAGGCGTGATGACAGACCTTCCCCTGGAGCAGGTGCGGACCCTGCTGGCCGTGGTCGACGAGGGCACCTTCGACGCGGCCGCCGCCGTGCTGCATGTGACACCGTCGGCGGTCAGCCAGCGGGTCAAGGCCCTGGAACAGCGCACCGGCCGGGTCCTGCTCCAGCGCACGAAACCGGTACGGCCCACGGAGTCCGGCGCGGTGCTGGTGCGGTTCGCCCGGCAGCTCGCCCGGCTGGAGCGGGACGCCTGGGGCGAGCTGGGGCTGGACGGCACCGGGGAGCCGACCCGGGTGTCGGTCGCGGTGAACGCGGATTCGCTGGCGACCTGGTTCCTGCCGGCCCTGACCCGGGTCGCGGACCTCTGCTTCGAACTGCGCCGGGAGGACGAGGACCACACGGCGGCGCTGCTGCGCGAGGGGCTGGTGATGGCGGCGGTGACCTCCTCGCCCGACCCGGTCCCCGGCTGCACGGTGCGCCCGCTCGGCCGGATGCGCTATCTGCCGGTGGCGGCACCGGAGTTCGCCGCGGACCGGCTGGCGGGCCGGCCGGCGGCACAGGCGCTGTCCCGGGCGCCCGTGGTGGTCTTCGACCGCAAGGACGACTTCCAGGACGGCTTCGCCCGCCGTCTCGGCCACGGCTCGGCCGGCCCGTTCCGGCACCACGTGCCCACCTCCGAGGGGTTCCTGGAGGCGGTCGCCGCGGGGCTGGGCTGGGGCATGGTCCCGGAGGCCCAGGCCGCTCCCCTGCTGGCACGGGGGCGGCTGGCGCTGCTCGTCCCGGGGGAGTTCATGGACGTGGCCCTGTACTGGCAGCAGTGGAGGCTCGACTCCCCCGCGCTGGCGGCCCTCGCCGACGCGGTGACGGCCACGGCGGCCGGGGTGCTGCGCCACTGAGACGGCGGTTCGCGCGCCGAGGCCAACTCGCCGCCGGCGTCGGCCGGTCCGGGGGGGGGGGGGGGGGGGGGGGGGGGGGGGGGGGGCCGCCCCCCCCCCCCCCCCACCACCCTGCCATTAGGATCAGATCACCTGGGAGAGCACTGGTGTCGAGCGCGAGCGCACCCCCGGCCCCCCCGGTAGCGGTCTTCGCGGCC
>NZ_JBVJOT010000107.1:0-14661 GCF_055583025.1 Streptomyces sp. NPDC104831
AGATACGAGCCGACCTCCACCTCGGACTGCTCCAACTCGCCTGCAGCATCATCTGCTTGCGACGACTCCGAAGATCATTCTGAAATGATCAGTAAAGCACGCCGCCGCGCACAACCTCCGCACGATCATGACGTTCCACCAGAAGGTCGAGGAAGCAGCCGTGTTCGCGGAGAAGCTCCCCAAGACGGCGGCCGAGCTGTACGTCAACGACGCCACCAACGAGGACCTGGCCGCCGCCGACAAGCTCCCGAAGTCCTCCATCGACGCGGAGTTCCCCGAACTCGAGGCCGGCCACCATGTATCCCCGGACCGGGTGTGGTCGGCGCGGCTGTGCGGTGACCACACCGTCGCCGAACGGCGCGAGAAGATCCGCCAGTTCGCCAACGGCATCGACGCTGCCGGGCGCAGGGTGCACCGCGCCTTCCTCGCCAGCGTTCGCGTGCTCGGAGAAGGCGTCGACATCACCGGCGAACGGGGAGTGGACTCGATCTGCTTCGCGGACACCCGCGGCTCCCAGGTCGAGATCGTGCAGAACATCGGCCGCGCGCTCCGGCTCAACAAGGACGGCTCCACCAAGGTGGCCAGGATCATCGTGCCGGTGTTCCTGGAGCCCGGCGAGGACCCGACCGACATGGTCGCCAGCGCCTCGTTCCGCCCCCTCGTAGCGTACTTCAGGGCCTGCGCTCGCATGATGAGCGCCTGGGCGAGCAGCTCGCCTCCCGCGCCCTCACCAGCGGCAAGCGCAAGGTCCACGTGCAGCGTGACGAGGACGGTCGGATCGTCGGGGCCAGCGGCGCGGGCGACGGCGAGGACCAGGAGCACGACGACGGCGCCGACGCCGCTGCCGAGTAGAGCGGGTTCGACCGCATCGGTTTCGGATCGGACATCATCAGCGCACCCGGCACCCTCGCGCGCATCAACGAGGAGTTCGTGCACCGGACCAAGTGGTTCAGTGCGGCAGAGGTCCTGCGGCAGGCGACCGGCAACAACGGCCGGATGCTGACCCTGGCCGGACCGCGCAACCCCTACCCCGGCACTCTCGGGGTGATCGAGCCCGATGCGCTGGCCGACGTGCTGCTCATCGACGGCGACCCGCTGGCCGACCCGTCTGTCCTCACCGACCCCGAGCGGAACCTGGCCGTCATCGTGAAGGACGGGTAGGTGAACCGGGCATCAGTGTTGAGTCGCGATGCGCGGCCCGTCAATGCCCGGCGCACAGATCATTTCCACCACCGCGCTCCTCAGCCTGAGGAGGCTCACAGCAGCCTCCAGGCCACCCTTGCCGCTCCCTGGCGTGGCAGGGCGTTGGGGGCCGACGTGCACGGCGGCCTGCGTACGGCTGGCCGGCGGCCTGCCCACTGGAAGTGCGCGGACTTACGTGGGGCCGGTGACCGGCTGATGAGTGCTTGGCCAACGATTTACTGCCGACCCATTGACTGTTTGCTATAGCAGGAGCCACTCTTGCTGGCATGAGCACTGACGCCTTGGGTCCCGTGGAGACGACGTCGCTGGCCGACCAGGCTTACCGGCGTCTTCGAGACGCGATCCGTGACGGAGTGCTGCGGCCGGGCGAGAAGATCACCGAACGTGATCTGGCGTCTCGGCTGGGTGTCAGCCCCACCCCGGTCCGGGAGGCGCTGCGCCAGCTCGTGCACGAAAAGGTCGTCGAACGCGTCGGCCCTCGCGCACTGCGGATCGCCGCGCACTCGCCGGCGGCCCGCTCCGAGATCGTCGAGGCGGAGGTTCGGCTGTCAGGGCTGATGGCCCGCCTCGCGGCCCGCAACGCGACCGCCGACCAGCTCACCGGCCTGGTCTCCCTGCTCGCGCAGGCAGACCAGATCGTTGCCGAGGTGGAGAAAACCCTCGCCGAGCAGGGCCTGGACGCCGACGTCACCGACCAGCTGACGGCCGTCTTCCACAAGCTGCGCCTGTTCCACCACCAGGTGGAGAAGTGCGTGGGCAACCCCGTCCTGGAAGGCCTGCTGAACCAGGCCCGCGCCTTCAGCGACGAGGAACGCCTCGACCTGACCATGAAGATCGCACCCGAGCGGGCGGAAGAATTCCGCGCCCGCTACCACGAGCACCGCGAGCTCCTGGACGCCCTCCTCGAACGGGACGAGGATCGCGCCGAGGAACTCGCCGCGCGCCACCACCGCGCCGCGCTCGTCCAGCTCTCCCAGAGCTGACCCCACCCTTTACCGCTGCCTGTCCTGCCCCCTTCGGCGTTGGGATGCGCCCGTAGGCAGGCATCCCCCTTTTGCTATAGCATATGGCATAGGAGCCGTGATGATGCCCGATTCCCCGCCCGCCCCCGGGGCGGCCACCACCCCGCCACCGCCCAGTGGCGTGGGTGAGCGCATGAACCGCAGCGCGGTGCTGTGGGTGACCCTGGCGGTCTTCGCCCAGGAAGCGGTCTGGAACTTCTACGACGCCCAGGTCCCCGAGCAGCTGCGGCACTACTTCGCCTCCGCGGGCGTGATCGGCCTGATCATGGGCCTGGACCACTCCTGGGGCATCTTCACCCAGCCGTTCGTCGGGTTCTTCTCCGACAAACTCGTCCGCCGCCGCGCCGGGCGCTGGCCCATCGTCCTGGTGGGCGCGGCCGCCGCGAGCGTGCCGTTCGTGCTGATCCCGTGGGCGAACAACCTGCCCATGCTGATGATCTGCGTGGTCGGCTTCGCCGCGATCGCCAACGCGTTCAAGGGCGTGACCGAGACGCTGGTCTCCGACTACGTCGTGCGCTCCCAGCGCAGCAAGGCCCAGGGCTTCATCAAGGCCGGCGCCGCGCTCACGATCATCGTCTCCTCCCTCATCAGCCTCCTGGTCGTCGACCGCTCGCTGCACCTGGCGTTCGCTATCCCGCCGCTGCTGATGCTGGTCATGCTCGGGCTGTCGTGGACGTTTCTCGGCCGCCGCCACCGCGAGACCGTCCTGCCCGAGGACAAAGAGGAAAAGCCGCGGGAGTTCACCTCTCCGTGGGCGGTGATGAAGGACGCGCTGCGCTCCCCGTCCAGCCCCACCTTCCTGCTGATGATCGGCATCTTCTGCTTCGCCGGCATGTGGTCCGCGCTCCGCTCGCTGATGACCCCCTACGGCACCCAGGTCCTCGGCCTGACCCGCGGCGAGGCCGGCGGCCTGGCCCTGCCCGGAGCGGTCGCCTTCCTGGTGTGCGTCCTGCCGATCGCCTACCTCTCCAACAAGCTGGGCCAGCTGCGCGCGATGCGCTACGGCGTCGGACTGTTCATCGCCGGCCTGCTCGTCGGCTTCGTCTGGCAGTCGGTGCCCGGCACGATCACGGCGATGATCCTCTCCTCCCTCGGCTACGCCTCCTTCGCCGTCAACGCCCTCGTCGCCCTGTGGAACCTCGCCCCCACCCAGAAGGTCCTGGGCACCTACACCGCCCTGTACACGATCGCGTCGCAGTCCGGGATGGCTCTGGGCCCCGGCATCCTCGGCACAACGATCGACCTCACCGACTGGCGCTACATGCTGCTCAACGCCGCTGTGTTCGCGGTCATCACCTTCCTCGTCTTCACCCGCCTGGCCCGCCGGGTCCCCGACCGGCCCACGGCCTGAGCGCCCTCCTTTGTCTTCTTCCGTAGTACGGGTATCACCGAAAGGCACCATCTCCATGGAACTCCGCATCCTGGCCCCCACCGGCGCGCTCGGCGCCGGGTTCGACGCCGACGCCTTCGCGCGCGGTGTCGCCGCTCGCCCGGACGTGATCGCCTGCGACGCCGGCTCCACCGACTCCGGGCCCGCCGCCCTGGGCTCCGGAACCCCCAAGCTCTCCGCCCAGGCCGTCAGCCGCGATCTGCGCCTGCTGCTGCGCGCCCGTGACGAGCTGGGTGTGCCCCTGATCATCGGCTCCTGCGGCACCTCGGGTCGCGACGTCGGCGTCGACTGGGTCGCCGGCCTCGCCCGCACCATCGCCGCCGAGGAGGACCTCCACTTCAAACTCGGCCTGATCTACTCCGACCAGCCCGTCGAGCGCCTCGAAGACTTCTACGACGACGGCCGCATCGTCCCCCTGCCCCACGCCCCCGGCATCGACCGCGAGGTCTTCGAGCGCGGCCACACCGTCGCGATGATGGGCGTCGAGCCCATCCAGGAAGCCCTGCAGGACGGCTGCGACGTCATCCTGGCCGGCCGCGCCAGCGACACCGCCCTGTTCGCCTCCCTGCCGCACCTCAAGGGCGCCGACCCAGGCCTGACCTGGCACATGGCCAAGACCATCGAGTGCGGCGCCGCGTGCGCGATCCCGCCGTCCGCCAACGGCCTGCTCGTCACCCTGCGCGAGGACCACTTCGACGTCACCACGCTCGCCACCGGCAGCCGCCTCACCCCCCGCTCGGTCGCCGCGCACACCCTCTACGAGAACGCCGACCCGTTCCACATCGCCGAGCCCTCCGGCGTCCTGGACACCACCGAAGCCACCTACGAGACGGTCGACGAGCAGACGGTCCGCGTTCGCGGCGCCCGCTACGTCCCCGCCGACGGCTACACCAACAAGCTCGAAGGCGCCGAACTCGTCGGCTACCAGACCGTCATCATCGGCGGCGTACGCGACCGGGTCGTCATCGACACCCTGCCCAGGCTCCTGCCGATGGCCCGGCACTACTTCGACGCGAAGATCTCCGACGTCTTCCGCGGCACGGTCAACCCCGCCGACATCGACATCGACTACCGCCTCTACGGCGCCGGCGCCGTCCTCACGGGCAGCGAGCCCGACGCGCTCGACCCGCGCGAGCTCGGCGTCCTCATCACCGTCACCGCGCCCGACCAGGAGACCGCGCACGCGGTTGCCACCTTCGTCGCCCATGCCAGCAGCCACCTGCCGATCCCGCAGTACGACGGCCTGGTCTCCACCCTCGCCTACCCCTTCTCCCCGCCCGAGATCGACCGGGGTCCGCTCTACCGCTTCACCCTCAATCACGTTGTCACCGGCGTCACCCCCACCGAGCTGTTCCGCACCACCACCGAGGAGCTGTAACCCCATGACCACCCTGCTCGAGTACTGCTCCCTGGTGCGCTCGAAGAACGCCGGCCCCTTCACGCTCACCTTCGACTTCATGTGCCACGACGAGGACAGCTATCAGGCCCTGGTGGCCACCGGCTTCCTGAACAAGCAGCTGTTCGCCACCCTCTTCGACACCGAACCGGACAAGATCCTCCTGGTCAACCACCCCCTGGCCCTCGCGGTGAAGGTGTCGCTGCCGCGGCCGGTGGTCCAGGGCAGCCTGGACGACACCGACTGCTACGCCGGCCAGCAGTACGCGCCACTCATGGACATGGAAGTGGCCCCGGCATGACCAGCCCCCGCCGGCCGTCCCCGTCCCCGGGGGACGGCCGGCGACCTGGGTGATCACCGCCCCCACCCGGCGGATCCTCGACGGCCGCACCGTCCACGCCACCCGGACCTGGATCGTCGAAGCCTTCGACCACGCGCACGCCCTCAAACAGGCCACCGCCCTCGTCCAGACGGTCCTCGACCTCATCGCCGGACCGCCCGCCATCCGGCCCCTCGGCGCCTGAAACGGCGCACCCCCTCATAGCCGGCCCGCCTCCCCCGTCGCGGGCTGAGGGTGCCCTTCGCCCTCCCCGCGAAGGGCACCCCGCATCACGCGGCCTGCCCGTACCCGCCCCCGGCGGGCAGGCCACCTCCGCCTTCCCCTCCGCAGCCAGCGATCCCGGGCGCACCCTCACCGCACGCACCTGCCCCGGAGCCGCACATGACCACCCCCGACGAACCCTTCGCCGCCTTCCAGCCCGCCACCGCCCCCGGCCGACCGCCACACCCCCGCACCTCCTGGCCGCGGCCGGCAGCCGATTTGGGTGGAGAGGTTCTTCAGCCCTCCTCAAGTCGCCGCCTGACCGGCGGGGAGCTGACCCCCGGTGCGGTGCCGGCACGGCTGGAGGAGCGCGATGTCCGGCCTCCAACGGGCCTTGTGCGACCGGTGCTCCCGGCGCCACCGCCTGAAGCGACATTCCCGCTTGCCGTACACGACATCGGGATGCGCTCACAGCCTCAACGCCCTTTTGAGTCCCCTTGATTCGACTCGATTCGACTTGATTTGACTTAATTCCCCGACTCGCTGTCATTCGCGTGTCGCTCTGCGTCCCGCGGATCCCTCGAACGCCGCGCGGCGCCCTCGGTGCTCTCGCGCAGTACCAACCGGTGGGCCACGACCAGGTCCTGGGGGGAGCGGACGCCGGCCGGGGAGGTGTCCCCGGGGGCCGGGGTGGCGGCCTCGTCCATCCGGTGCCGCAGGAGGTCGACGGCGATCCTGGCGACCGCGGCCTTGTCGGGAGCCACGGTGCTCAGCGTCGGCGTGCTGAACCGTCCCCCCTCGACGTCGTCGAAGCCGATCACGGCGACGTCCTCGGGTACCCGCATCCCGTACTCGTACAGGGTGCGCAACGCGCCCAGCGCCAGTTGGTCGTTGAGGCAGAGCAGCGCGTCGGGCCGGGCGCCCTCGTCGAGTGCCCGGGCCACGGCCTCGGCCCCGTCGGGCATCCGGAAGGACGGTACGGGCAGCAGCGCGGCCGGGTCGAAGGCGAGGCCGGCCGCGGCGAGGGCGGCGCGGTAGCCGCGGGTGCGGGCCTCCGCGGTGCCGAGGCCCGCGTCGTCCCGGCCCCCGACGGCGAGGATCGTACGGCGCCCGAGGCCGATGAGGTGCTCGGTCGCCTCCCGCGCGGCCTTCTCGTTGTCGATGGCGACGTGGTCCGCGCCCTCTTCCAGCAGTTCGCCGAGCAGCACGGTGGGCGGCGCGTCCGTGCGGCTCCGCAGATCGTCGGCGGTCAGGGCGAGCGGGCTGAGGATGACCCCGTCGACGAAGGTGGAGCCGAAGCCGGCCAGGGCCGCCAGTTCATGGTCGCGGTCCGCGCCGGTCTGGTGGATCAGCACGGTGAGGGAGCGCTGTTCGGCCTCGCGGATGACATGCCGGGCGAGTTCGGCGAAGTAGGGGACGTCGAGTTCGGGGACGACCAGCGCGATGATGCCGGTGCGGCCCTTGCGCAGATGACGGCCGGCCAGGTTGACCTTGTAGCCGAGGTGGTCGATGGCCTCCTGGACCACGCGCCGGGTCCGGTCCGAGACGTGGACGTAGTCATTGATCACGTTGGACACCGTCTTCTCGGACACCCCCGCGTGCCGAGCGACGTCCTTGATCCTGACCCGTGCCACCGCGACCTCCCTGCCCTCCCCTGGAGCCCCGAGTGTAGTCGGCGGGCAGGCCGGGGAACGGCGGGCGGCGGGCAACCCGTCCCGTCCCCGCCCCGGAACACCGGCCATCTGCCGCGGACTCTTTACAGCCAATGTACATCGATGTAAAAACGTGCCACCGCACCGCGTCAGCCGGTGCGCGCCCCGCCTGCCGAACCCGGTGGGGGCCATCTTCCCCGTGGTCCACCGCCGGTCCGCCGCGCGTGCCCGGCCGTCGAAAGGTCAACGATGACTGCGCGATCCCCTGTCCCCACCCCTCCTGCGGAGTCCGCTCCGGACCGCGGCCTCACCCGCCGCCGACTGCTGGGCACCGGCCTGGCCGGGGCGGGCGCGCTGCTCGCCGCGGGCTCGCTGTCCGGCTGCGCCTCCCCGGCCTCGGCCTCCGACGCCTCGGCCCTCAGCGTCTGGGACCTGTTCCAGGGCGGCGACGGCTTGCTGATGGACGACATGATCAAGGCCGTCGCCGACGGCCGCCGGGGCTTCGACATCGACCGGACGATCCTGGACTGGGGCCCGTCCTACTACACCAAACTCGCCATGTCGGCCGCCGGCGGCCGGGCCTCCGACGTGGCGGTCCTGCACCTGTCCCGGCTGGCGGGCTACGCCCCCGCCGGCCTGCTCGACCCCTTCGACCTGGACCTGCTCGCCGAATTCGGCGTCGCGGAGAAGGATTTCACGCCCGCGGTGTGGGCACGGACCCAGCACGACGGCACCGTCTACGCGATCCCGCTGGACGTCCACCCCTTCATCGTCTTCTACGACAAGGAGGCCGCCGGCACCGCGGGGCTGCTCGACTCCTCGGGGGAACTGGCCCCCATGAGGTCTCCCGAGGCCTTGCTGGACGCGGGCAAGGCGCTCGCCGATGCCACCGGCCACGCGGGCATCGTGTTCGGCCACGTCAACGACACCGCGCAGAACTGGCGGCTGTTCGCCGCCCTCTACGCCCAGACCGGCGCCGCCTTCACCCTCCCGGACGGCGGTCCGCCGGAGATCGACGTCGACGCCGCGATACGTGTGGTGTCGCTCCTGCGGCAACTGTTCGACGGCAGGACCAACCCCAACAACCTGGACTACTACGCGGGCCTCACCATGTTCTCCTCCGGCCGGGGCGGCATGGCCATGCTCGGCGAGTGGGAGCTGCCGACCCTGAAGAAGTCCGGCATCCCGCTCGGCGCCGCGCCCTTCCCGCAGGTCTTCGACCAGCCCGCCGTCTACACCGACAGCCACAGCTTCGTCCTCCCGCACCAGGACGACCCCGACCCGGCCCGCCGGCGTGAGGCCCACCGGTACGTCGCGGCGATCATCAAGCAGAGCCTGACCTGGGCGAGCGCCGGCCACATTCCCGCGTACCAGCCCGTGCTCGCGAAGCCGGAGTACGCCGCCCTGAAGCCGCAGTCCTCGTACGCGGACGCCGGGAAGGTTGCGGTGCTCGACCCGCCGAACTGGTTCACCGGGGCCGGCTCGAACTTCCAGAGCCGGATGTGCCAGCCGCTCCAGTCGGCGCTGCTCGGCGACACCACCCCCGAAAAAGCCGTGCGTCGGATGGTCCGCGAGGCGGACGCGCTGCTCCGGCAGCCCAACCCGGTGGCCTGACGAGCAGAAGGAGCGATCCCCTTGACCACCACCGCACCCCCCGGCACCGGCCCACGGACCGGCCCGGACACCTCCCGCACGGACGGCCCCCGCCGCACCGGCCGGCAGCGTTCCCTCAGCGCCCCCGGCTCCGGCCTGGTCTTCGTCCTGCCGTTCCTCCTCCTGTTCGTCCTCTTCCTGGTGTGGCCCATCGTGCAGGGGCTCTGGATGAGCTTCACCGACTCCTCGCTGGCGCTGCGCGACACGGCCTTCACCGGCTTCGACAACTACGCCGAGGCATTCGGCGACCCGGACGTCTGGAGCAGCCTCGGCAACACGGTCTTCTTCACCGTCATCTCCAGCGTGCCGCTGGTGCTGGTCGCGCTGGCGATGGCCCTGCTGGTGCACAGCGGGATCGCCGGGCAATGGGCCTGGCGGCTGGCGTTCTTCGCTCCGTACCTGCTGCCGGTGACCGTGGTGACGCTGATCTGGTCCTGGCTCTACCAGCCGGACCTGGGCTTCGCCAACCAGCTCCTGGACACCCTCGGCATGGCACCGGTGGGCTGGCTGGCCGACGAGTCCGTCGCGATGTGGTCGATCGCCGCCCTCACCGTCTGGTGGACGGTCGGTTTCAACTTCCTGCTCTACCTCGCCGCCCTCCAGTCCCTGCCCACGACCTTCGACGAGGCCGCGGCGCTGGACGGCGCCGGGGCGTGGCGCCGCCTGTGGTCCATCACCCTGCCGCAGCTCCGCCGGACCACCGCACTGGTGGCCATGCTCCAGATCCTCGCGTCGCTCAAGGTGTTCGACCAGATCTACATCCTCACCAAGGGCGGCCCCAACGGCTCGACCCGTCCCGTCCTGGAGTACGTCTACGACGTCGGCTTCACGGGTTACCGGCTCGGCTACGCCTCGGCGGTCTCCTATCTCTTCTTCGCGCTGATCGTCATCGTCTCGCTCGTGCAGTTCCGCCTCTTCCGCCCGGAGGACTGACCGTGTCCGCTACCGCAACGCCCCCGCGCCCACGGCGCCGTCCGCCCCGGGAGAGCGCCGGTTCTCCGCTGCTCCTCGGCCACGGCCGGCTGCCCCGGGCCCTGGCCGGGACCGCGCTCGTCATCCTGGCGGCCGTCTGG
Organism: Streptomyces sp. NPDC104831; assembly: GCF_055583025.1. Classification (NCBI taxonomy): domain Bacteria; kingdom Bacillati; phylum Actinomycetota; class Actinomycetes; order Kitasatosporales; family Streptomycetaceae; genus Streptomyces; species Streptomyces sp. NPDC104831. Next base: position 9,931 of record NZ_JBVJOT010000107.1, read on the forward strand.
CTGCTGCCCTTCCTGTGGGCGATCGCCACCTCCGTGCAGAGCGAACAGGATGTGTCCGCCCCCGGTCTCTCGCCGTTCAAGGGCGCCTTCACCCTGGACGCGTACCGGCAGATCCTGGAACGCGGGGACGTACCCCTGTGGGCGTTCAACAGCCTCCTGGTCGCCGGGCTGGTCACCGTCATCACAGTGGCCGTCTCCACCCTCGCGGCGTACGGCTTCTCGCGCGGCACGTTCCGCGGGCGCCGGTCCCTGCTCGCCGTGACCGTGGCCGCCATCATGGTCCCGCCGCAGTTGCTCATCGTGCCGCTGTTCCAGCAGATGCTGCTGTTGGACCTGGTGGACACCTACGCGGCGGTCATCCTGCCCCAGGTGGTCGCCCCCATGATGGTGTTCATCCTCAAGCGCTTCTTCGATGGCATCCCCCGGGAGCTGGAGGAGGCGGCCCGGATCGACGGGGCCTGCGAGTTCCGGGTCTTCTGGTCGGTGGTGCTGCCGTTGTCGCGGCCGATCGTGGCCGCGGTGGCGATCTTCGTCTTCATCGGGGCGTGGAACAACTTCCTGTGGCCGTTCATCGTGACCAACGACTCGGACCTGATGACCCTCCCGGTCGGACTGGCCACCGTGCGGGACTCCCACGGCGTCCAGTACGTGTCGGGCATGGCGTCCGCGCTGCTGGCCGCGCTGCCGCTGATCGTGGTCTTCCTCTTCTTCCAGCGCCGCATCGTCAACTCCGTGGCCACCACCGGCCTCGGCGGCTCCTGACGCCTTTCTCCCCGATCTGCTGTACCCGACCGATCCACTGGAGCATGTGTGCCCATTCACGCCGTACCGCGCCCGGAGTACCCGCGACCGCAGTTCACGCGCCGCGACTGGCTCAACCTGAACGGTGCCTGGCAGTTCGAGACCGACCGGGGGGACAGCGGTCTGGAACGCGGTCTGCTCGGCCGGGAGCTGCGCGACGAGATAATCGTGCCCTTCCCGCCCGAGTCCGAGCTGTCGGGCATCGGTGACACCGACTTCCTCCACGCCGTCTGGTACCGGCGCGCGCTCACCCTGCCGGCCCAGTGGGCCGGGCGCCGGGTGCTGCTGCACTTCGGCGCGGTCGACCACGACACCACCGTCTGGGCGAACGGCGAGGAGGTCGCCCGGCACCGCGGCGGCTTCACACCGTTCACCGCCGACCTCGGCGACATCGCCGGGGCGGGCGAGGAAATCGTCATCACCGTACGGGCCCGCGACGCCAAGTCGGGCCCGCAGGCGCGGGGCAAGCAGGCCGTCCGGTACGCCAACCACGACTGCAACTACACGCGAGTCACCGGTATCTGGCAGACCGTGTGGCTGGAGCCCGTCCCCGATGTGCATCTGCGGCGCCCCCGGATCACCCCGGACCTCGCCGGCAGCGCCTTCCACCTCGAACTGCCACTGTCCGGCAACCGGCCCGGCCACCGGGTCCGTGCCGTCCTGACCGACGGTGACGGCGAGGTCAGCCGCGCCGAGGCCCGCGCCGACCTCGACCTCGCCCCGCGCCTGTGTGTGCCGGTGCCCGAGGACCGGCGCCGCGAGTGGGGCCCGGACGATCCGCACCTGTACGGCCTGCGGCTCGAACTCCTCGACGCCGCCGGGGAAGTGGTCGACAGCGTGGAGAGCTACGCCGGTCTGCGCGCTGTCGCCCTGCGCGGCAGGGCCGTCCTCCTCAACGGCCGCCCGGTCTTCCAGCGGCTCGTCCTGGACCAGGGCTGGTATCCGGACGGGCTGATGACCGCGCCGAGCGACGAGGCACTGGTGCGGGACATCGAACTGGCCCAGGAGGCGGGCTTCAACGGAGCCCGGCTGCACCAGAAGGTCTTCGAGGAGCGCTTCCTCTACCACGCCGACCGCCTCGGCTATCTGGTCTGGGGCGAGTTCGGCGACTGGGGCTGCGAGATCGGCGGTTCCTCGGGCGACAACCAGAAACCCGACGCGTCCTACGCCGCCCAGTGGCTGGAGGCCCTGGAACGCGACTACTCGCACCCCTCCGTGATCGGCTGGTGCCCGCTCAACGAGACGTACCAGAAGCTGCACGACCGCATCACCCAACTCGACGACGTCACCCGGGCGATGTTCCTGGCCACCAAGGCCATGGACACCACCCGGCCGGTGATCGACGCGTCCGGTTACGCGCACCGGGTGGCCGAGACGGACATCTACGACGCCCACAACTACGAGCAGGACCCCGCGGTGTTCGGGAGGCTCATGTCCGGGCTCGCCAAGGGCGAGCCGTTCGTCAACGCCTACGAGAACGGCGCCGCCTACTCGCTGCCCTACGGAGGCCAGCCGTACTTCGTGAGCGAGTTCGGCGGCATCTGGTGGGACCCGGAGGCAGCCGCCGAGCTGTCCGGTGAGGACCGCACCCAGTCCTGGGGCTACGGTGAACGGGTGCGGGACGAGGACGAGTTCCACGCCCGGTTCAGCGGCCTCACCGAGGTGCTGCTGCGCGACCCCGGCATGTTCGGCTACTGCTACACCCAGTTGACCGACGTCTTCCAGGAGCAGAACGGCATCTACCGCTTCGACCGCTCCCCCAAACTCGACGTCGCCCGCGTCCGTGCCGCGCAGTCGCGGCCGGCTGCCATCGAGGAACAGCCGTGAGAGGGGGCCGCGGTCCAGTGACCGCGGCCCCCGTTCACGTCACACCCGCTCCAGCCGCCAGACCTGCGGCTGGAGCCCGTTGCACGTCCACTGCTGGACGTTCGCGCCGGGCTGCCGGGAGCCCTGGGCCACGTCCAGGCACTGTCCGCTGGAGCGGACGACCAGCCGGTAGTATCCCCGGCCGACGTTCTCCAGCCGCCAGTCCTGGGCGGCGGCCTGGTTGCAGTACCACTGGCGGACGTTGGCGCCCGCCGTGCCGGATCCGTTCTCCACGTCCAGGCAGTAGCCGCTGTTGCGGCCGGTGAGGGTGAAGCGGCTGTCACCGCGGGCCTTCAGCGTCCAGTCCTGCGGACCGAGGCCGTTGCACGTCCACTGCTGGACGTTGCCGCCCGGAGCGCGGGAGTCGGCGGCCACGTCGAGGCAGTCGCCGCTGTTGGCGTTCACCAGTCGGTAGCGTGCCCCGTCGACGATTCCCGAGGCGTCACCGCTGCCGGTGACGGGGCCGGTGGCGAAGTACGGCTTGCACACCGTGCCGTCGAAGTCCGTGGCGATCTGCAGGACCTGCCGGCCGTCCGCCGAGGGCAGCAGTGGAGAGCTGTAGTTCTCGCAGTAGTTGATCTGCGGGTCGGACACGTTGACCGGTGCTTCGATCTCGTACCAGGGCCCGCTGCCGTTCTCCGTGTTGGCGAGGATCGTCCGGCCGCTCTCCGCGGCGACGCTGCCGTCCTTGTCGAGCAGGCGCTGTCCGATCAGCAGCAGCCGTCCGTTCGCGCCGCCGTCCGGCGCGGGGGCCCAGGCGATGGTCGGCGTGGCGCGGAAGTACTTGCCGTCGACCGTCTCGGGGCGGATGCCCAGGTCGGTGACGCTCCCCCAGTTCCAGCCGTCGGCGGAGGTGCGGTAGTGCACCACGCACTGGTACTGGCCGCCGGGCGTGCAGATCTCGTAGCTCATGAAGTAGGTGCCGTTGGGCAGTCTGCGCACCACCGGCATGCCGGGCCGGTCGGTCTGGAGGCCGCTGGCCACGGTGTCGTGGCGCCCTTGCCAGTTCATGCCGTCGTAACTTCGCGCGGCGGCCAGTTTCTGGCTGTGCGCGGGGTCCGTCTCGTCGGCGTAGTGGCAGACCAGGGCGCCGTCCGAGGCGATGGAGAACTCCGGTTCCCACAGGCCGCCGGTGCCGGTGGCGACGGCGCACGACGACAGGTAGGACCAGGTGCGGCCCACGTCGTTGCTGCGCCAGATCCGCAGCGCCATCCGGCGGTTCTGCTCGTCCTGACCGGTGGAGGCGGCCCAGAGCAGGGTGCCGGCGGGCAACGCGCCCACTTGCTGGGGCAGTTCGAACAGGGTTCCGCAGCAGAGTCCCTGGCCGGCCGCGGATTCGGGGTCGGAGACCCGGCCGACCTCACGGAAGGTCGCGCCGTTGTCGGTGCTCTCGTGGATGGCGCCGATGCCGTTGTTCCCGTCGAAGGTGACGACACTGGCGAGCACTCGGCCGTTGGCGGCACCGTTGTGGGCGAGCCGGACGGCGCGCGGGTAGAGCCCCGTGCCGTCGCGCAACGGTGTGCCGGTGGCAGCGGCGGAGAGGCCGGCCGTCGCGGCGGGGGCGGGCGGCTTGGGGGACGCCGCGACGGCCGGAGCGGCGAGCACCGCAGCGAGCACCGCGACCAGGGCGAGCAGTACGGCATGGGGGTGAAGACGTCTGACAGCGTGGAAGAGGCGGAGCGTCAACACGTTCTCCTTTCTGCGGAACTTCCCGTGGAACTCCCCGGGGACCGTTCGGGGCCGGGATCCGCGCCAGGCTAGGGCCGGATGTACATCGATGTAAATATGCGTGCGCACAGCGGCGCCGCCCCGCCGAAGGCGAAGGTAGTGGGGCTCGGCGCGCGCCCCGGCACGGGGTTCTCTCATGGGCTTACCGAGGGTAACTTACCGTTGAGTAAGTAAGGGCCCGTGCAACCGAACGTGCTCCCACATAAGGAGATCAACGGTGAAACGCCTGGTCAGAAAGCTGACTAACTGATCATTTCAGAATGAGTTTGGCTCACAGGCTTGGCAGTTGGGCCGGTGGGCGGCAGAGTTCTGTGTGTGTCGGATGATCTTGTGCCT
>NZ_JBVJOT010000108.1:0-13842 GCF_055583025.1 Streptomyces sp. NPDC104831
ATGCACAACCTCGCCCTCGCCGGATAGGCGAGTGGACCGCACCGCGACCGACCCCCTTCTGGCGACTCAAAGATCATTTACGGGACAGCCCTTAGGCCCGGGAGCGCCCTGGTCCGGCAATAAATCTTGCAGCCTTCTCTGTGATCTGCGTCATACCACCTCTGGCCTGGGGCGCACCGCCGGGCTCGCCCTCCGGCATGCCCCCGGAGGAGATGCGCGGCCGTGAGCGAGCCCGGACCGATGCGGTCCGGGGCTCGCGGGCTGTTCGGGGCGCGGCTGCTACAGCTCGAACTCGAGGTGCTCGATGTCCGTGAAGCGGACCTCTTCCAGGGAGCCGGCGCGGCGGCCGCCGTCCTGGAAGTAGACCTCCTTGAGTGCTTCGGCGGCGATCTGCTGGAGCTGCTGGTCGGTGGCGCCCTGCTCCTGGGCGTCGAAGAGGCGGGCGGCGTACTGCGGGGGCAGGGCGACGGTCAGGTGCCGGATGCGGTCCTGGTCCGTCGACCCGATCGGCGCGGTGTAGCCCATGCGGGCGCGGGTGTCGATGACGATGCCACCCGTGCTCGCGGCCTTCGCCTTGGCCTTGGCCCGGATCTGCGGCTGCCAGCGCTTCTTCACCTCGCGCTCCAAGCGCGCGGCGAGGTCCGGTCGGGGCTTTTTGATCTGGTCCTTCACGTACCGTTCGACGGTGCGCTGGGAGATCCGCAGCAGCTGGGCGACCGCCTTCGTGCCCTTGAGCTGCTTGACCAGGTAGCGCATCTGCGCAGGCGCGCTCTTGGGCGCCGGGCGGGTGAACGCCTTCTGCACCGCGGCCTCCAGGCCGTCCCCGAACAGGCTCATCGTGGCCTACTCCTACTCTCCGTTGTCGGCGTCGGTGACGGTGCCGTCCTTGATGTACCGGGCGAGGTTGAGCTCCGGCGCGTCGAACCGCTCCCGTACTTCCTCGCCCCACAGCACGGACTGGGTGCCTTCGTGCTTGACCAGGCCGGGGTTGATGCCGAGCTTGAACCCGCCGGGCAGCGGCTTGCCGTCCCGGTAGGGCAGGAAGTCCAGCGGCGAGGGCCCGGCGGCGGCGTAGACGACGCAGTCGGACAGGATCGCGATCGGGTACTGCCCGGTGAACGCCGCGTGCTTGACGATCTTGCGGTGCAGGTTGATCCGGGTGCGGGAGATGACGGCCGCCCGGATGTCCGGCCGCCACGTCGGGCGGGACAGCGCGCGCCACGGCTCGCCGGGCTTCCAGCCCTCGCCCCGGGGCCGCTCGCGGAGCTTGCCGATGCCGCCCTTGACCGTGGCCTTGATCGCCGTGATGACGATTCCCAGCTCGGGGTCACGCTGTTTGTAGCCGTCCATCGCGGCGAGGAAGTCGGCCGGCTCCATGTCCGTGTGCACGCCGAGGTCGGCCATGGTGGCGAGGTAGGCGTCACGCAGCCGGTTGTACCAGCTGTCCAGGTAGCGGCCGTTGTCGTACCGGACCCACGCCTCGAGCGGGCGCACCTCGTAGCCCAGCTCCTGGGCGTAGGCGACGGTGGGCGTCGCGTACCAGGCCGGGCCCTCGGGGCGGTCGCCCTTCGGCGTGAACGGGCTCGGCAGCAGACTGCCGTCCAGCTCCACCCACTCCTTGCCGACCTTCACCCGGGACAGGTCGACATGGGACAGGTCCACCAGCCAGGAGCCGGGCAGCTTCGGGTCGAACACCGGAGCCTTGACGTGCGTCGCCTCGCCCAGGCCGATGGTCAGACCGTTCGCGCCGGCGGCGAAGGCCATGTTCACGTCGATGCCGACCAAGAAGCGCAGGGTGCACTCCGCGTCGGTCATCGGCCGCGCCCAGTCGTATGCCTCCTCGAACAGCTTCTCCCCCGGGCCCCGGACGTGGAACCGGGGCAGGTCCTTGAGGACCGGGTGACCGTCGGGCACCTCGCACGGCGGCCAGTTCAACGGGTCGATCGGGTCCTTGCCCAGCGAGCCGGGGTTGTGCTCGCCGGTGCGCTTGCCGTTCTCGTCGGGCGCGGTGGCCCGGGTCGGCGGGTGCAGGGCGGTCATCAGCTCCAGGCCCGTCACGGCCGTGGAGCCGCGCGGCGTCATCACCCGCGAGGCGTACACCCCCAGGACCCGGGCGAGCTCGGCCGGCGGGAGCTGCCCGGCCTCACCCCAGTGCCGGGTGTCCAACGCGTTCCACGACGGGATGCACAGCTGCACGCACTGGCGGTCCGATCCCTTGGCGGGGCGGTAGATCCGCGCCCACGGCCCGAACCCCCGCTTCGTCAGCTGCCAGTCGGCGCGGGTCAGCTGCTTGATGACCTTGTGGTTCTCCGGAATGCGCCCGGCGAGCCGCTCCTCCTCGGTGAGGACGATGGGCAGGCCGTAGCGCTCCAGGGCGGCCTCGGTGAGCACGAGCAGCGGGTCGGCGTCCTTGCCCGGCCCGGACAGCTTCGGCTGCCCGAGCTTCGCCTCGCGCAGCGTCCAGTCGACCAGGGCCGGGATGCTCTTGGCGGGCACGTCCAGGACTAGGCCGCCGGTGCAGTACGCCAGCGCCTGCCCGTCGGCGTCGACGTCGACGACCGCGAGCGGCCCGTTCGCGAACCGTGGGTCGGTTCCGCCCGCCGGAGTACCGGCCGGGGCTGCCTTCTTCGCGCCCGGGCGGCGCGACGTCGACGACGTCCTGATGGTGCGCGCCGGACGCGGCGCGGCTGCCGGAGCAGCAGCGACAGGGGCAGGGGTCTGGGTGTTCTCGATTGCAGTCATGTCCGCAGCCTCGGGCGCCTGGCCTGTGGACAGAGTTCGCGCTTCCGCCGAGGCGGGCGCGGCGGTGAACGTGGCCGGCACTGCGGCGTCCTGAACCGGCGCGGCGCTGGCGTCGGCGGGGTAGAGCTCCGCCAGCTTGTCCAGCAGCCGGGCGTAGGCGTCGCGCTCGGGCGGGCGGGGCTCGGTCTTGCCAGCCTCCCAGCCGGACACCGTCGCCCGGCGCACCTTCAGCGCGGCGGCCACTTCCTCGATCGTCAGGCCGTGCGCGGCACGCAGCCGCTTGCGCTCCGCCGGCGGCGGCAGCTTGGCCCGAGACGCGACCAGCGCATCGACCGCGTCGAACAACTCGGACATGGAACACCTCCTGCCTGACACCGTACTCTTCAAAGCGTACTTATGGCGCATGTATGGCGTACTTATAGCGTACGAATAGCGTTCGGGGCTAGGTGGCGGAATCCTGGCCACGGAAGGGCCGGAAACGATCGCGTGACACGAGATCTTCATGGGGAGGTAGGAGCGGTCTCATCGCTCGGAGTAATCAGGGAGTCACGTGGGGTGGAAAAGTTCGTTCGATAAGGCGATGCAGAAGCTCGCCGATATAGAGGGCCAGCTGAAGGCGGCGCAGCAGAAGGTCGAGCGTCTCGACGATCCGACGATCGGGCTGACCGCCCTGCATGGCGAGCTGGTCCAGGGCCGCCTGAAGATCCTCGAGAAGATCGAGGGGGGCGTCACCGGGCTGCGCGAGGAGAACCGGGAGATTCGCCGGCGCCAGGACCGGATGATCAGCGACCTGAACGACACACGGGGCGAACTGCGGCAGTTGCTCGACCTCGCCGACGTCCTACGGTCCTCCGCTCCACCCGGGACGCCCGGCGAGAGCACACCGCCGTCTTCCGGGGAGATGGAGCAGCCGACCGGCCCCGAGACCGGCTATGGCCTGACCGACTTCGCCGATGCCCGGCCGCCCGCCTCCGCCGACACCGCACACCAGGGGGAAACCATGGAGCACACTGACCACCAGCCGCAGCCCGAGGACGGCTCCCAGGAACAGGAGCCCGCGCTGAAGAAGGCCATCGAGGCCGCCTACCAGGGCACCGCCACACCCGCCGGCCACTCCGCCGGAGGCACGCCGCAGGCCGCCGCCGGAGCGGACGACCCGCGCATCGCCCACGGAGTGCTGCTGCTGAAGGCCGCCGGCGTGGCCTCCGTCGAACTGATCGCGCACCGCGATACCTGGGAGTGGCTCGCCGCCCTGGCCGCCGGCCACAGCCACTTCCGTACCCCGGCCTCCGTCGAGGACATCAAGGACGGCCGCGAGGGCCGCGTCCAGACCGTCCTGTCCGGACGCTCCCTCATCGCCCTGCTGATCGAGCTGTGGAACACCCGCTCCACCGCGGCTTCGCTGCAGAGCGAATGGGCCCTGGCCACGATGACGTACAACCGCATCGCGGCCGAACTCACCGACCCCGCCGGGCAAGGCCAGACCATCCGCATCGTCCTCGACGACGGCTATCCGCCGGAGACCGGCGACTGACCGTCACCGCCTACGGAACAAGAGACTGCGGCAGTTCCCCATCGGTGCGGAGTTCCTGCCGCCGGAAGCGGGGCAACGCGCCTTGGCTACCGGACATTGCCCAGTTCGCTGCGCGGGACGTCGGCGTGGGCGACCCACAGCTAGTGGAGCCGCTTGCCCAGCGCGGGTTCGGCGGGCCGCTCGTTCACGCTCGGCCGGCGGCGCGGGCAGGCTCCGTCCAGGCAGGAGCGGACCTCGCCGCGCGGCCCGCGATGGCACCATTCGGCGGCCCGAGGACCCGGGCCCGCCCCCAGTTCACGCAGTGCCGCGTCGCGGTCAGCGGCGCCGCCATATGATCGCAGGCGATGGCCAGTCGTCTACAACCCTTAGGGGGCGCCTCGTGCCGCAGCTTGTCCGTGAGCAGCATGTTGATGTCTTCGTGGGTTATCACGCGTTCGCACTGCAGGAATCCGACGATGCCTTCCTCGATCTGGAGTTCCCAGACGAATTCAATTTCGGCGCTTTCCTGAGTACCCATCCCGGACGCCTGGACATCACGAGCGCCGGCCATACTCACACTGCCTCTCTCACGGTCGAGGTATGGGACGGGCCCGCGCCTGCCCAGGACAGCGCAGCGTGGGAGGAGCAGGCGGAGGCGGAGTTCGAGTCGGTCAGTGGCCAGGTCGCGGTGTGGTCGATGAGCCTGGGCCGGCTCGATGACCTGATCACGCTGGCGGACTCGGGCGGGGTGTGGCGCGTACGTGTCAGTTCCGCAGGCCGAGCTGCTATTAAGGCTTTGGCCGAAAGCGAGGAAAGCATCAGCGGAGTCGAACGCTACCTCGTGCAGTTCTGGCCTGTCTTTTCGTAGCCCCCGTGCCGCGTCGGGGGCGGCCGGTCGCTCCCGACGCGAGGTGCATCAGCCGATGATCTTGACGATGAAGCCGTCATTCATGCCGTCGAGGATTCGGTTCTTGCTGTAGAAGCTCTTCAGGATGAGCCCACCAGCCTGGTTTTCTTCCTTGGCGATGGGTTTCACCGAGAAGTTGAATTTCTTCACCTCGGGATCATAGTCGTGTTCGGCAGCACCTTCATAGGTACTGGCGAATGGGTATTCGTCGCAATCGCGCGTGCCGCCGTGAGAATACCCGTCCCCCCAATAGCGCCTGCACTGCTTCTTTGCCGCGTTGCGGTTGTCCTCGTTCCGTTTCGCGCTCACTGTCCGGTGCAGCGGAGCTTTGACAGTCTGACCGGGAACTTTCTTAGCCGACATGTACGGCTTGGTGTCCTCCGGATGCGTGAACGCCGTCTTGATGTGTTGGGCTTCGGCGCGTTCCTCCGCCCCCGGCTTTGCGCTCAGAGTCAGCGATGCGTAATAAGAGAAGCTTGCCGCACCCTTCTTCGCCGGGTTTCCGCCCCCGGTGGAGTTGGGCAGATAGGACGCCGCGTCCCACAGTGGTGCGAGCATGAACAGCTTGCCGCCTGTGTCACCGCTCAGCTGCCACGGAGCCGGCGGTTGGAAACTGACCACAGGCTCGTAGACTGCGGCCAACACATCCGAGCGTCCGCTTCCCTGGCCGGGACTGGCGTTCATCGTGTGGTGAAACGTGCGCAACGCTTTCAACTGCGTCCACGTCTTGGTGCCGGGCATGTTTCCGCCGTGCGTGAAATGCGCACCGGACGGCCAGGTTATCGGGGTGGTTCCCTTGGTGTTGATGGGCATGGTCAGTGCCCCGGTCCTGCCGGTCACCTCAAAATCGGTGTAGTAGTACTGGTAGTCGATGGTGCGACTGTTCTTCGCGGTAGTCCCGACGACGCGCAGGTTGAACATGCTGGCACCGGAGGGACGGCCGTTGACGAGCCACTCCTGAACGAACGAGGCTCCATCACATACGGCGAACCGCGACTTCACAAAGAACGGATTGTTGGAACCCAAGCCCTTTTTGCACTCGTCGAGCGTCATATTCCTCGACGGTTCCGGTGCCGTCGCACCCGACCCGGCCCCCGGCGCCCCTCTTGACTCACCGCTCGACGACGCGTAAGCGGAGGCCCGACGAGACACGGGCGCATACGCGGCTGCCGGCCCCCTCGTCTCTTGCGCCAGCCGCGCGCCAGAATCAGCCTGCCCCGCCAACTGCTGCAAGTGGTTTCGCCCCTGCGGAGTCGCCAATTCCTGGAGCGACGACTTCACCACGCCGAGCGGCAAAACGTACGACTCCACCCGCAACTCGCCCCGCTGCTCTGCGCTCGCCAACGCCGGGGAGACGGCGGACACGACAACGAGTGCCGTAAGTACCGGCAGCCATCTGCTGCCAGACGGTCTCCACCCTGTACTGCCCATCTACAAACCCCCGAACTGATGCGCTACCGGAGCGCGCCTCCAGCAGCTGGTCAGCACCCAGACTCACGAAGATGTGCGCAAAAGCGCCTCTCATGAGCCGGACTTGTCCTGATCACCACGACACTTTGACTGAGATCACCCGACCGGCCATCCAGGCACCGCTGCCGATCCAGCCGGGTGCACTCTGGCGCGGTGACCGCGCACCGGGGAGCCCAGTGCCTCAAGCACGTCGCCCGTCGCGAGGGCGAACCGGAGACGGCTGAGGCCCGGGCCTCCCGGTACGCGGCCCGGACCGCCGGTGACGCAGGCCTTGACCGGTGTCCGGCGTCCCTGCCCATCTCCAGGCCCTGCTCCTGCCCGGCACCGTCGGGGCGGCGGTCGGCCAGCTGACCGGCGCCCTCGTGCGCGCCCTGCGGGAGCGGCGCCAGACCGTCCGCGCGCTCGCCCGCTGCGCCCGCCTCGCCGACCTTCTCGAGGCCGAACCGGACCTGGAGGCGCTCAGCTTCTACCCGCACCTGCTGGCGTGGGAGCTCGCCCAGCTCCCGGCAGACAAGCGCATCACGCCGGTGATCCTGCTGGACACCTTCGAGGACGTCGGCGACCGCACTCACCGCGACCTGGAACGCCTCATCCAGCGGGTGGTGTGGCTGATGCCGAACGCGTTCTTCGTCGTCACCGGCCGCTCCCGCCTGCAGTGGGCCGACGGTGCCCTGCAGGGCGAGAACACGATTTGTCTGCCTGCGGGGATCAGGACTCGTTCACCGGTCTGCGGATTGCGTGCGCGGCGCGCGGGGGTGTGGACCGCCTGGAGCCTGCCGAACCCGGTCACGGAGACGGTGTCGCCGTCCAGGACGCGCCGGACCAGAGTGTCCAGCACCACTTCCAGGGCTTCGGCGGCAGCCGATCCCGGACCTGGCAAAGCCGTTGATCACCTCTTCGGCCGGATCGTAGGTTCCGTCGCATGACGAATCTCCGGATCGGTGTGATGTACGACCGCGACTGGGTGCCCGAGGAGTTGCCCGCCTTCGCGCGGCGGGTCGAGGCGCTCGGCGCGGACGACCTGTGGGTGGTGGAGGACCTGCGCTGGAACGGCGGGGTGTCGGCGGCGGCCGTGGCGCTGGGCGCGACCGAGCGGCTGCGGGTGGGCATCGGGATTGCCCCGGCGCCGTTGCGCAGCCCGGCCCTGCTGGCGATGGAACTGGCCACGCTGGCAAGGGTGTTCCCCGGCCGCCTGGTGGCCGGGATCGGGCATGGCGTACGGGAGTGGATGGAGCAGGTCGGGGTGGCGCCGCGCTCTCCGCTGGCCCTGCTGGAGGAGACGATCACCGCGGTGCGGGCGCTGCTGCACGGGGAGCGGGTCACGGTAGACGGGCGGGAGGTGCGGATCGACGGTATCGAGCTGGTGCATCCGCCCGCCGAGCCGCCGCCGCTGGTGGCGGGGGTGGTACGGCCGCGCTCGCTGGAGCTGTCCGGGCGGGTCGCGGACGGCACGCTGATCGCCGAGGGCCACGGACCACGGGACCTGGAGCACATCCGGGCGCTGCTGGCCAAGGGCGGCGCGGGTGACGACCACACGCTGAACGTGTTCGCGTTCGCCTGCGTCGGCGACGACCCCGAGGAGGTCACGCGGACCCTGCACCCGCACACCGAGGGGCACGGCGCCTGGCTGGGCCGCCCGCAGGAGGAGGTCTTCACCGTCTCCGGTGACGCCGCCGGGGCCGCGGCACGGATCGACGCGCTGGGGGAGTCGGGCGCCGACACCGTCGTCCTCCGGTTCGTCGGCGCCGAGCCGCTGCGGCAGCTGGAAGCGGTCCTGGAGGCCGCCCGGCGCTGACCCGCCCTGCGTCGACACGCAGGTCAGCGGGCTCTCCTCGCTCCGGACCGGCGGCGACCTGGCGGGAACGCCGCCGTGCCCGCCAGGCCGGCTGACCGTAGGCTGCGAAACGCCTGACCCCCCGGCAGCAATGCCGGGGGGCCAGATGCTAGGTACGGGGAGCCGGGCTACAGGTCGAACTCGAGGTGTTCGATGTCCGTGAAGCGCACCTCCTCCAGGGAGCCGGCGCGGCGGCCGCCGTCCTGGAAGTACACCTCCTTGAGCGCTTCGGCGGCGATCTCCTGGAGGCGGGCGCCGGTGGCGCCGGCCTCCTGGGCGTCAAAGAGGCGGGCCCCAGGTCAGCCAGGAGACGATAGAGGAGCTGCGCCGGACCTGCGGCACCGGCCCCTAGACTCTCGCCGACGCCTTGGTCACCGGGGCACAGCTCGACCACGACGCGGGCCCGGAAACAGATCCGGCTCATGGCCGCCTGCCGCGCCGGCGAGGAGATCGAACCACGCGGTCCCATCGAGACCGAAGCAGCCCGCCGCCTCGCCGACGGTCTCAAGAACGAATGATCATTCCTCAGCCGGGCGCGGCCAGCGGCGCGAGGAGGCTGTCGACGACGCGGCGGACCTTCGCGGCCGCCGTGTCGTCGCCCAGGCGCATCGCGGTGTTCGCGGCGGTGAGCACGGCGTCGATCTGGAACGCTGTGAGGTCGGCATCGAGGCCGGCACTCGTCCCCGCATCATCGACGGCATGTCGCAGCTCGGCGGCGATGCGGTCGCGCCAGGCTCGTTGCTGGCCAGCCAGCATGTCCAGCACCGGGCCCGGTCGGCTGTCGAACTGGGGCAGGTTCGCCGCCCAGAAGCAGCCGCCCGCGAACAGCGGCTGCTCGGCGTAGGCGAGCCAGTGCTCGACTAGGGCGCGCAGCCGCTCGGCGCCCTGGGGCCGGGTCAGCGCGGGACGGATCACGGCTTCGTTGAAGGCTTCGCGCGCCGCTTCGATTACGGCCAGTTGGAGCTTCTCCTTCGTGGCGAAGAGCGTCTGGATGCTGCTCTTACCCACGTTCAGGTCGGTCGCGAGCCGACCGAAGCTGAGCCCGTCGAGCCCTTCCAGCGACGCCGTGTCGACGGCATGCCGCACGATCGTCCGTCGCGACCGCAGACCTCGAAGCAGGCGTCCGTCCTGCACATCCTCGCTCACCGGCCTCATTGTGCCACCCCCTTGCGAAATGCATACGTACGACCGTACGTTTTCTGTGTGAACACCCATCAGATGTTCGATCTCGCCCAGGCGCTGGCGCACGCCAAGAGCCGTCAGGACCTGCCCGCAGCGCTCCGGCTCCTGCACCAGGACGTGCTGCTGGAGTCGCCACCATTCGGCACCAAGGCCCGCGGTCTGCCCGACAACGAGAAGGCACTGGCACGGTTCTTCGCGTCCTTCCCCGACTACGAGGTCACTCTCGACGGGCACGCCGGCAACGGCGACACCCTGGCCTGCTGGGGAACGGCACGCATGACCATGACCGGTGACCGGTTCGGCGCGACGCCCAACGGCAGGCGCGCCGAACTGCCGGTGTTCCTCCAGTTCACCTTCGCTGACAGCCTGATCGCCGGCGAGCGCTTCTTCCTCGACCTCGCGGATCTGTGCGCCCATTCGGGCATCTCCACCGACCAGGCCCGGCACACCCTGCTGGGAGGCAGCGCATGACCCCCGACCCCCGCACGAAGACCTTCGGCGAGATCACCACGCGTCACCTGTTCGACCTGGTCATCGACCTGAGCCCCCGACTGGACTTCGGAACCGGCCCACTCGGCCGCAGAACCCTCTTCGGCGACACGGGAGGCACCTTCCACGGACCGCGTCTGCACGGCGACGTGCTCCCGACCGGCGGCGACTGGGCACTGTTCCGCCCCGACGGGACGATGTCACTGGACGTGCGCCTTACCCTGCGCACCCACGACGGCGCCCTGGTGTACATGACTTACGGCGGCCGCTGGGTCACCCCGCCCGAATTGCGGGCCGACATCGCCGATCCGGCCAAGAGGTACGACATCGACCCGGCCCGGTACTACTTCCGCACCAACCCGCTTTTCGAAACCGGATCGCAGGAGTACGCATGGCTGAACGACATCGTCTGCGTCGGAGCGGGTTACCTCATCAAAGGCGGGATCGCCTACAAGGTCGCCCAAGGCGAATGAGCGCCGAAGGCCGAAGGACTGTCAGGACGCCCGAGCGGCCCAGCACCATCCGCCGCGCGCTCGAACTGGTCGAACCGTTCGACTTCGACCGCATCTACGGGGCGCTCCGGGGGCGCGTGGTCCAGCGCGGACAGGTCGGCTGAGGTCCGCCGCTCTGCGGACCGGTACCTGCGCTTCGACGACAGACCCCGGACGAGCGCTACCAACGCGCGGGGGACATCACCCTGGGACGGGCGGACTCGCCGCGAGCAAGTCAGCAGCTCACCCGCGCGATGACGTCGTATACGGGACGACGGTGGCCGGGGCCGCACAGCATGACGGCGCGGCCCGGGACTGGGCCAGGTCGACTGAGCCGGACGGGGCGGCGGCCGAGGCAGGCGGACGGGCGTGAGCGCGTCACAGCACGGCAACCGACCGGTGCGGAACGGCGGGCGGCGGCCGCCGCGGGGAGACGGGCCGGGTCGGGAGGTGCGCCGCTTCGGAGCACGCTTGATGCCGCCGATCCCGGTGACTGGCTCGCGTTGGACTCAGCAATCCGTGACGTGTCCTGGTACCGGGCCCGGTTGGTCCCGAAGTGGGAACGCTCCGCCCCGCTGCCCGTCGATCTAACACAGCTCGACGAGTCTCGACTCGCCCTCGCCCTCTGCCACCGCGACGGGCGGATCCGCCAGGAGGCGGTGCACCATGCGGCCCGGTATCCCGGTCTACTGCCGCTGGTCGTGATCCGCTGCGCCGACTGGGCCGGCCCGGTACGCGAGGGCGCCCGGCAGTTGTTGCGCGAGGCTCTGGACGCGGATTCCGCCGTCGCTCTCGCGCCGCTCATCCTTCGCGTCGGCCGTCGTGACCGCGGTGCCTTCGGCATCGATGTGCTCGGTCAGATCCTGTGTCGAGTGTCTCGCGAGCGGCTCGCCGCCCTCTTCACCGACTCCGACCGCGTCGTTCGGCGGTTCGCCTATCGGCTGGCCGTCGAGGGCCGGTCGCCCCCGCCCGCCGAGCCGGCTCGCGCTGCCGCCCGAGACGAGGACACCGTGGTCCAGAACCTGTGCGCCACAGCGGCGCTCACGGCTCTGGGAGACGAGGAGGCGTACGAGGATGTCCTGCCTCACTACCTGTCCGCGCGCAATCCGCGGACCCGTTCGACCGGCGTCACCGGGCTACGGCGGGCGGGGTGGTCAGAGCGGGCGGATCCGTTTCTCGGCGACCGATCCGGGCTCGTGCGTGCTTGCGCCCGGTATGTCGTACGACAGCGGGGAGACGATCCAGCGGCCTGGTACCGGGAGCGGTGCATGGCACCGGACGATCCCGGGCCGGCACCGGGCGCGGTCATCGGGCTGGCAGAGTGCGGAAACCGCGCGGATGCCGGCCTGCTGTGGCCGCTGCTGACGCACCCCGGCGCCGGGGTGCGGGCGCGGGCGGTGGCGGGACTGCGGACACTGGACTGCGTAGAGGTGAAACGGCTGCTGCCGCTCCTTGAGGACCCTGCCGCCGGTGTCGTCCGCGAGAGCATCGTTGCCCTGCTGCCCTGGACAACGGAGCTGCCCGCCGACTGGCTGCTGGAGCGCATCCGCTCGGCGCGTCCGCATCGCCGCGTTCCGGTTGCTCAACGCGGGCGGTGGCGTCGTGGGACTACGGGTCGCGGTCGCCCTGATAGAGGGCTCGGATGCGAAGCTGCGCACCTGGGCCGGGCAATCCGTGCGGCGCTGGCATCCGTCGGCGGACGTGCGGGGCCGCGAAGTGGAAGTGGGCGAGCCGCTCGACCGGAGCCGACACCTCTTCAGTGACTACGAGCTGCGCCGGCGCAGGCGGGAGGCCGGGCTGGTCAGCTGAGTACGCCGCCGTGCGCTCTCAGCGGCTGGGCTGCGGCGGCGGCTCGGACGGACGACCAGGCCGGTGGGCCGATGACGCCGCCGTCGCTCGCCTCCTGCGATGCCGACCTCCGAGTTGCGGGAGAGGGCGGGGAAGTTGCTGTGAGGCTACGGAGGACGTTCTGGAGACCGCTCCTCATTGACGTGACGTACATGAGGAGCGGTCTCCAGAACGTCATGTGGCGCGGCGGAGCGGGACCACGACGTTCTCGCCCATGCGCTTGGGGTCGAGCCGGTAGTACCTGATGTGGCCGATCCTTTCGGTCTCCTCCAGCCAGCCGGCTTCGATGACCTGCTTGCGCGTGCGGGAGAAGACGGGTGGCGCCATACCGACCAGCTTGGCCAGGTTGGCGGCCGTCTCCAGAACAGCACCGGACCGATCGGTAGGGTGCAGTGCATACAGCATCACGACAAGGCGCTGGTTAGCGGTCATGCCAGCCGTCTTCTCAAGCAGCTCGAGGTTCTTCTGCTTGGCATCGCTGCTGATCACTGGGCCTCCCACCGTGCAGGGACGGTCTCATCGAATCCGGGGATGTCCGGCGGGTTGCACGTCTTCACAGCTTCACGCTGCTCGAGCCCCGTTCCATGAAACGCGATGTAGGGACTGATCCGGTAGAAGTTGTAGTTGCCCACGCGCCCTCGGACGATCAGGATGCGGTGTTTCGCCAGCTTCCTGTTGATCTTGCCGACAGCGTCAGTGGACATACCCACTCGCTTGGCGATGTCCGCACCGGTGGCGCGCAGCGGTTCCATGCCCTCCGGCGATACGCCGATCCACCACAGGACCAGGAACTTCTGGCTGGGTGTGAACGCCTTTGATTCGGTGATCGCCTCGACACGCGCCTTGTCGACCTGCGTGTGCCTGCCGGAGAAGGCGTATGGCGCATAGGGAATCGGCTCGCCCGTGTCGGCGTCGACCAGCCTGCGTACTGCTCCCAACGAGCCCTCCGAACAAGGGGGTAGCTACCGGTTCATGAAGGACGGCGGCGAGGCCGACCAGATGAACCTAACGTACATGAGCAGGACGTCAATCAGCTCCGCCTGGGAGCCGTGTCGCCTGTCGCCCCCTCTCGGACTCCCCGCCCCCGTACGCACGGTTTTCTCGTCCTTGCTCATGTACCCCACGTCAATCTGCCCTGGTGTCAGGAACCGGGTACCCAGATCCTCCAGCCGTGGTGGCAGTCTCCTCAGCCCCTGTGCAGGTCCAGAAAAACCGGCACCGCTGCTGGTCGAACCGGGTCCTGGTCCAGCGGATCTGGGCACTCGGTTCCCCTAGGACGTGTCCGGCCGATCATGTGACTACTTCGCAGTGGTGTCGTTGATGGGGGCATGGGGCGGGGAGATCTGACGGATGCCGAGTGGGAACG
>NZ_JBVJOT010000109.1:0-13833 GCF_055583025.1 Streptomyces sp. NPDC104831
AGGCACAAGATCATCCGACACACACAGAACTCTGCCGCCCACCGGCCCAACTGCCAAGCCTGTGAGCCAAACTCATTCTGAAATGATCAGTAAGACCGTGTCCTACGTGGTGAGGCATCGTTGGTCCGTTCATGGGGCGGGGCACGTGGAGTTGGATTGTTCCGGACGGGTTGTGGGAGATCGCGAAGCCGCTGATCCCGCCGCCGAAGGTGCGGCCGCAGGGCGGCGGAACGCAAGACACCCCTGATGAGACGCTGTTCGCCGCCATCATCTACGTCCTGGTGTCCGGCTGCGCCTGGCGGGCGTTGCCACCCTGCTTCGGGATATCGAAGTCGACCGCCCACCGGCGGTTCCTGATCTGGTCGAGAGCCGGTGTCTGGGGCCGGCTGCACGAGGCCGTGCTGCACCAGCTCAACGACGTCGGCCTCCTCGACACCACCCGCGTCGTCCTCGACACCGCCCACGTCAGGGCTAAAAAGGGGGCGAACACACAGGTCCGAGCCCCGTGGACCGGGGCAAGCCGGGTTCCAAGATGCACATCCTGTCGGACGCGAACGGCCTGTCCCTCCTCGTCGGCGTCTCCGCCGGTAACACCCACGACAGCGAGGGACTGAAGCCGATGATGGAGGGTCACCAAACGAGACACGACCCCCACCGCGGACGCTACTTCAAGCCCCAGCGCCTGCACGCCGACAAAGCCTACGACCGGGTCGACCTGCGCAGATGGCTCCGCGGGAAGCGCATCGGTGTGCGCATCGCCCGCAAAGGCATCGAGTCCAGCGAGCGATTAGGGCGCCGCAGGTGGGTCATCGAGCGGACGATGTCCTGGCTGTCCGGCTACCGCCGCTTGAGCCCCCGCTACGAACGCGATTCCCGCAACTACCTGGCCTTTCTCGGCCTCGCCGCCGCCCTGTGCTGCTACAAGCGACTCGTCCGCCTCACCACGTAGGACACGGTCTAAAATCCCTGCCCAAGTTGGTAGTGGGTGCGCAGCGGTGTTCAGCTGGCACTCGCTGTTGACGGGTGGAGCGCCGAAGACCACGGGGGACGCAGGACATGGGCATCGTGCTGCCGGACATCGTCGATCGGGCCCTCGATCTCGCGGGGATCGACTGGCCGAACGTGAACGAGGACGACTACACGGAGATGGCCGACTCGCTCCGGGAGTTCGCGGAGCAGTTCGAAGGCCATGGTGGCGACGCGCACAAGGCGATCACGCGCATCCTCAGCTCATCGGAGGGCTGGGCGGTGGACTCCATGGAGAAGCACTGGTCGTACGTGAAGACGAGTCACCTGGAGAAGATCCCGGACGTGGCGCGGACGTTCGCGTTCGTATGTGACCGGATCGCCGAGATCGTCATTGCGATGAAGACGAAGGCAGCGGTCGAGCTGAGCGTGCTCGCCGGGACGGTTGTCGCCGAACTCGCCGCGTCCGGACTCACGTTGGGAATATCAGCTGCCGCTGCCGCCGGCGAGATCGTCCTGATGCGCCAGATCGTGAAGCGGCTGGTGAAGGAGGCGATCGAGGAGATCCTCGCGGAGATCGCCGCCAAACTGGCGGAGCCGGTCACGGCGAAGCTGGAGGAGCTCGCCGTCGACGCGGCGCTCGATCTGGCCGAGGGTGCCTTCAACCCCGGCGCCGGGGGCCATGGCGCTGCGGGGGGCATGTCCCTCGCTTCCGCGGGCGGCGGAGGTGGACGTGGAGGTGGTGGCGGTTCGGCCAAGCGGACCCGTATCGACCATGCCGAGTTCGAGGACGGCGCCGGCAAGCTCTCCCTCCATGGCGGGGACCTCGGCAGCAATGCCCACATCCACCTGGGCAAGGCGAAGAACGCGTTCGGCCGGACGAAGGGCCGGGACGGGTTCACCAAGGAGTTCGACCACGCCCTGGAGAAGGCGCTCACGGCTGCCGCCAAGTCGGTCACCCGTGCCGCCAAGCACGTCAGCGACGAGATCCCGCACCGTGTGAAGGCCGCCTCCCGGCTCCAGAAGGGCATCGACCACAAGGTCGGCAAAGAGGCCGACGGTGTCGACGTGCCCAAGGACGATTCGCCCGGTGCGACGGGCGGCGGTGGTGGCGGTGGTGGTGGCGGCGGCAACGGCGGCGGACACGGCGCCGGGAACGGTCCCCGGCGCATGGACCCGCAACCCGACTGGCACGGTCGAAGCGCCGGCCGGATGCGGCACTACCGTCGTGACGCCATGCAAGTCGATCACCTCGGCCCGGAAGATCAGCGCCGTGCGCTGATCCAGGAGGCGAGGGATCTGGCCGACGAAGCGCAGAAGGCCGCCAACGGGCCCGACGGGCAGCCTGTACTGGGCAAGGGCAGAATCAAGCAGGGGTGTTCGGGGGCCTTGCTGCACGAAGGGGTTCTGACCGGGCACTCCAGTGTGTCGAAGCTGAAGGCGAACCCGCAGAACCCTGATCCACAACAGCACCTGGACGTGCATCCGGCTCTGCGGTCCGTCCTGGACGACGTGGAGCGACAGGCCGCGGCCGAGGGCGAGCTGGTGGGGACCGGCCACGGACAGTGCGCCGAAGTAGCCCTGATCTCCGACCGGCTGCACGCCATATCGGAGCGTGATGGTGTGGACATACGGAGCGCCGAGGACATCAGGAGAGTAATGGACGGGGCCCAGGTGCATACGCGGCAGATCGGCGATATGAATCCGAACAGGCCCGGATATCTGAGTCACGGAGAATACAAGAAGCCCTGCCCCTCCTGTGAGCGTATGCTGCCGCTCGTCGGCGTCACGGCCGTTTGACCGAAAGAGGATGAGAACTGTGCCCGTTTTGAAGTCGCCCGAGGCGGTGGATGCCTGGCTGTCGAATGCGGGGTGGTATCCGGGACGCCGGTGTGACGACCTCGCCGCCGCCGAGGTGGCGAGCGTTCTGGAGGATTTCCGTGATGACGGCGGCAGTCTTGATGTGATCGCGCCCGCTCTTGAATTCCTGCGCGAGCACGTCGGTCTTGTGGCACCCCGGCACGCTTCCACCAACGACAAGGTGGAGTTCTATCCGCGCCTCATGTACCGGGGCGCGGCGGAAGACGTGCAAGAACTCGCCGACGGACTGGGGAAGAAGGTCTTCCCGGTCGCGCACGACACGTACGACGGCGGAACGGTTCTCATGGACGAGGCCGGACGGTTCTTCTATCTGCATCACAGCGGTGAGTATTTCCTCGGCGATGACAAGTACTCGGCATTGATGAGTTACTCGCGGGGGTATCCCCTCGAAAACGCGGAGGACTACTATGCCTGAGCATGTTCCGATGACCGCGGCATCATTGCTGGTGGGCGGTAAGATCTACAGCCAGACCGACCTCGATGCGGATTCGGAACCGGATCTGCATCCTGCGGTGGCCGATTTTTTTGAGCAGCTTCCCGCGGCACAGCGGGAACCGTTCATGGGTTACTGCGCGGAGTCCGCGCTGATCTCCGATCAGTTGTGGGGCCTGGACCAGCAGCGCCCGAGCGGGGGGGCAACGACCCTCGACGATGCGGCGGAGCATTTCTCGGGTTCGGCCATGGTGGCGAGAAAGGTCCGTCCCGAAGGAGACCCGGAGCACGGACGCCCTGCGAGACCTTGCCGCTCTTGCGCGGCCCTGATGGAGCGACTCGGCATCGAAGTGGTGGAGGGGTGAACCAGCTTCACCGGGCTGCAGAGCGGATCGGTTGGACCGCGGGCAGGAACGTCGAACAAGAGGCCATGCGTGCCGTGTTGCGGATCGCCGCGGTAGCGGGGAGCTACGGGATATCCCTCCCGGTCTTCCCCGCCGCGAGATCCTTTCTCACCGAGTTCTATGGTCTCGATCACTCGCCGGTGGAACCGGGCCGGGAGGTGGCGTCCATCGGGTTCTCCCTCGATCCTGAGAAGGCCAGGTTCCGGCTCGTCCGGTTGACCCGCCTGTCCGCCGGGCTCCACATCCCTTTGTTCCCGGTCGGGGTCACCGAGAACGACTCCATACTCGCTGTGGGTGAAGAGGGGCAGCTTCTCTCTTCAGGTCTCGGTGGCTCCTGGCACGTGGGGGACAGCGCGCTCGAAGGCGTCGAGAACATGATCCACGGAATGGCCCCACGCAGGCTTCGCCATGCCGAGTACACGTGGGGCGTGCGGACAGGGGCGGGTGACAGCCCCGTCGTCGAAGCCGCGCAGGCAGCGCTGACAGCCGTGTACTTGTTGCATCATCACGGTCTTTACAGTGCCAGGAGCATCTGCTTGAGCCTGACCAGTCTGCGCGGCATCGGGGCCGAGATCGCTCGGCAGTCGATCGGTATCCCGCATGGCCCCCTGGGGGAGGCACTGTCGCCGATCGTTCGCGACGTGCAAGAGGTGCTCGCGGCCAACGCGGACGGCGCGGGCTGTGAGGTGAAGCTGACCGTAGAGGTGCCTGGCGCCCATGCGGAAACCCCGGCCGGTCTGGTCGGGTTCTCGGCCCGGTTCGGGCATGTGCCCATGCGCTCCGACCACCTCGAGGTCGGTCTCCGGGTCGGAGCGGGTGCGCAAACCGGCAGTGTCCACGCACGAGTCGTCGACGCTCTGCGCGGTCTGCAGCAGATGTCGTGAACGGCGGGATTCCACCGAGGTGCTTGCCGCAGGACGCGCGGCACCACAGTCGGAAGTGATCGCCGGCCTCCCCGGCCCGGGGGCACGTCGGCGCGCAGTCGCGGCAGCTCGGCCACTCTTCCGCGGCGACAGGCGGCGTCACGCCTCACCTCGGCCTCCAAGTGAGGCCAGGCGGCACCAAACGACGCCACCGTGGCACCATCCGACACCATCAGCCGATCCCAAAGGACACCTTGCCCCCGATGGCGCACTGTCCACACACCAGCCTGACCTGGCATTCCGTCTCGACAAGCACACTCTCAAGACACCGGTGGCACCACAGGCTTGCCGATGGCGTCATGATGGTGCCATGATGGCGTCATGGACCTCACGCCCTATGTCGAAACCCTTCGCCGTGAACTCGCGGTGGCCGCCGAAGCCGGCGGGGAGGATGCCCGGGAGCTGGCCGGGAGGCTGACCGCGCCCTTGGAGTCGGCGGCCCGGCTGACCATGCTCAACGTGCTGTCGGCCGCCATGGACGAAGTCACCCGGGAGCTCGCCCCCGGGTCGGTGGACGTGCGGCTGCGCGGGCTCGATCCCGACTTCGTGGTGACCCTGCCCGCCACCGAGGTGGGCGGTCCGGTCGAGCCGGTCCCGGCCGTCGAGGCCCTCAAGGGGCCGGCCGAGGGGGACGAGGGCGGGACCGCCCGGGTGAATCTGCGGCTGCCCGCCCACCTCAAGGCCCGGGCCGAGGAGGCCGCGAGCCGCGAGGGGCTGTCGGTCAACGCGTGGCTGGTGCGGGCCGTGTCGGCCGCGGTCGACGGTGGCTCCCGGCCCCGTGCGGCGGAGAAGAGCCAGGCCGTCGGACAGCGTTTCACGGGCTGGGTGCGCTAGCCGCCCCCCGCCCGCCCCACTTCACTCACACCACGTCCCACCAGCGGGGACGTTCCGAAGACTCACGAGGACGGGACAGCCATGCCTTCTTTCGACACCCCCGCACCGATCTCGGTCACCGCTCGCGTGGAGGCCGGTTCCATCCAGTTCGCCGCGGGCGACCGGCCCGACACCGTCGTCGAGGTGCGGCCCCGCAACCCCAAGAAGGACCTGGACGTGCGCACCGCCGAGCAGACCGAGGTCTCGTACGCCGGCGGCACGCTCGCCATCAGGACGCCCAAGTCCAACCTGTTCGGCCGCACCGGCGTCGTGGACGTCACGGTGGAGCTGCCCGCGGGCTCGCGCGTCGACACGACCGGGGCCTGGACCCAGGTGCTCGGCGAGGGCCGGCTCGGCGAGGTCCGGGTGAAGACCTCGTCCGGCGATGTGCGCCTCGACGCGACCGGGCCGCTGGAGCTGACCGCCTCGCACGGCTCGATCACCGTGGACCGGGTCGAGGGCCGGGCCGAGATCAGCACCAGCACCGGCAGCCTGCGCGCCGGCCTCCTCGACGGCCCGGCCGTGCTGAAGAACTCGCACGGCAGCACGATCGTCGACGCCGTGACCGGCGCGCTGCGGGTGAGCAACGCCAACGGTGACATCGAGGTGCGGCGCGCCGAGGACTCGGTCACCGCCACCACGGCCCACGGCACCGTGCGCGTCGGCGACGTGGCCCGCGGCACCGTCCAGCTGGAGACCTCCTACGGCGCCATCGACATCGGCATCCGCGAGGGCACCGCCGCCTGGCTCGACGTCAGCGCCGGCTCCGGGCAGGTGCGCAACGCGCTCACCGAGTCGGGCGGCCCGGACACCGCCGAGGACACCGTGCGGGTCCGCGCCCGCACCCGCTTCGGCAACATCGACGTCCGCCGCGCCCGGGCCTGAGCGCCCGGCCGGGCCCGAGCGCCGGCCCGCCCCCTCGACTCCTCGGCGCCTCGCACCGCTTCCACCGCTCCGGCCACTTCGGCACTTCCACCGCCTCACCACTCCAACGGGAGGGTTCCGTCGCCATGTCTGTCATGCGCACTTCAATCATGGAGCCGTCGGCCGCCGCCGTCTCCGCCGCCGGGCTGCGCAAGTCCTACGGCGACAAGACCGTCCTCGACGGCATCGATCTGCACATCCCCGCCGGTTCCGTCTTCGCGCTGCTCGGCCCGAACGGCGCGGGCAAGACCACCACCGTGAAGATCCTGTCGACGCTCGTCGGCGCCGACGGCGGGCAGGCCCGGGTCGCGGGCCACGACCTCGCCACCGCACCGCAGGCCGTGCGCGCCGCGATCGGGGTCACCGGGCAGTTCTCCGCCGTCGACGGGCTGATCACCGGCGAGGAGAACATGCTCCTCATGGCGGATCTGCACCATCTGTCCAAACGCGAGGGACGGCGGGTCGCCACCGGGCTGCTGGATCGGTTCGGCCTCGCCGACGCCGCCAAGAAGCCCGCCCAGAGCTACTCCGGCGGCATGAAGCGCCGCCTGGACATCGCCATGACCCTCGTCGGCGCCCCGCGGATCATCTTCCTCGACGAGCCGACCACCGGCCTCGACCCGCGCTCCCGGCACACCATGTGGCAGATCGTCCGCGAGCTGGTCGCGGACGGCGTGACCGTCTTCCTCACCACCCAGTACCTGGAGGAGGCCGACCAGCTCGCCGACCGCATCGCCGTGCTCGACGGCGGGAGGATCGCCGCCGAGGGCACCGCCGGCGAGCTCAAGCGCCTCGTCCCCGGCGGACACGTGCGGCTCCGCTTCTCCGACCCGTCCGCGTACCGGTCCGCCGCCGCCGCGCTGCGCGAGGTCACGCCGGACGACGAGGCACTGACGCTGCGCATCCCCAGCGACGGCAGCCAGCGCGAACTGCGCTCCCTGCTCGACTGGCTGGACGCCGCCGGTGTCGAGGCGGACGAACTGACCGTGCACACCCCCGACCTGGACGACGTGTTCTTCGCCCTGACCAGCGGCACCGGCCGGCCGGCCGCCACCAAGGAGGATGTCCGATGAGTTCCCTGTCCCTCGCCCTGCGCGACTCCTCGACGATGCTGCGGCGCAATCTGCTGCACGCCCGCCGCTACCCGTCCATGACGCTGAACCTGCTGCTCACACCGGTCATGCTGCTGCTGCTCTTCGTCTACATCTTCGGCGACGTGATGAGCGCGGGCCTCGGGAACGGCGGGGCGGGCCGGTCCGCCTACCTCGCGTATCTCGTCCCGGGCATCCTGATGCTGACCATCGGCGGCACCACCATCGGCAGCGCGGTGTCCGTCGCCTCGGACATGACCGAGGGCATCATCGCCCGCTTCCGCACGATGGCGATCCACCGCGGGTCGGTGCTGATCGGGCACGTCGTCGGCAGCGTGCTCCAGTGCGTGATGAGCGTGGTCCTCGTCGGGGCGGTCGCGGTGGCCATCGGGTTCCGGTCCACGGACGCCACCGCACTCGACTGGCTCCTGGCCGTCGGCCTGCTGACGCTCGTCTCCGTGGCGCTCACCTGGATCGCGGTCGGGATGGGCCTGTCCAGCCCGAACGCCGAGGCGGCCAGCAACAACGCGCTGCCGCTGATGGTCCTGCCGCTGCTGTCCAGCGCCTTCGTGCCGGTCGACGCGATGCCGGGCTGGTTCCGGCCGATCGCCGAGTACCAGCCGTTCACCCCGGCCATCGAGACCCTGCGCGGGCTGCTGCTCGGCACCGAGATCGGCCACAACGGGTGGCTGGCCGTCGCCTGGTGCCTCGCCCTGGCCGTGCTCGGCTACGTCTGGTCCACCTCGCTCTTCGCCCGCGAGCCGAAGTAACGGCCGGGGCGCGACCCCCGACCCGCTCCGGGGCGGTGCACGTCCGGCACCACGCCGGCGTGCGCCGCCCCGGAGCCGTCGCCGTTCCCCCCGGTCCGGGGCCCGGGCCGCGTCAAGGGGCCGTATGCGTGCGTCAGGGCCGCGTCAGGGTTCCCGGTTCCCGGTTGTCCGGGGTGGGCGGGGCGGCTTCGATGAACGGCGTGAACAGCGCCCGCCCCCTCCCCGGCACGGCCGCCGGGTCCGCCCGGTGGCCGTGTCACGGGCCGGCGCGGAACGGAAGCGCCCGCACCGGGCGGGCAGCGGGGCCCGTCGCCGGGTCCCGTCCGCCGGTGCCGCGTCCCCCGACGCGGGCTTCCGTGACCCGGGGGGCGCCGAGCGGCTCCGGCGCCCCCCGGCTTCCCCTCAGGTCCTCCGCGTGACGCCGGTCAGGCGGTCCTGGTGCCGGTCATGAGGATGGAAACGGTCTCGGTCCCGCCGTCGTCGAAGACGCGCTTCGTCAGGCCGCAGGCGGTGAAGGCGGTCGGCGACGTGAGCACGCCGTCCAGCTCGACGTGGGCCGTTCCGGTGCGCGTGCCCGGCAGCGGGTGGGTGAACTCGTAGTGGAGCGTGCCGCCGTACCCGCTCTGCCACGTGCCCGTACCGATGAAGACCGGCTTGCCGTCGGGGCCGTTGTGCGCCTCCAGCCGCAGGGTGTGGTCGGCGTGGAAGTACAGGGTGCCCGTCGAGGCCGGGTGGTCGGACTCCTGGGTGGTCACCGACCAGGTGCCCACCGGTGACGGCACGGTCGTGGCCTGGGCCGCCGGGGCCGCCGGCGTGCCCGGCGCGGCCGCCCCGGCGGCCAGGGCGGGCCGGGGCGTGGCCACGGCCAGCGCCAGGAACCCGGCGGCCAGGGCCACGCCCGCGGCGCGCCGTGCGGTCGCCGCGCCTGTGGTGCTCTGCTTCTTCGGCATGTGCGTCCGTCCTCTCGGATCGTTGTCTGCTACACCACGTGGAAATTGGCCATCATCGCCATGTCCTCGTGCTCGAGGTTGTGGCAGTGGAGCATGTAGCGCCCCCGGTATCCGTCGAACCGCGCGAGGATCTCCACGACCTCGTACGGGCGCAGGTCGACCGTGTCCTTCCAGCCGCGGTCGCCGGGATCGGGCGCCCCGCCGGCCCGTGACAGCACCTGGAAGTGCGCCAGGTGCAGGTGGACGGGGTGGTGGAAGTCGCTGGTCAGCAGCCATCGTTCGACGGTGCCGAGGCGTGGTGTCGCCCAGGTGTCCGCCGGGTCGAAGGCGCGGCCGTTGACGGTCCACATGCCGTCCGAGCGGAGCCGGAAGTCGAAGTGCCGGGTGGTCACGGCCTGCCCGGCGCGCAGTGTCCCGGGACGCGACAGGCGCGCGGGGACCCTGCTGTCGTCGCGGCCGCGTCCCCGGCTGGTGACGTGGAAGCGCAGGACGTCGCGCATGGCCCCGCCGGCCAGGGTGTTGACGAGGGTGACGGTGGTGTCCGGCGCGCACCGCGAGAGGTCGACCACGACGTCGTGGCGCTCGGCCGGGGCCATGGTGAGCGTGTCGAGGGTCTGCGGGCGTCCCAGCAGTCCCTGGTCGCTGCCGATCCGTACGAAGGGCAGGCGGCGGCCGTCGGAGGCGGTGAGCGCCAGCCGGTAGCGGCGCGCGTTGGCGGCGTTCAGCAGCCGCAGCCGGTAGCGGGCCGCGCTCACCTCCAGATACGGCCACGGCCGGCCGTTGACCAGCTGGACGTCGCCGAGCACGCCGTCCATGTAGCCGGACCGGACGCCGGGGGTGCGGGTGAGGGTGGGGTCGAGCGACGGGTAGCGGAAGGAGCCGTCGGCGTCGAAGGAGCGGTCGCAGAGCAGCAGCGGGATGTCCCGGTCGCCCTTCGGCAGCGGCAGCGCGTCCTCCTCGTCGTCGTCCACGAGGAAGAACCCGGCGAGCCCGCGCCAGACCTGCGGACCCGAGAAGTCCATGCGGTGGTCGTGGTACCAGAGCGTCGCGGCGCGCTGCCGGAGCGGGTACGTGTACGTGCGCGTCCCGCCGGCGGACGTGCCCCCGGACATGGTGCCGCCGCGCATGCCCGGCATGGCGGCGGGGCTCCCC
Source organism: Streptomyces sp. NPDC104831 (assembly GCF_055583025.1). Lineage (NCBI taxonomy): Bacteria > Bacillati > Actinomycetota > Actinomycetes > Kitasatosporales > Streptomycetaceae > Streptomyces > Streptomyces sp. NPDC104831. Next base: position 10,367 of record NZ_JBVJOT010000109.1, read on the forward strand.
CGGTGTCCCGCCGGGTGCAGCAGGTCGGTGGGGTAGCCGTCGGAGCCGGGCGGGGTGACGCCGCCGTGCAGATGGGTCGAGGTCGGCGCGGGCAGGGTGTTGGTCATCCGGAGCCGGACCGGGCGGCCGGAGCGGGCGCGGAAGGTCGGGCCGGGGAACGTGCCGTCGTAGGACCAGATCTCGGTGCGCGTGCCGGGCAGGATCTCCGCGAGGGCGCGCCGCTGCGTCACCTCGTACACGTCCGTGCCGTGCGCGGGTTCCGCCACGGCGGGCACGGTCAGCGGCAGCGTGAACGGGCGCGGCAGCTCCACCTCGGGGTCGCTGGCGAGCAGGGCGCCGGTCGAGGGGCGGTCCGTGCCGCAGCCGGCCAGCCCGCCGAGCGCGACCGCTCCGGCGCCGCCCGCCGCCAGCCGCAAAAAGCCCCGGCGGGAGGGGGTGGGCGCGGTCATCGGCTCTGCGCCCTGAGCGTGCGGACGGGGCGGGTGAGGGTGAACGCCCAGACCGTCATCGTGCACGCGCCGCCGAACAGGGCGACGCCGAGCGGGATGTGCACCAGCAGGTCGCGCGAGTATCCCGCGATCTGCTGCACGACGATCAGGGCGAGGAGGACGGCGCCGAGGACCGTGGGCCACACCCGGTTCGCGCGCACGCGCCAGGCGACGGTGGCGGCGGCCGTCTCCGCCACGAGCATCATCGTCAGGACGTGCGCGTTGACGTCGTGGGCGGTGAGGAGCCCCACGTCGCCGTTGACGAACAGCGCGGCCAGCGCGGCCTGGACGAGGGTGTTGACGGTGAAGAGCACGGAGGCGACCCGGAAGGCGATCACCGGCCGGTGCGCCCAGCGGGCGGGCGGCCGCTCGCCGGGCGGGGAGGGCCGTGGCGGGTCGCCGGGGCCGGATCCGCCCGGGTCGCGGGTGGGGGGCGCGGTCTGTGCCGCGGCTTCGGAGGAGGATCGCTGCATCACGTGTTCCGGTGCGGTACGGGCAGGTGGGTGGGGGCCCGCGTGCGTCGAAGGGGTGCGGGCGTGGCCGGTGTACGGGTGTGGACGCGTACGGCCCCGGCACAGGTGCGCGGGTAGCCGGGCCGCCCTGTCGCGCGGGGGTGGGGGACGTGGGGGCGGAGGGCGCGCGTCCATGGGCAAGGCGCGGGCGCGAACGGCGCGCGGGCGGGAGCGGACGCACGAGCGACGAGGGGCGTACGGCTACCGGGTCACCGGCGTGAACGGTGTGAAGGCGGAAGGGGCGTACGGGCGCGAACGGCGCGCGAGCCGGAGTGACGTACGGACGCCGGCCGACCCGCGCTCACCGCGCACCACGCACCACGCACCACGCACCACGCACCACGCACCACGCACCACGCACCACGCACCACGCACCACGCACCACGCACCACGCAAGCGGACGCGCGCCCGGCACGCCCCGCTCGCCTCCTTCGGAAGCGGACCCGTGCCCGTACGCGCCCTTCCGCCCGTCGCGGAAGCGGGGCCGCCTCAGTGACCGCGCACGCGGGACAGGTTCAGCGGGTAGTTGAGGCCACCGGTCACGGGGAGGGTGGTCCCGTTGATCCATTCGGAGGCGGGGTCCGCCAGCAGGGACACGGCGTTGGCGATGTCCTGCGGGGTGCCGAGCCGTCCGGCCGGCGTCGCGTTGGCCAGCGCCTCGCGCGCGGGCTGCGGGACCACCGAGGAGGCGTCCGTGAGGACGAAACCCAGGGCCAGGCCGTTGACGGTCACGCCGTCGGCGCCGAACTCGTCGGCCGCGTACCGTACGTAGCCCTCCAGCGCGGCCTTGGTCACGCCGTGCGCGGCGAGGCCGGGCGCGGTCGGGCCCCAGGACGAGCCGCTGGAGATGACGACGAGCCGGCCGTACCCGCGCTCCCGCATCGCCGGCACGAAGGCGGTGGTGAGCCGGTGCAGCAGGACGACGTCGTTGCGGACCTTGTCGCCGAGCGCGGTCGGGTCCATGTCGGCCAGCGGTACGCGCGGGTACGAGGCGCACGCGTTGCTGACGACGATGTCGAGGTGGTCCACGCGCTCGCGCACGGCGGTGACCAGTTCCTCGGCGCCGTCGGCCGCGTCCAGGTCGGCCCGCAATAACGTGGCCTTGACACCTTTTTCCTCACACGCGGCCGCCACGGCCTTCGCTTCGTCCAGTGAACTTCGGTAGGTGAGCACGACATCGGCTCCGAGCCCGGCGAGAGTGGTGGCCGTGGCGGCCCCGATCCCCCGGCTCCCGCCTGTCACCAGCGCGATCCTGCCCTCCAGCGGGCCGTTCGCAAAGACGCTACGAGTCATCGGCAAGGCACCTCTATCCGTCGGCGTCGCTTCCCGGTAGTTAAACGACCAGGAAGATAATGACCAGCAGCTAGGGTAGACCCATGGGTGATCGCCAGCAAGCCGTCGATCGCGTCGACGTGATCATGAAGCAGGTCGCGCAGGTCTCCACCGCGCCCGACCTGACGTCCAAGGAACTCTGCCAGCGGTTGCAGCGCGTCGCCCACCACCTGGAGACCCGGCTCCGCCGCGAACTGGCCGTCTTCGGCATCGAGCCGTGGGAGCTGGAACTGCTCGCCTCGCTGCGCCGGGTCGGCCCGCCGCACCAGGTGACCGCCGGATCGCTGCAGGACATCATGCAGCTGACCACCGGCGCGGTCACCAAGCGCGTGGCCGCCCTGGAGAAGAAGGGCTGGGTGCGCCGGGAGGTCGACACCGGCGACCGCCGCCAGGTGCTCGTCTGCCTCACGGACGAAGGGGAGCAGCGGGCGCTCGAGGTCTTCGCCACCAAGACGGAGACGGAGGCGCGGGTGCTGTCCGCCCTCGACCTCGCCACGCAACGGCGGCTCAACGACGATCTGCGCACGCTCCTGATCGACCTGGAGGGAGCGGTACGGAGCTGACCGCTCCCCCTCCCCCGCCCGGTTCAGTCCTTGATCTCGCAGATGGGGGCGCCGGAGGTGAGGGAGGCGCCGATTTCGGCGGTGAGGCCCTTGACGGTGCCGGACTTGTGGGCGTTGAGGGGCTGTTCCATCTTCATGGCCTCCAGGACGACGACGAGGTCGCCTTCCTCGACCTCCTGGCCTTCCTCGACGGCGATCTTGACGATGGTGCCCTGCATCGGGGAGGCGAGGGTGTCGCCGGAGGCGACGGGGCCGGACTTCTTCGCCGCGCGCCGCTTGGGCTTGGCACCGGCGGCCAGGCCGGTACGGGCCAGGCTCATGCCCAGGCTGGAGGGCAGGGACACCTCCAGGCGCTTGCCGCCGACCTCGACGACGACCGTCTCGCGGCCGGTGTCCTCGTCGGTGTCGGTGCCGGCGGGGGAGGTGAAGGGCTTGATGTCGTTGGTGAACCCGGTCTCGATCCACCGGGTGTGGACCGTGAACGGGCCGTCCTGGCCGTGGACCTCGGGCGCGAAGGCGGGGTCGGTGACCACCTTGCGGTGGAAGGGGATCGCGGTGGCCATGCCCTCGAC
>NZ_JBVJOT010000110.1:0-13150 GCF_055583025.1 Streptomyces sp. NPDC104831
CTTTTCCCCCCCCCCCCCCCCCCCCCCCCCCCCCCACCCCACCCCCCCCCCCCCCCCCCACCCCCCCCCCCCCCCTCCCCCCCCCCCCCCCCCCCCCGCTCGTTCCGGGTGGCGGCAGGAGACCGGCCGCGGGCCGGGCGGATCCGCGCGGACCCGGCGTGTCACGGACCCGCCCGGGATACGGGCCGCCCCTGTGCCCGGTCAGCTTCGTCACGGCCTTCCACGCCTGCTGCGTCATCCTGCGGGGCATCCCCGGCCACTCGCCCGCCCTTCGGCACGGGAAGCCTCGGCGTACAGCGCCGACGACCGGGGTGCGGGACGCGCCGTCGGACGAGCAGACCGGGCGCATGGCCTGGTAAACGGAGGCGGCCGCCGCTCGCCGTTTCGAAGCTGGCGCTGAAGTCTGCGCCGCCCACGTCGAGGCCGCAGGCCCGCGGGGGCAGGACGCAGGCCGGCGGGTTAGACCTCGGGATGGTCGCGCAGGTCGAGCGCGGTGGCAATCAGCAGGCGGAAGACGGTGGCGAAGGAGTGGGCCTTGCAGTCCCGCAGGGGGCGATCTGCCGGTGGTCCCAGACGCCTTCGGTCTCTTCTACTGCTGTCCACTTCCCCGAGGCAGGCAGTGATCAGGCCAGGCCGCAATGTCCCCCCTCCGATCTCGGTGGCGCGGGGGGGGGGCGGATCGCCGCCCCGTCGGCACTCCGAACGTGATCGGTGAGACGGGGTAGGTGACGGCGTTCGTGGTGGACCGGTTCATGGACTGCGGCCTGCTGGCCGACCTGAGCGCGCCCCCGGATGAGACACCGCCCCGGCCATGTCGAGCAGGTCTGCCGACGCGCGGGTCTGGTGGAGGTTGGTCGCCGCCGGCACCCCCGAGCAAGTCGCCGTCTTGGGGAGGATTGCCCAGGATGGGCCCAGAGAGGGATTAGGGAAACGACCGTCACCTGGCTGGGGTGCGGTCAGGAAGCACCGGATGGTGTATCGCAGGAGATAGCGGGCTACCCTCGGAGCGCTCGGTTTTTGATCCTTTGGTCCGGGGCTGGAGGGTGCGGGGGTCGACGGCTTCGGCGGGTGCGCTCTTGGCGTACAGGCCGTCGGGCTGGCTGTCGCGGTCGTGGGGCAGGAGCCAGAAGACGCGGCGGCGGAAGGTGCCGGAGGCGCGGGAGGGCTTGGCTGTCGGGCCGAGGACGGCGTAGCCGACCAGGCGGCCGTCGCGGTGGTAGGCGGGCCGTCCCTTCCGGGTGGGCAGCCGGTCCAGGCTCTGGCGGACGTAGTCCAAGGCGGTGATGTCCTCCAGCCACACGAGCTCGGTCTCGTGGCTGATCTCTTCTGCGGTGATGAGGGAGCTCATCGGCCGGCCTCCCATTCCTCGTCAGTGAGCAGTCCGATGCCCGGGTAGTGCTTGCGCTGGTTGGACAGGATCATCTCCTTGGGCGAGGCCAGTCCGACGAGTTCGCGGGTACGGGCGGCGAATGCGCGGGAGGACATGGCTGGGGCTCCCTCATTCTGGCACCAGGCCTTGTAGGCGGCGTAGAGGGTGGTCTGCTCGGCGCGCAGTTCCGGGGCGAGGCGGCAGCGCTCTTCGTAGAAGCGGCCGGTGTGGTCTTCGGTTTCTGCGTAGGTGCTGGTGGCGATGCGGACGCGTTCGGGGCCGGTCAGGTCGCGGTCGCCGCCGAGGTAGCGGCGGGCGCCGTCGATGAGCCAGCCGAGGATGCCGGGCCCCTCTTCGGTGACGAGGATGTCTGCGAGGTTGTCGATCTTGCGGTGGTCGGGGACGACGCGTTCGAAGGGGATCAGGCGCATGCGGCGCCAGAACGCGAAGCCGCCGGTGCCGACTTCGGGGCGGTGGTTGCCCAGCAGCCACAGCTTGTGGGTGGGTGTGAAGCTGAAGAAGTCCTGCCGCATCCGGCGGGCCTTGATGCGGTCGCCGCCGGTGAGCAGTTTGACGCGGGCCTCGTCGAACTTGTCGCCGGGTTTGACCTCGGAGCAGACGATGACGCGGCGTCCGTGGAGTTCGGCGAGGTCGGTGGGGTGTCCCTCGTAGGGCTTGGCCATGAGGAAGCCGGGTGGGGCGGCGTCTGCGTAGTCGCCGAGCAGTTTCATCAGCACGTCGAGCAGGACGGACTTGCCGTTCTTGCCGGAGCCGAACAGGAACGGCAGGACCTGGCCGCCGACGTCGCCGGTGACGGAGTAGCCCAGGAGGAGTTGCAGGTAGGAGATCATTTCCCGTCCTTCGGCGTCGTCGCCGAAGGTGTCGGTGAGGAAGCGTTCCCAGCGTGGGGTGGGTGTGGGCTTGGGTCCGACGGTGGTGGAGCGGGAGTGGAAGTCCTTGTTCGGGTCGGGTGTTCTGATCAGGCCGGTGTGCAGGTTGACGATGCCGTCCGGGGTGCACAGGGCGTAGGGGTCTGCGTCGAGGCGGGCGGCGTTGAGGACCATGCCGGGGGCGGACTTGGCCTGGGTGAGCATGGCGTTGATGCCGGTGGTGGACAGGGCTCGGCGGCGGTGTTTGTGCAGGGCGCTGGTGGTGAATACGCCGCGGGGGTCGTGGGTGGCGATGTTCTCGGCGAGGTCGCCGGCCGCCCACAGGACGGTGTCGTCCTCGTCGATCTGCCAGCGGGTGGCGTCCCACCGGTACCAGCCGATGCCGGGCACGTGCCGGTAGTCGTTGGCATAGAGCTTGACGAACAGCTTGGCGTTGCCGCGGTCGGTGAGGGTGTCGGGCAGTAGGCCGTCCGCGGTGGCCTCGCCGGCGGTGGCCTGGGTGGGGGGTGCCTGTAGCGGCAGCGGCACGGTGGCGCGTTGGGCCCGGATCTGCGCGGCGACGGCTTCGGGGTCGAACTCGAACAGGGTGCCGGGGTCAGCGGAGGGGGAGGTCACGGGCGCCTCCCGCTCGCGTGGAGGGGGTGCTTGTGGCCGGCGGCGAGGCCGCTGCGGATGATCTGCTCGGCTCGCCGGTCCTGGCCCGGACGGGCGGCGGAAGCAGCAGCCTTGAGTGCCTGCTCGGCCTCTGCCTGGGAAAGGCGGCCTGCGGCGACGAGCCCGCCGAGGGTGTAGGCCGCGCGGTTGAGTGCGTCGGAGAAGCCGGCACCTTCGGTGACCCGACCGCAGGCTTCGACGGGTTCCAGGACGGCTGCGAGCGTCTGTTGGATGCGGTCACGGCCGGCGCCAGCGGCGAGGACGGCCTGCTGGGCACGGGGCGGAACCGGTCGCGGGGCCGGGATGGTCTGGGCGGGCAGGTGGCCGGTCCGCTCGAGTTCTTGGGCGAGCCATGCGGGCAAGGGGGCTGGCTGGCGGATTTCGCCGAGGGGGTTGTAGGTGCCGCTGTGGGTGGTAGTTCCGGGGGCGACGATGTAGCTGCCGTGGGCTCGGATGTCGACCTGCCAGGCCAGGGCACGGCGGGGGCTGGAGCCGACTGAGGACAGCCAGCGGCGGGCATCGGTGGCCCGGTACCAGACGTGCAGTCCTCCCGAGGGGGTGCGGACCCGCAAGGTGGTCTCGTCGTCCGCGGGACTGGGCTGCCCGCGCAGGGCGGCCAGGACAGCCAGGGTGTGGAATCCGTTGGCCAGGCCGGTGAGGTCGACATCGTCGCCGATCGGAATGCCGGGCAGGATCCGGTCGCGGGTAGGCGGCTCGGCGTCGTGGGCGTCGATGTCGATGACGACCAGCCCGGCCGGGCCGCAGGAGACGCCGATGCCGAACTGCGGGTGGACGCCCCACCACTGCTGGATGCGGTCTGGGTCGAGAGTGGCGGCGTGGAAGCCATGGCACCAGCGGCCGGCCGGAAGACAGGGGCAGTCGGCAGGCGCGTGCGGGGTGGTGTGGCAGTCGCTGCAGTTCGCAGCCGGTGTCTTGCGGCCCGCCGCGAGGGGGTGGACGGGCCAGCCCTGGAGGGCGCACCAGCGGGCAGCGCGCAGGGAACGTGCAGCGACTGAAGGCGCCGGGGCGGAATGGTTTGAGTCGCTGCAAGAAAAGTGCAGGTCAGCAGGCATGTGCACCCCCTATCAGCGACTGAAGCGACTCAATGGTGGACACAGCCTAGCGAACAGTTCATGCAAAGGTTGCGCGGCACATGCGGAAGGGGTTCCAGCACTGTCGATCAGGTGGCCTGCTGGGGTGCTGGGAGCGACTGGGCGCGGCGGCAGCGACTGAACACTCTTCAGTCGCTGTTACTGCGGCTCGACCGTTTCCGCAGGTCAGCGGCCTCTGAGATGCCCGATCAGCGACTGAAGCGACTGAAGTCTTCTATATATGACGCACACGCACGCACATGAATGGCTTCATATACCAGAAGCTTCGGTCGCTTCAGTCGCTGCCCGAGTGGCACGACGTTCCTGACCTGGGCTTTCCCCGCTTACCCGACAGCGACTCAACACCTCTTCAGTCGCTGGGCTTCAGTCGCTGGTTGCGTTCCGCAACTGCGTTGACCAGATCACCCGATACTGGCCAGCTCAACTCCCCAGCAGGCCTTGGACACCGTTGAGGCGATGCGCAAGGTGGACCGATTGGACAGCAAGCCCTGCCGGGCCGTCGCCACCTGTCAGGACCAGCTCGCCGAGCAGCGTGGGAAGCGGCCAGCTGAGCCGGCTACACCCTCCACTATTGCAGGGCCAAGCCGACGCCGAAGGCCTTCGCCCGGATCAGCAGCGTCGAGACGTCGCTGACCGCCGGTACCGGCGGTCAGCGACTTGGCCGTGCTCGCGCCGGTCGCGGCCACGCGCTCAACCTGCTTGCTGACGCCGTCCGGCGCGGCGTCGACCACGACGACATCGTCAGGCGCTCAAGGCCGCTGGTGTCCACGAGGCGTTCCGCTGGCGTCTTCGACGCCGCCTCCGAGCGCGTCATGGTGGCTTCCAAGGACCGGTACGACTTCGACGTGCGGCTGCACGTCGACAACTTCGCCGGGACTGCGGACGACGTCCGCCGCGCTTTCGAGCTGCTCTAGAACCCCGTCCGCACCCGTCGCTGTCCCTGGGAGGGCTTGTGATGACCACCGTGGCGATCACTTCGTTCGGCTACCTGCACAGCCCGGAGCCGGCCGCCCGCACCTGCGCTACCACCGCCCGGGACGCCCCCGTGTGTGAGGCGGTGATGGGCACCGACGGCGTCCCGGCGCTGGTGCACGCCATCGCCGCCACCGTGGACGCCTACCTCGCCGGGCCGCGTCAGGACGAGCCGCTGACCGTGGCCCTCGGGTGCGCGGGAGGCCGTCACCGCTCCGCGACGGTGGCTGACGCGCTCGCGGTCGTCCCGTCCGGCGACGCTGAGAGGGCCGCCGCGTACCTGCTCGCCGATCTGGCCGAGCGGTACACGGGGCGCGGTCTGGCTGTCGACCTCCACCACCGTGACCTCGACAGGGACGTTGTCGACCGCTGAGAGCAGCACCCCCGCCTCTGTCCGACCCGTACCAGGAGGAGAGCCCGGTGACCACCGAGCCCGAGCACACCGACCCCGTCCCCGACCTCACGATCCCGCTGTCCGCTGCCGTCGCCCAGGCGTTGGGCGACGACGGCGGACAGCTCACCCAGCGGTTCGGTGCCGTCCTACGCGGCTTCGCGCAACTCCGCGCCGGCAGGGCGAGCCTCGACGACCTCGAGACGACCATCGCGACGACCGCCGACCTGCTGGACCGGTTGGAGGGCATCCAGAACGCCGCCGTCCGTCAGCACGCCGCAGAAGGCAGCTCGTACGGCGAGCTGGCGAAGGCCATGGACGTCAAGCGGGCCACCGCGCAGTACCGCCGCGACACCCTGCTGAAAAACGACCCGAGCCCCATAGAGCGGTGGGCCACCGGCAGGAACTGACCGCCGCGCAGCTGGGTCTTCGGCCGGGTGCTGCACGGATCCGTGGCTGCAGCACCCGGCCCTGCTGCAACGAGCAGCACCCGTGTGCCGCCCGGCCGCTGGCCTCGCGGTGCAGCACCTTCGCCCGCCGTGCAGCACATGCAGCAGCGCCCCGGACCGTCGCGGTCCGGGGCGCTGCTTGCTACTTCAGGCTTCGACGTACGCCACGATCGTGATCTGCCGGAGGGCGGTCACGTAGTAGATCACCCGGACTCCGTCGACGTCGTCCACGTAGTCGCGCAGCAGGGTGTCGGGTACGGGGGTGCCCAGTTCGGGGTTGACGCTGATCGCGACGATCGCGCGGTCCAGGCGGTGTGTCTCGGCCGCCGTCAGCTTCTCCAGCTGGCTCAGCGCGGGCTCTACCAGGACGACCTGGGAGCGGCGCGGTGCGTGCTCAGGCGACATGGCGGGACTGCTGCTCGTCGGCGAGGCGCTCCAGGTGGGCGTCGCGGGCTTCCTCCCACAGCACCCCGGACTCGGGGCTCGGGTAGCCGTTCTCCGCGATGTCCTCCAGTACCGAGGCGAGGACGTCGACCTTCGCGCGCTGGTCGGCCGCGTAGGCGCGGATCGACGCGGCGGCGTTCTCATCGAGGGGCTGTCGGTCGGGTACGGGCGCGGGGGCCGGCTGCTGGCTCATCCGGGGCTCCTGGACGGTTGCTGGCGTGTGTCCTCACGGTAGCGCCGGCGTGGGGTGGACCGGGACGGTACGGACGGAAACCCGGGCCCGGCGGAGCATCCTGGAGACATGCGCACCCAGGATGTCCGGGTGGGCGAGACGTACCGTTGTGAGGTGCCCCTCGCGCTCCCGTGACGGCGGTACCGGCCGGAGACGATGGGCGACTCCTGGTTGCCGCTGAGCTGGCTGCGCGGCACGTACTTCCAGTTGTCCGTGATCGACGTGGACGCCACGGCCCGGACCGCGCAGGGCCTGGTGATGGGGCGAGCCCCCGGATCACGGTGGAACTCACCGAGGACCAGGCGCAGGACGCCGGCCTCCCGCCCCAGGGGCGGCTATTAGGTCTTCGGGATGCTGCTGGACGCCGAGGGCGAGCTCGTCGAACTTCCCCGCATCGGCACGCTCACCGTGCCGCTGCGGTGGCTGCACTCGGTGGACACGCCCGTCTCCCCCAGCCACCGCAACGCTACGGTTCGGGGAATCCACTGACCCGACCGCCCGCACAGAGCGTGTCCGGCGACGTCGAAGGTGAACCGATTGCCACCGAAGTTGGATCGCCGGTACTGCTCCTTAGGAATGAGCCAGGGCATCGGCGCGCAGGTGCGCGAGCAGGGCCCGCACTCCCTTCGGGTCGTCGCGTCCGGTGAAGGACAGCAGGGCCCGCAGGACGTGGCGGGCGAGGTCTCCGGTCGCGCGGACGTCCTCGCCCGCGCTCGCAGCCCAGCCGGCTATCAGGCCCGATGCCACACCGAGCAGATGCGGGGTGAGACTTTGCCCGTACTCCGCCAGCGCCCTGTCCAGCTCGGCGCCCTCCAGGCCGTCGATCCCGGTGACGACCAGCACCACCTTCAGCAGCCGGCTCTCGCTGAACTCGGCGATCAGGACCGCCAGTGGCCGCTCGCCGCTCCCACCGCGTACCACCGCGGCCAGGGCGTCGTCGTCACCGCTCCACGCCGCTTCCAGAGCGGCGACTACGCGAAGGACCTGATCCGGAGTGAGCTCTGAAGGCATGGGCAGCACCGTAGCGGCCCCAGTACGGGCCCGGGCGTGATTCGGAGCGAGAGCCTCCCGAGGCCAACCGGCCCAAGCTCCACTGGTTCAAATTCGGTGGCAGACCCCCATCAACCTTCACTGTCACAGGACAGAGCGTGATCACCGCCAGATGGACTGTCACGCTCTCGCACCTGTCACGCGCACACCCCTGGAGGGGGACCTGGGGGCCCCTATGTCTTTGGTCAAGGGCAAACGGGGTGCGATGGGGCGGCATGCCGGGGGAGCATGGCGCCGTGGCCGATCTGTTGTGGGATGACGTGAAGTGCTTCTTCGACCTGGACCTGATGGGGTCGCTGCCGGACGTGCGTGTCCCGGGTGCCTCGGTGGAGGATTGGCAGTCGGTCCTCGACTTGATCGCGGAGAAGGGCTGGAAGTGCCAGTACTCCGAGGGAGACATGGAGCTTCCGGTGCCTCGGGCGGAGGCCGTGCTGTCCCGCCCGGCGGATGCCGAGTGCCCTGAGCTGCGGGTCTGGCCGACGGCCGATGTGCTGGCGATCTTCCGGTTCCATGCCTATGACGAAGTCGACTTCGACGTCGACCTGCGGGAGTTGCAGGGCCAGGATCGACTTGATGTGTTCTGCGGCTTCCTTCGGGAGGTCGGGCGGCGTCTGGGCAAGCCGGTGCTGATGGACCCGGAAGGCGAGGACGGTCATCCGGTGCTCGGCTTCGATGTCGAGGCTGGTCGGGTCGTTCTCCTCGCAGACCCGCAGGTCAGGTGACTGGGGCCGACGGCCGCGGTTCGTAGAAGGTTCCGTCGCGGAGCATCGCGAACAGGATGTCGGCCCGGCGTCTGGCGAGGCAGAGCAGGGCCTGGGTGTGGTGCTCTCCTTGGGCGATCTTCTTGTCGTAGTAGGCCCGCGATGCCGGGTCGCCGAGTGCGGCGAAGGAGGAGAGGAAGAAGGCCCCTTTGAGCTGTTTGTTCCCTCTCCTGGACGGTTGTTCGCCGCGGATCGAGGAGCCCGAGCTGCGAGTGGCCGGGGCGAGACCGGCGTAGGCGGCGAGGTAGCCGGCGGTGGGGAAGGTGCTGCCGTCGCCGACCTCGATCAGGAGCCTGGCTCCAGTCCTGACGCCGACTCCCGGCATCAACGTCAGGACCGCGTCGTCTAGGACTTCGTCCTCGGTGAACTCGTCGCTGGCCACAGCTCCTGGACCAGGGCGACGGCCTGCTCCGGATCGTGCCGCCAGCAAGCGGCGACGTCCTCGCCGGCGCTCGCCAGCTCCATGGCGGCGGCCTGTCCGTGCTCGCCTAGCGAATCCGGGTCGATGGCTTCCTCGGCTGCAGCCACGGCGCACCGGGCGGTGGAGGTCTGCCTGGCCGCCGCCCGCTCCCGCGTCACGGCGGCTGGCCACCGGGCGTCGTCCTCGGCTCGGGCCGTGTCCAGCAGTAGGGCGGCGCTGAGACTGACCTGGAGGCAGCAGAAGGTCCACCTCCACGGCCCTGTTCTCGTATAGCTACGGCCAACGGACATGTAGCCCTGTGTGACTGCTGTGGTCGTCGTTACCCCTTGCCGGGCGCCTCGTTGAGCTGACGAGTGATCTCGGGCGGGGCGGAGGAGTACGAGGTGCGGCAGGTCTGGGAACCGGAGGACCTGATCGAGGTCTGGACGCTGCTGGAAGACGACATGAAGCGGGTGCGGAACAAGTCGGGGCGACTCGGCTCGGGTTCGCACTGCTGCTGAAGTTCTTCGAGGTGAAGGCCCGGTTCCCGGAGTCGGTCAAGGAGGTGCCTGCCGCAGTGGTGGAGTACGTGGCCCAGCAGGTCAAGGTGCCTGCGGAGGCATGGGCGGACTACGACTGGCAGAGCAAGGCGATCCAGCGGCACCGGGGCGAGATCCGAGCGGCGTACGGGTTCCGGGCGAACACCGAGGAGGACCAGGACCGGCTGGCCTCGTGGCTGGCCACCGAGCTGTGTCCGGTGGAGCTGCCGCGGGACCGGCTCGCGGCTGCTGTCGTGGCCCGGTGCCGCAACGACCACATCGAGCCGCCGGCGCCCGGGCAGGTGCGGCGGCTGGTGGGAAAGGCAGTCAAGGACTTCGAGAAGCGGTTCTGCCTCAGCACGCTGGACCGGGTCAGCCACACGACCCGATCGCGGCTGGAAGATCTGATCGCGGGCGATGACACCGAGCACGGCACGGACGGTGACAGCGCGGTGGCCGGGGGTGGGCGATCGCACTTCACCGAGCTGAAGACGGACCCCGGCGCCCCGGGCCTGGAGAGCCTGCTTGCGGAGGTGAACAAGCTGGAGCGGGTGCGGCGGCTGGAGCTGTCTGCGGACCTGTTCGCGGACGTGTCGGAGAAGCTGGTAGACGCCTGGCGGGCCCGGGCATCGAAGGAGTACCCGGCGAACCTGGAGCGGATGAAACCGCCTCGGCGACTGACGCTGCTGGCCACGCTGTGCCATGTCCGGCAGACGGAGATCACCGATTCGCTGGTGGACCTGTTCATCCAGCTCGTGCTGAAGATCAACACCCGCGCGGAGCGGAAGGTCGAGAAGGAGCTGGGGGCGGAGCTGAAGAAGGTCCGCGGCAAGGAGGCGATGTTGCTGCGGGTCGCGGAGGCAGCGCTGTCGGAGCCGTCCGGCACGGTGCGGCGGGTGATCTTCCCGGTGGTCGGCGGGGAGATCGGCGTTCCCGCCGGGGCCTTGCGGTCGGTGAGGAACAGCGGCCCGCGGGTGCGGCGGGCGATCAGTCGGGGCAGGAGCTGGGCGGTGCCGGACTGCCAGTGGATCCACTCCGTCGCACCGCCCTTGGCGGTGATTCTGCCGCGCTTGTCCTGCGGGTACAGGTCTTCCACGTTCAGGCACAGCACCTCATCGGCCCTTGCGGCGCTTTCGTAGAGGAGCTTCCAGAACGTTCTTTCCCTGAGCCTGACGTCCAGGCGCCATAGGGCGGCAATCTGGTTCTCGGAGAGGGCCTTGGTGCGGTCCGGCGGTGCCGGCCGCCGCTCGATACCGATCGTCGGGTCGTCGACGATCCAGCCCTGGCGCTGCCACCAGCCGATCGCCTTGCGCGCGATGGACAGTTCGCGGTTGACGGTGTCGGCGTCCATCTCGTCCGCCCGCGCGGCAGCCAGCTCGGCCAGGACCTCCGGCAGCGCCGGGTCGTCGATCGCAGTGACAGGGAAGACGGGCGGCTTCGCGCCCCGGCGGGCGGAATCATCCGTGCCAGGTCGCGGTGATCAGGGTAGGGGGTCTGCCGCAGTAAATCCGGCATTTACTGCGGCAGGGACCCTGTCGAGCCATCAGGCCACGAAAGTCCGATAAGCCGACCTTGAAACGGAACCGTCGCTGCCAACCGCTGCGCCGCCAACCTTCATGACGAACGCAGCCCCGAGCGTTACCCAGCGCTACATGTCCGTTCGCCGTAGCTATACGAGAACAGGGCCGACGAGGAACCGTCCCTGAGCCGGGTGCCGGTCGCCGTTGACGTCCGCGAGCTGCACGAGGCGCTGGCCACTGTGGACCGGTCGAGGCTCTCGGCGGCGGCGTCATGAGCACCTACCACGTGCTCCACGACCCCCAGGGCCTGCTCACTGCGAAGCTGCCGCTGGACCGCGAGCCGCACGAGCTGCTGGTAAGACCATCCGCCGCGTCCTAGACGCCGCCGGCGCCCGCGAACTGCCCGAGCAACTCGACGTCCTTCCGGCCGGCCCCGGTGAGCAGGCCGTGCCAGCGCCGGACCCGGACCTCGGCCTGCTCAGAGTTGGCAGTTTTGCCTACCGTCAGCCGTGTGCGGTTACCACGCTTGGTAGGACGAGCCGTTGCACGGGTAGGTGCGCAGGTGATACTCCGGGCTGTCGTCCAGGCACCAGCCCGTGGCCTGGTTCTTGAGCCTCAGCCCATTGCTGTAGGTATGGAACCAGCTCTCCGCCTGCGAGGTGTCGCACCCGGCGTGGCCGATGCGTCCGCCTCCAAAGTCGCGCAGGCACAGGCCGGTGGCCGCGCCCATCAGACGCTCCGTGCCGTCGTTGTATTCGTGGTGATAGATTTTCTGGTAGCCGGCATCCCACGAGCTCTGATTGCACGGGAAGGTGCGCCAGTTGTACGCGTTGCTGTCGTCCAGGCACAAACGTGTATAGCCATTCTGGTACATGGTGTAGCTGTCGGCCTGCGCGGTGCCAGTTCCGATGGCAAGGGTTAGGCCCGTAGCCGCCACGAGCGTTGCAGCGGTGCTGGTAATGCGGCTGAGATTGCGCATTTGCGCTGCCTCTTTCCTTCAGTGTTTGGACCCGGTCGGAGAACGCTCGCTGGACACAGAGGGACGGCTATTCGAAATCGCGACTCGTTGACGTTCCACCGATGGCTAGCGGTCGGTAGAACCCACTGTGCCTGCTCGGCAAGAGTAGACCCGCCCCGAGCCGAATCTCCATCACTTCAATCGCAGTCGAAGCGTGCCAAAGCGACGGACGGGCACAGGTGCGGCTCACAGCAGGTCGACCACGGCGTCGCCGCGCTCGGTGCGTCGGATCCACACGTGTCGCCCCTTCTGCTGACGCTCGATCAGCCGGGCGCCCACGAGTGTCCGGCAGTGATGGGTGGCGTTGGCCGCGCTGCAGCCCAGCAGGCGGGCCAGTTCGCCCATCGTCACTGGCTGCGCGGCTGCCCGCAGGACCGCCGCGCGCAGCGGGCCGACCACCAGCGACAGGGCGTCGGTCTTGGGCGCGGGGGCGCCTGCGGAGGCTTGCCAGATCCGGCCGATCGCGGGCAGCGGGTAGCCGATCCACACCAGATCCGGGCGGTCCAGCGCGAACATCGACGCACCAGGGCCCGACACGATGGGGACCAGGACCAGTCGCCGCCCGTTCAACCGGAAGGTGTCGGCCTGCGGATCGGGCAGGTGGAGGCTGGAGCCTTGCAGGCGAAAGCGCGGACTCAAATCCTGGAACACCAGATCCGCGCAGCCTTGGAGGACCGCGGCGCCCACCCGTTCAGCTTCACGTTGGATGTGCTGCTCCGCTTGCTTCCAGACTGGTTCGAATTCCCGCCAGACGCTCTGGGACAGCCGGGCATAGGCCTGCAGCCACTGCCGCGGCCGGTCCACCACCGGCTGCCACCGCTCGGGCACGGTGGCGCCAAACTCCGCACCGAGTTCCGTCAGGAGTGTGTCCGGCGACAGGTCGGCGATCTGGGCGCACAAGGTGGCCACATCACCGCGCGGCATGCACGCCGTCGGGGTGACGCAATCGGGAATGACCGAGGAGCCGGGGGCAAACAGCGGCCCGAGAACCGCCGCCGAGGGTCTCGAGGCAGCCGAGCGGACCAGACGACGCCACCGCGGCGGCACCCCCTGGCTGCGCTGTCCGAAGGCATCGGCCAGCAACGACAGCAAGGTGGCGCCCTGGTGCGCATCCAGGGAGATCAGTATCCGGTCGAGCGGGTCGAGACGTAACTCGGTGAAACCTTGCATGGCTCCCCCCGTCAGGTGCCTGGTTCCGGCTGTCAGCGGACCGAGCGGCGGGAACAGCGGGCCGAGTACGAAACGCCTCACCCCCTAGGACTTGTCCGGGCGATCAAGTTCGCAGCCAGATGACCAGGGCTGCTGCTGTGGCGGTGCCGAGGAAGACGTACCCGCGTTTGTCGTAACGG
>NZ_JBVJOT010000111.1:0-12687 GCF_055583025.1 Streptomyces sp. NPDC104831
CACCCGCTGGAACAGCTCCCACAGCTCATCCGGCACCAGCCGCTCAACGATCCCCGCCACGGCAGCAGCCTACCCAGCCAAATGAGATGACTTGTAAACGACTCGGATTACCGGCTGCCCGAGGAGGGACATCGTCAGGCTCTGCGGATGCGTATCCGCAGCTTCGCGCTCTCCCACCTGGCTGATCCTGACCTCTCCCCCGGCGCGATCGCCGCGGCCCACCACATCTCCGTCGGTTACCTGCACCGAATTTTCCGACCGGATGGCCGCACCATCGCCGCCTGGATCCGTGAGCAGCGTCTAGAGCGCGCCCGCCGCGACCTTGCCGATCCCGGCCAGCGGACCACGCCAGTGCATGTCATCGCCGCCCGCTGGGGCTTTCGGCACCCCGCGGACTTCTCCCGCGCCTTCCGCCGGCTTCACGGCATGCCACCTCGCGACTTCCGAGAGGAGACGCTCGGTTAAGAGGCGGTCACTCTGTGCCAACGACGCGGCCCCGACAGGAGGGAATGCTGGACTCAGCGCGGAGGGCGAGCGGGATCATCAGCCGGCGAAACCTGGGAGACGGTCAGGACAATAAAGCGTCCTGGCCGGTCAGCAGCAGTCCCGGCTCACTCCCGCCGCGCGCACCACCGCCGGCAGAACACCGAAAGAGGGTGACCGGGCCCAGGACGGGGCCCGTGTCCCGAGGCGAAAGGCCGACCATGCTTCTACGACACCGCACTGCCCTGGCAACAGCTGCCGCGCTCGGCGGGCTCCTGCTCGCCGGGGCTCCGGCCACAGCACAGACAGCGCCCAGCAGCACCGCCTCGCCTGCCGTCAGCGCCCCGGCTGTGGCCAAGGGCCTGGTCTGCACGGTCAATGACAACGGCGTCAACTACCGCGGCGGCCCGGGCACCAATTACCCGGTCCTGGGCAAGGTGAACAAGGGCCAGAAAATGAACGCCAGGGCCCAGGAGGGCTCCTGGGTCATGGGCGACCTCTGGGGCGGCCGGACCGGGGTCTGGATCCACGCCGCCTATCTGGACTGCTGAGCGGCCACAGACGGATCTGCCGCGAGCGGAATGAGCCGAAGCTGTAGGCTCAGGCGCTCTCACCAGCCCGAGGACGGCGAGTGCAACGCCCATCCGTCTACCAGCTCTACCAGCCCGTTCACCCTTGTCGGCCCCCGCGAGCACCCCCGCTCGCGGGGGCCGCCGTCGCACCCCAGCAGTTCCGGACTGGTCCGACCTCGCAGCGTCCGACAGCACGCGGGCACGGGCAGCCATCGGCACGGCGCGTGCGAGCGGGCCGGGCGCGGCCGGCCGGGCGCGCCTGGTCCTCGCGTCCGACCGCGCTCGGGGGTAAGGAAGGACAAGTGCCGGGCGAGTCATGTCCGGAGGCTGGCCGGCCCTATCGACCGCACGCCGACCGCGGCCTCTGCGCGGGGCTGGCACGCACGGCTGTCGGGGGCGGCGAAATCAGGCAGCGGCCCCGAGCTGAACAGGGCGTACCGGACGGCGGACCACCGGACGAGCGGCAACGCCCCGTGGCGGGTGGGCCCGCCGCGAGCAGCAGTACCTCTCTCGCGCGACGGCGTCGTCGTACGGGACGCCAAAGTTCTGTGGGCAGCGTGGCATGACGGCGCGGGCCGGAACTAGGGCGGCGTGGGCTGAATCAGGCGCGACGGCGGCCGGGGGCAGGCGGACGGGCATGGGCGTGGCACAGCAACCGGACTAGGTGGGCTGTCCCGGGGCATTGAAGACACGCGTGCTGGGTGCTTGAACAGCCTGGAATCGGCCGGCGCTCGTGTCTCACGGGCAAGCCGGTCGGTGTTCGAGGTAGGTCCCGTCTGGAGTGAAGACCTCCTCACCACAGCCGTACGGACAGGCGCCGCAGGCGGCCGCGCAGGGCAGTGGTGGTGCGGGGGCGGGGTGCGGCGAGCGCGTCGTAGGCGGCGTTCCAGGCGGTTTGCGTTTGCACCAGCTCGTCGGGGAGTCACCGCTTCGCGGGTTGAAGGGGTGGCCGCCCTGCTCAAGCGGCACGGCTGGAGCTGCCAGGGCCCGCCCGGCGGGCGATCGAGCGGGACGAGAACCTGGTGGCCGGCTGGGTGAAGGAGACCTGGCCAAACATAGAAGGACCGTGGCGGCGTTCGGCGCTGCGAGGCTTTTACCTGCGGCCACGCCTCCTTCTTCCACAGCTCCATCGCGTGCTCGTCGCGCTGCAGAGCACGGCGGGCGGGCGCCTGCCAGGACCAGCCGTGCCTTTTCAGTAGTCGCCACATCGTCGCCACGGACAGGGTCACCCGCAAACGGCGGTGGATCACCGTCTGCACTCGCAGAAGGGTCCACCGCTGATCGTCGAAGCCGTGCGCTGCCGGGCCTTTGGCGAGTTCTTCTTCCAGTCCGGCAGACTGGATGTCTGTGACGGTCGGGGAGTTCGCCGGGCCCGCGGAACGCAGGGCTTCCAGACCGCCTTCGCGCCAGGCTCGGCGCCAGCGTTCCACCGACCGCACACTCACCCGCAGGTCCTTCGCGATCACCGCGGTCTTCTCACCCACTGTGAACCGCTCGCCAGCCAGAAGCCGGATCCCCTCACGAAATGCCCGACGGTCAGCGGTCAGGCCCCCCACCCTCCGGATATCTCACCGGCATACCTCGACGATCGTGAACCGTCAGTACCCGACGACAAGCCGAAAACCTCAGTAGTACCTACCAATGGGATGCGAAGCCGTCTCCGGACGGGCCCGTACCGAACCGCTGGCGCAGCGTCCAAAGGTTCGCGTCTGCCATGGTGCCGGGTACTGGGCGGGCCGCGGCCACCACCAAGCGGGTCGGCGTCCACGATGACCTGCACGTTCTCCGAGAACCGGTTGCGATCTCTCGGTTTCGTGTCAGTGCGTCACCCGCACGAGTACGGACGGGGTGGCCAGCGCGACGGCGATGAGGACGGTGCCCCGTCACCCGACCGGGTGAGCCGACGGGCGGGCCCCGAGGGCGGTGGAGCGCCTCGGGACCCGTCCGTTCACCGGCGGGCCGGCGGTCCGGTCGGTCCTGCCGTTGTCACAGCCCCAGTTCGGCGGCGAACTCGCCCGCCTCCAGGATCTGCTTGACCGAGGTCAGGTAGCGGGCCGCGTCGGCGCCGTCCACCAGACGGTGGTCGTAGGAGAGCGTCACGAAGGTCATGTCACGCACAGCGATGGTGTCGCCCAGTGCCGGGTCGGAGAGGACGACCGGGCGTTTGACCGTGGCGCCGACTCCCAGGATGGCGACTTGGTCGGGCGGGACGATGACCGTGTCGAAGAGCGCACCGCGCGAACCCGTGTTGGAGATCGTGAAGGTGGCGCCAACCAGATCGTCCGGGGTGATCCTGCCGGTGCGAACCTTGTCGGCCAGTTCCGCCGTCCTCCTGGCGATGCCCGCGATGTTCAGCTCACCCGCGCCCTTGATGACCGGGGTCATCAGCCCCTTCTCCGAGTCGACGGCGATGCCGACGTTCTCGTGGTCGAAGTAGGTGATCGTGCCCTCGTCGTAGTCGAGGCGGGCGTTGACGACCGGGTGGGCCTTCAGCGCCTGGACGGCGGCCTTGACGAAGAACGGCATCGGGGAGAGCTTGACGCCCTCGCGGGCAGCGAAGCCGTCCTTGGCCTCGGCACGGAGCCTCATCAGCTTCGTGGTGTCGACCTCGACGACGGAGGACAGCTGGGCCTGCTCCTGCAACGCCCTGTGCATGTTGTCCGCGATGGCCTTGCGAATGCGCGTGAGCTTGACCGTCCGGCCGCGCAGCGCGGACGCCTCCGGGGGCGGTGCCGTCGGGGCGGCGGCCGGAGCCGGGGCCGCCGCGGCGGCCCTGGCGGCCTCGGCGGCGACGATGACGTCCTGCTTGCGGACGCGGCCGCCGATGCCGGTGCCCTGGACGGTCGCCAGGTCCACGCCGCTCTCGGCGGCGAGCCGGCGCACCAGCGGGGTCACGTAGGCGCCGTCGTCCGCGCCGGTCGCGTCGGCGGGGGCGGGCGGGGCAGGAACGGCCAGAGCGGGGGCGGGCGGGGCCGGAGTGGGCGGGGCTGGGTCGGCGGGGGCCGGAGCGGGTGCGGGCGGCGGCGTCACCACGGTGCCGGGCGCACCGATGACGGCGAGTTCGGCGCCCACCCGGGCGGTCTCGTCCTCACCGACGGTGATCTTCAGGATCACACCGGCGGCGGGTGAGGGGATCTCGGTGTCGACCTTGTCCGTGGAGACCTCCAGGAGCGGCTCGTCCTGAGCGACCTCCTCGCCGACCTCCTTCAGCCAGCGGGTGACGATTCCCTCGGTGACGCTCTCCCCGAGGGCCGGCAGGGTGACAGAAACGGACACGGCAGTTCACTCCTTCCCGGCCAGGCCGTAGCGCCGGGCGGCGGCGTCGGGCATGTCCGGCTTCACGTCGCCGCGGGCGGCGAGCGTGCGCAGGGCGTGTACGACGATGGACTCGGCGTCGACACCGAAGTGGCGGCGCACGTTGGCTCGGTTGTCGGAGAGGCCGAAGCCGTCGGTGCCCATGGAGGTCCACTGCTGCGGCACCCAGGGGGCGATCTGGTCGGGAACGGCGCGCATCCAGTCGGACACCGCGAGCACCGGGCCCGGCGTGCTGGCCAGCGCCTCGGTGACGTAGGGGGTGCGGCCCTGGGCCTCGGCCTCCATCGCGTCGCGGCGCAGCAGCGTCCAGGAGGGGGCGGACCACACGTCGGCGGCCACGTTCCAGTCGGCGGCCAGCAGCTCCTGGGCCTGGAGGATCCAGTGGATGGCCGTCCCGGAGGCGAGCAGTTGCAGGCGCGGGGCGTCCGCGGCGGCGGCGTCGGCCGGCCGGTAGCGGTACAGACCTCGCAGGATCCCCTGCTCGATCCCCTCTCCCTGCGGCATCGGTGGCTGGAGTTTGGTCTCGTTGTAGACGGTGAGGTAGTAGAAGACGTCCTCCGGGCTCTCGCCGTGCATGCGCCGCAGCCCCTCGCGGACGATCACGCCGACCTCGTAGGCGAAGGCGGGGTCGTAGGGGAGGCAGGCGGGGTTGGTGGAGGCGATGAGGTGCGAGTGGCCGTCCGCGTGCTGGAGGCCCTCGCCGGTCATGGTGGTGCGTCCCGCGGTGGCGCCGATGACGAAGCCCCGGCCCAGCTGGTCGGCCAGCGCCCAGAACTGGTCGGCCGTCCGCTGCCATCCGAACATCGAGTAGAAGATGTAGAAGGGGATCATCGGTTCGCCGTGCGTCGCGTACGACGTCGCGGCGGCGGTGAAGGAGGCGAGGGAACCGGCCTCGGTGATGCCCTCGTTGAGGATCTGGCCGGCGGTGGACTCCTTGTAGTAGAGGAGCTGGTCGCGGTCGACGGGCTCGTAGGTCTGCCCCTTGGGGGAGTAGATCCCGGCGGACGGGAACAGCGACTCCATGCCGAAGGTGCGGGCCTCGTCCGGGACGATGGGCACCCAGCGCGCGCCGGTCTCCTTCTCCCGCATCAATTCCTTGACCAAGCGGACGAAGGCCATGGTGGTGGCGATCTCCTGGTTGCCCGAGCCCTTGGCCAGCGCCGCGAACGGCTTGTCGGCGGGGGCGGGCAGCGGGCGGGCGACGACCCGGCGGGCGGGAGCGGGGCCACCGAGCGCACGGCGGCGCTCTTGGAGGTAGGCGATTTCCTCGGAGTCCGCCCCGGGGTGCGCGTAGGGAACCAGGCCTTCGCCCAGCCGGGAGTCGGGGATGGGCAGCTCCAGGAGGTCGCGCATCGCGCGGAACTCCTTGCCGGACAGCTTCTTCATCTGGTGGTTGGCGTTGCGCGACTCGAAGCCGGGGCCGAGCGTCCAGCCCTTGACCGTCTGCAGCAGGACGACCGTCGGCGCGCCGCGGTGGTCGAGGGCCGCTCGGTAGGCGGCGTGGACCTTGCGGGGTTCGTGTCCGCCTCGCGAGGTGCCGACGATCCGGGCGAGGTCCTCGTCGCTGTAGGGGCGGGCGAGGTCGGCGAGAGCGCCGGTGAACAGGCGCTCGCGGATGTACGCCCCGTCCCGGGCGGCGAATGTCTGCAATTGGCCGTCGGGCAGGGTGTCGAGGGCGTCGAGGAGCGAGCCGTCGGAGTCTGCGGCCAGCAGGCCGTCCCACTCCACGCCCCAGGGGACCTTGACGACGTTCCAGCCGGCCGCGCGGAACTGGGCCTCCAGCTCCTGCATGATCTTGAAGTTGCCGCGCACCGGGCCGTCCAGGCGCTGCAGGTTGCAGTTGATGACGAACGTGAGATTGTCGAGTTCCTCGCGGGCGGCGAGGGCTAGGGCCGCGGTGGACTCCGGCTCGTCCATCTCGCCGTCGCCGAGGAAGGCCCAGACGTGGCTGTGGCTGGTGTCCTTGATCCCACGGTGGTGCAGGTAGCGGTTGAACCGGGCCTGGTAGATCGCCGAGAGCGGGCCGAGCCCCATGGACACGGTCGGGAACTCCCACAGCCAGGGCAGTCGCCGAGGGTGCGGGTAGGAGGGCAGACCGCCACCGCCGGCCTCCATCCGGAAGCGGTCCAGCTCGGCCTCGCTCAGCCGGCCTTCGAGGAAGGCGCGGGCGTACACGCCGGGCGAGGCGTGGCCCTGGATGTAGAGCTGGTCACCGCTGCCGTCGGCGTCCTTGCCCTTGAAGAAGTGCTGGAAGCCGACCTCGTAGAGCCAGGCGGCCGAGGCGTAGGTGGCCATGTGCCCGCCAAGGCCACCTCGTTCGTTTCCGCGGGTGACCATGGCGGCGGCGTTCCACCTGTTCCACGCCGTGATCCGCGCCTCCATCGCCTCGTCGCCGGGGTAGGCCGGTTCGGCGGCGGTCGGGATGGTGTTGACGTACGGGGTCACGGACGGCGGCGGCAGCGGTACCCCCGCCCGGCGGGCGTGATCGACGACCCGTCGCAGCAGCCGCGCGGTGCGCTGTGGCCCGACGGCGCCGACCGCGCCGTCCACGGAGGCGAGCCATTCGGCCACCTCCTGCGGATCAGGTTCCGGCAGCTGGTCCAGCTGGTGGTTCGGGGACATGGGATCGCCCTTCTGTGACGCGGGCCAGACCGGAACCGGGTAGGCCACTTGGCGGCGGCCGGTTGTGTGGGTGAAACCGGCCGACTGGTCGTCGAAACCCTCGCGACTATTTACTTCCGCATAATGGAAGATCGATTCCTCACAGCAGAAACTACGTGCCGTCAGGTCGCGTGGTCAATTGCTACCAGTCAGTAAGTTTTCAATGATCGATCAAAACTGGGCGTGAGTCAGGAGGCCTAGGCCAGGTCGGCGGCGGTGCGCAGGACGGTCTCCCACGCGGCGGGATCGTCCCGGGTGACCTCGGGGAAGCCGGTTCCGTAGGCACCGTGCCAGGTCGCCTCGACGCCAGGGTTGGCCCATTCGCTGCCGTCGGAGGCGAACACGTGCGGACTGCACCGCACCTGGTGGCGGCGGGCGCACTGGAAGTCGAGGGTCACCAGGCGGCGGGCCCGGCCGTCGTCCAGCCCCGCGGCGATCAGGTCGTCGCGCACCCCCGGCGTCTCGCGGGCAAGGGCGATGATCTCCGAACGGGCGCCGATGGGCCGGCTGTGCGCCCAGAACGCCTGCCGTATGGCCAGGTCGAGCGCCTCGGCGGCCTCGAGTCCCTGCTCCTTGGCCAGCTGCACGGCCTCCAGCGCGAACAGCGAGGTGGACGGGAACTTCCAGTCAGGCGAGCGCCACATCTGCCAGCCGGCGTCCGGCTCGATGTGCGCGATCCCCCCGACCTCGGAGTCGGTGCCCCGGCGCGGGCTCGGTCCGTCGTTGAACATCTCCAGGGGGAAGGCGCGGTGGTCGATCCGCACCCGTTCGGTCAGTCCCAGCCGCTCCCGCGTGCTGTGCAGGCGGTACAGGGCGACGTGCGCGAACGAGCACCAGATGTCGGAGAAGACCGTCAGGGTGCCGGGGGGCGTGGTGGTCCGGGGGTCGGCGAGCCGCGTGACGTCGTGCGGTGGCAGGTCGTCCACGGGGTGCAGGGGATCGGCCGTCGGCATCAGGCGTTCCTCGATTCGTGTGCGTAGTCCATGATGTGCAGCTCCATCAGGCGTCCCAGGTGCGGATCGCCCCGGCGCAGGCCCTCGACGATCTCCTCGTGGTCCTCCGCGTTGTCGTGCAGCTCGGTGCGCAGCCACCGCAGGGAGAGGCGGGTCCAGGCCTCGACGCCGAGCCAGTCCCAGTGCCGGATCAGTACCGGGTTCCCGCAGGCGTAGACGATGGCGCGGTGGAAGGCCACACCGTGCAGGGCCTGGTCGTCGGCGTCCCCGCCGGTCGCGGCCCGGCGCATGGCGAGCAGGTGCCGCTCGAGCGCAGCGACGTTCCCGGCCAGACGGGGGGCGGCCAGCATCACCGCGCGCCGTTCGAGGGAGGCACGCACAAGGTACACGTCGCGCAGCTGATCCAGGGTCAGCTCCCGTACCCGCACGCCTTTGTTGGGCGTGGAGGTCACGAGTTCCATGGTCTCCAGCTCGCGCAGTGCCTCGCGCACCGGCGCCTGGCTGACGCCCAGTTCGAGCGCGATGCGGCGCTCCACGATCCGGTCGCCGGGTTCCCAGCGGCCGGCCACCAGGCCTTCGAGGACGAAGATCCGCACGCGTTCGTGCAGGGGCACCCGCTCCAGGGTGGCGCCCGACCTGGCGGCTCTGGGGGGCGGGGAGGATGCGGGCACCGCGGGGTTCGTGGGAAGGGACAACTCAGTTCTCCTCGGCTCAGACTATTTGAGCAATGATCGATCATCGGTTACGGTACTCGAACGACCAACCGCGTCCGTGGCAAGCCTCTGTTGTCACGTATCGGATGCGCCGGGTGTGGGCCCGGCCTCGCGAACAGTCGATTTCTCACCAGCGCCGCAGCGCGCTTTTCCATCACTCGCCTCGCCGGATCGGCTCTTGGACGCCCTGTCATCGGACAACGGTGCATCCGACGGCCGGTCGGCATCGCCCAGGGAGAAGCATGACCGAGCAGCTGCTCGACCTAACTCAGCACGAGATCCAGGCCCTGCAGACCCGGCACAACCTCGCGGACGCACACACCCACCAGGAGCAGTCGCCGACCCAGCGGGACATCGTCGCGAACCTGCCCGAGCTGTGGTACGAAGCCGAGAAGTCCCGCCAGATCGACCTGGAGAACCAGTTCAAAGAGGCATTCTTCCGCCTCCACGGCCAGGACAGCGTCCGCAGGGACACGACCATGCTCTCCTACGCCGCGTCCATCTCCACCCTCGTCGCCGGCATGTACCTGAGCCGCAACGACATATCCATCTCGCTGATCGAGCCGTGCTTCGACAACCTGCCCGACGTGCTGAAGAACGTCGGTGTCAGCCCGCGGCCGATCCCGGAGAGCGTCCTGCACGACGCCGACCGGATCTACGACGAACTCGTCCGGCACGTGGAGACCGACGCCCTGTTCCTCGTCGACCCGAACAACCCGACCGGGTTCACGCTCCTCCAGCACGGCCGCAAGGGCTTCGAGGAAGTCGTCCGCTACTGCGTCGACCACGACAAACTCTTCGTCGTCGACCTGTGCTTCGCCGCCTTCGCCCTGGCCGACCCGCGCTTCGGCCGCTTCGACCTGTACAAACTGCTCGACGAGTCGGGCGTGCGGTACATCGCGCTCGAGGACACCGGCAAGACCTGGCCGCTGCAGGACGCCAAATGCGCCATGCTCACCTGCAGCGCCGACCTCCACGAGGAGGTCTACAACATCCACACGAGCGTCCTGCTGGACGTCTCCCCGTTCATCCTCAACTTCCTCACCCGCTACGTCGAGGACTCCATCGCCGACAACATGAAGTCGATCCGCGACGTCGTCTCGACGAACCGCGAGACCGCGCAGAAGGTCCTCGCCGGCAGCCTGCTGGAACACATCGACCCGGCCGTCAACGTCAGCGTCGCCTGGTTCCGGATCACGGACGAGAACCTGAAGGCCACGGACCTCCAGCGAAAGCTCACCGAGCACGACGTCTACGTCCTGCCGGGCACCTACTTCTTCTGGCACACCCCGGAGAAGGGCGAGCGCTACGTCCGCATGGCGCTGGCCCGGGACGCCTCGGAGTTCGAGGAGGCCGTGGTCACGCTGCGCGAGGTGGTGGATTCCCTTGCCGGCTGACCCGCGTACCGAGACGTACATCGACGCGTCCCTCTTCATGGGGATGCACGCCGCCGAACCGGACGTCCGGCAGGCCTGCGCCGCCTTCTTCGCCCGGCACCTGCACGACCGGGTGTGGATGACGTACGAGGAGGTGGGGCGCTGCGACGACGTTGTCTGGGGCCTGCCGCGCGAGACACAGGACGCCTACTACCCGTTCATGGACGTCCTGCACAGCACCATGCCGATCAAGCGCACTCCCTACACGGAGGACGTCTGGAAGGTCGCCGCCGACCTGCCCGAGACGGCCGCCCTGTCGCTGCGCGAGAAGCTCCTGCTGGCCTCCGCCGTCACCGCCGGCGCCCGGCTGGTCACGGTCAACCCCCGCCTGCTGAGGCTGGCCGACAACGGCCTGGCCGTCGGCGCCCCCGACCAGGCGTCCGCAGGGAGCTTCCCGGAACCGCTGGCCGGTCTGTACCGCACGTCACTCGTCCTGGAGGTCGACCATGCCCGTGTCTGATCGAAAGGCGCGCAACGTGGCGCGCCTGCGCGAGCTGAGAGGGGTGATCGTCCCCCTCGTCACGCCCATCGACGAGAACGGCAAGGTGGACGAGGCCTCCGTTGCCCGCCTGCTGGACACCCTGCACGGCAGCGTGGACGGGTTCATGCCGGCGCTCAGCTCCGGCGAGGGATGGAAGCTGTCCCTCACGCAGTGGATGGACATGGTCCGCTACACCGTGCGCCACGCCCGCGGCCTGCCGGTGCTGGCGGGCGCGGAACTCGGCTTCGCCCCGCTGATCGTCGGCCGCAGCGAACTGGCGGCCTCCCTCGGCGCCGACGCGGTCGTCGTGCCGCCGCCGTTCGGCAAGACGGAGAGCAACCAGCTCGGCTTCGTCGAGCACGTCCGCGCCGTCGAGCGCGACAGCGACCTGCCGATCTTCCTCTACTGCGAGCACGAGGTTTCGGGGTGGTCGCTGAACGCGGCCGAGCTCGCCCAGGCCTGCGCGCTGCCGAGCGTGATCGGCGTCAAGGAGTCCAGCGCCGACGAGGAGTTCACCCGGCGGGTCCTGGCCTCCGACCCGGGCGTGCCCGTGTTCCAGGGCTGGGAGCACCTGATCACCAAGGTGACGGGAACCGCCGGGTTCATCGGTTCGCTGGCGAACCTGGAGCCGGAGGCGTGCCGGGCCGCCCTCGCGGACCCCGACGGGATGCAGCAGGCGCGCGTCGACGAACTGAGCAGGCGCTACAAGCTCGACGCCGAGGACTGGTACGTGCACATCAAGAAGGAACTCGCGGCCCGGGGCGTCATCGGCACCGGCCTGCCCGTCGACTGACCTCGCGAAGGAGGAGACACCCATGACCATCACCGCGACCCCCGCGGTCACCGGCCGGCTCACTCCCCAGGCCCGTCTTTTCGCACTCAACCGTTCCATTCCGACGCCTGATGAACTGCGTGAGCTGATCGCCCTCGAAGAGGACCAGATAGCCCGGCGCGCGGCCCGTATCGAGGCCTCGGCCCCGCCCATGGCGGACCGGGCCGACCTGATGCGCCTGATCAAAGAGCGCCTGGCGCAGGAGGAGACCGACCCGCCCGAGTGCGAGCGCGTTCTGGCCGAAGACCTGACCCGCAACCAGTTCCGCGAGGTCGTGGCGCAGTTCGCGGTGGACGGCCTGACGGAGTCGGAGTCCTTCCTGCCTATCGTCTGGCGGCTGCCCAGGCGGGCCAAGATGGCCATCTTCCGTGTCCTGGTCGACGAGTTCGGCTGCGGGAACCTGGACCAGGCCCACTTCAACATCTACCGGGAGCTCGCCGGGGAACTCGGCCTGTCGCAGGACGAGCGGGACTACCTGCACAGCACCAACGCGGAGACGTTCGACTACGTCAACATGTTCTTCTGGGCGGCGACGCGGGCGCCCCGCCCCGAGTACTTCCTCGGATGCCTGTGCTACCTGGAGTCCAGCATCCTCTACGCGTTCAAGTGCTTCGCCGACGGCGCGACCCGGCTCGGCCTGGAAGGCGCGCGGTACTACACCGAGCACCTGCACATCGACAACTTCCACGCGAAGGAACTCCAGAACGCGATCCGGGAGTTCGACGCGGAGGCGGACCTCCAGCCGGCGAAGGTGTGGA
Source organism: Streptomyces sp. NPDC104831 (assembly GCF_055583025.1). Taxonomy (NCBI): domain Bacteria; kingdom Bacillati; phylum Actinomycetota; class Actinomycetes; order Kitasatosporales; family Streptomycetaceae; genus Streptomyces; species Streptomyces sp. NPDC104831. Next base: position 12,205 of record NZ_JBVJOT010000111.1, read on the forward strand.
CCGGTTTCATGCTGGCCAGCGAGATCCTGGGCGCGGCCACCGAAGCCGCGGTCGCCTCGGCGCAGCGGACGGCACCGTGAAGCGCTCACCGGAGGTGACCATCGAACAGACCGGTGACGACACACTGAAGGTCACCGTCGGCGACAAGCAGTACGAGGTCGAGGCGTTCTGCCCGCACCGCCGCGGACATCTGGCCCACGGGTACGTGAACACCCGTGCGCTGCGCATCACCTGTCCACTGCACCACTCCAGCTATAGCCTGGAGACCGGTGCGCTCATGGCCGGCCCCAGCGGGCGCGCCCTGTGCTCCCGGCGGATCGACGAGGCGGCGGAACGGTCCTGAAGCGGGGGGGGGGGGGGGGGGGGGGGGGGGGGGGGGGGGGGGGGGGGGGGGGGGGGGGGGGGAGGGAGGGGGGGGGGGGGGGGGGGGGGGGGGGGGGGGGGGGGGGGTGGTGGGGGGGTGGGGGGGGACCCTGCTGGGCT
>NZ_JBVJOT010000112.1:0-12558 GCF_055583025.1 Streptomyces sp. NPDC104831
CACGATCCACGGCCGCGACTGACGCTTCCCCACGACCCGACCAACGAGCAGACAAGCCGATAGTCACTTGATCAACAACTTCTGTTAGGACCCCTAAACCCCCGCCAGTAACGCGGCGGGATCTCAGCGCCCTTGAGCGCGTGGTCTGTTGCCTCGCCGCCTCCGGCCCTGCCGTGTCTTTGGAAGAGGAGTCTTTCTTGTCCGCCGCTCCACCCGATCCGATGGACGACGTCGTGGGCGTGCTCACCGCACAGATCGAAGCCCGCTTCCGAATGAGCATCGGCCACTTGAAGGCCGCCGTCGCCGCAGCGCCGACCTACAATTCCGACGCCACCGGCATCGTCACGTGGCACGGCATGCTTTTGGAATCGCAGGCGACGCTCGACCGTGCTGAGGACGCCCTCGTGGCCGCGCTGGAGAGCCAGCCCAGCGAGGTGGACGACCCGACGAAGGAGCTGGCCCAGCGCGTCAATAAGGCCGTCGCCGTCCGCGACGGGCGGGCCATGGTCGTGCGGTGGTTGCTCGACCCGAACGCCGTGGGCAAGCACGGCCTGGCCGCCCGGCTGCTGGCCCGCTTCGGCCAGCGCCAGGGCCCGGCCGTACCCACCAGCCCGGCACCGCGGCCGGCGACCGCTCAGAGGCCGGGAAGGAGCCTTGCGCGGTGAGCGCCCGGCACAAACCCAGCTCCGCGGACGACCGCCTCCACCAGGTCTTCGGCGCCCCGGTCGCCGATCTGTACACGGCCGCGGTACTCCCGGACGCCTCCCCGGCGCTGGCGCAGGCACTGGAGCTGCGCTCCTTCCTGGCCCTGGCCGAGGAACAGGTCGCCCGGGTCCGCGACCGCGTCCACGCGGCGATGGCCCCCGACCGGGACATGAACGAGTTGTCCGCCGAGGCCCTGCGCTGGGACCAGCAGTGGCTGCAGGCGGCACTCGAAGCCCGCGACGGCTACCGCACCGCGCTCGATCAGCTCCTGCGTGCCATGCCCCCCCGGGGGAGGGAGTCGCGGGGCGGGCAAACGGCGCAACTGTTCCTTCCCCCCTCCCCTTCCACGTCCGCGGTCCCCCCGGCACCCGGGGGTGCCGGGCCGATGCGGGCCCGTCGACCGTGAGCGCCCCGGCGTGATGCACCCGACGTCCACCGAGGTCGCCGGACGGATCGAGGACCTCTACGGCGCCCCGCTCGCCGACCTCCACGCACACGTCCAAGACCAGCCGCCCGGCATGCTCACCGCCCTCCTCGGCCTGCACGACACGCTCGCTCTCGCCGAGCGCAGCGTCACCGTCCACCGCGAACGCCTCGCGCAACTCATGCATCCCGCGCGGGACATCAGCGCCCACGAGGTGGTGCACGTCCTCGACTGCGCCCGCCGGCTCGCCGAAGCGGTCACCGTCCGCGACACCCAGGCGGCCACGGCGTCGGCGGTACTGCAGAGCCTGGTGCGCATCGATCCCCCCGACCCCGCCAATCCGCCCGGGCCGGCCGAACACGAAGAGCCAGCCGAGGAGCCTGAGCGGCCCGAGCCGTCCCCGCTTACCACCACGGTGGCCGCCGCTTTGCCCGCCGCGGCCACGAGCGCTCTGCGCCGCTGACCCGCACGCGTATCCGTCACGATCACAGGAGTTCTTCCTTGGCCCTCACCGGTCTGCCGCCCGACATCGACGCCGATGTCGCCCGGGTCACCGAGGCCCTCGCCATGGTCACGCCGCGCTGGAACGTGCGGATCCTGCTCGCCCTGAATGGGCAGCCGCTGCGCTACAGCGAACTCGCCTCCAGGCTTTCCTGGCTGGGCGACAGCCAACTGCACGGCAAACTTCGGCATCTGTGTGATGCCGGGCTCGTCCAGCGCACCGAGCACAGTCCGCGGCACGTCAGCTACGGTGCGACGGACCGGGCCACCACGCTGTTGCCGGTCCTGCCGCTGATCGTCACCTGGGCCGAGCAGTATCTGGAGAAGCCGGAGCAGCCGCTGCCCGCGATCGAGCAGATCGAGGACGGTCTCACTCTGCTGACCCGGCGGCACGCCGCCGCGATCTTGTGGGTGCTCAAGATCCGGGGCGAGGTCAGCAGCCGGGCACTGGCCATGGCGGTCCTTCCCGGCAGCTACTGGACCAACATCTATCCGCCGCTGCGGCAGCTGGTGGACGACGGTCTCGTCGCCACCAACGGCAAGGGGCTGCCCTACCGCCTGTCTCCCGCCGGGGAAGGTCTTGGTCCGGTCCTGGGCGCCGTGTCGGCGTGGGCCGCCGGCCAGCCCCTCACCCAGGCCGGACAGCACCCGGTCTGGGGCACCGCCCAGGCCACGCCGGAACAACGGATGCGGCGCAGCGGCCAGCCGCGACCGCAGGCGCCGACGACCACGCCCGCACCGGCCGGCGCCGACCAGACGCCGGTCTGGCAGCGCACCGCTCTGTTCTCCCACGCCGCCCCGACCCGCCCGCTGGCGGCCCTGCCCGCCGGAGGCCCGCGCCGATGACCACCCTCTCCCACACCGCCGGCCTCCGCCACGCCTGCACGGTGCTGTCCACGCCCGGCCTGATCCGCCTGGTCACCGAAATCGACGACAACGGGCCCATCTCCCCGCGCGGCTTGACCCGCACCCTGCCCGACCTGTCCGTCCACCATCTGCAGCGAGCCGTCGGGCAGGCCCGCGCTCTCGGGCTGGCCTGTCACCAGTCCGGTGTGGGCCTGAGCCTGACACCTTCCGGCTCGGGCCTGGCCGACGTCTACGACGCGCTGGCCCGCGTCGCGCGCCGCCACCACCTCCCGGCACCGGTCTGCGACTTCACCGGCCGCGTTCAGCACGCCCTCTCCCTGCTCATCATGCCCATCCTCGCCGAGGAGCCCGAAGGTGCTCCGCGCACGGCTGCCGAGGATCTCGATGGGGCGCGTGCCCTGCTCCAGCGGTGGCTTCACGAGAACCCCCGGCTGACCCAGGGTGTCGAGCCCGTGCTGGCCGCGTGAGGGCCAGCAGCGCCCGGCACGACGGCCGCTCCTCCCTGTTCCGCAGTGTCTATCTGCCCCGATCGGTTGACGGGGCCGCGTTCGCGATGACCACATACGGCATCCCGCTGATCGTCGTCGCGGCCACGGGGTCGGCCGCGCTGACCGGACTCGCGTTCGCGCTGGAGTGGCTGCCGCGCCTGGTGGCGTTCACGGTGGCCGGCGCCCTGGTCGACCGTCACGGCATCACCCGGGTCTTTCGTGCCGCGTGCGTCGGCCGGGCCCTGGCCGTGCTGCTGGCCGCGCTTCTGCTCGCGGTGCCGACCTTCGGGGTGTCGGCGGCGGTGGTGGTGTTGGCGCTCGCTCCGGTGAGCGGCTTCCTCACCGAGTGCAGCTATCTCGCCGCCGAGACCGCAGGCGGCCAGGCCAGCCGCATGGCCGGGACCCAAGCGCACCGCGTGCAGTCGGTGCTGCTGGGCATCGACCAGACCACAACGCTGGCGGGCCCCCTGGCATCTGGCCTGTTGCTGGAGTACGGCGGACCGGCACTCATGCTCAGCACACTCGCCGCCTTCTCCCTGCTGGCCGCCGTCCTGCTCCCGCACGGGCAGCCCACGCCCAACGGCAGCCGACAGAGCGCCAGCGGCGTGCGGGCGGGATGGGACAGCCTGCTCGCCCTGCCCGCCCTGGTCTGGCTGGTGGGCGGCCTGATCCTGTCGAACACGGCCATCGCCCTGCTGCAGGCGGCGATGCCGGTGATCGTCGTTACCGAACTGGGCCGCTCCAGCGCCGATGCGGGACTGATCTGGTCCGCCGCCGCCCTCGCCTCCCTGCTCGCGATCACCGCCGCGCGCCGGGCGATCGACCGGTGGGGGCTGTGGCCCGTCGGCGCCACCGCCGCCGCCGTCACCGCAGCCGCCACCCTCGCCGTCGCCCAGGCCGACACCTACCGCGACTACCTGGTCCTGGTCGCCGTCCTGATGGCCGGCGAAGGCGGCCTCACCGTCGTCCTGCGCACCCTGCGCTCCCACCTCATCCCGTCCGAGACCTTCGCCAGCACCCTGAGCCTGACCATCCTGCTGCTCCTGCTGCCCTTCCCCGCCGCCGGACTGCTCATCGCGGCCCTCCCGCCCAGCCAGATCGGGCACGCCGTCACCATCACCGCGTTCCTGCAGGCCCTCGGCCTGGCCGCTGCCTTCGCCCGGCTGCGCAGCCTGCGCACCACACCGGCCTGAACCCCCGCCCCTGAAAGGAACGACGCCCCGCATGCCCACCGTGCAGGACGAACTGCCCGGTCTCAATGCCCCCCCGCCGGGACACACCCACGATCAGCGAGCAGTTCCGGGCCTTCGATGCCGAGCACCCGTGGATCTACCGCGCGCTGGAACGGCTCGTGGAGGACCGCTTGGCCGCCGGAGCCGAGCGAGTCGGGATGAAGGCCCTGTTCGAGGCCCTGCGCTGGAGCCGGCCAGTGGGGGTGAAGGGGCTGAACAACAACTACACCGCCCTGTACGCGCGCAGACTGCTCGCCGCCCATCCGCGGTGGGCGTCCGTGATCGAGGTTCGCCGACGGCGCACCCCGTAAAGCCTCCCGGCCTCTGTCTGTCGTCTCGTCTGAATTCTGAGGAGTTCCTTTTCGTGTCCCACCGTCCTGTCGTCCTGGTCGTCGCCGCCGCCGACACGGAAGCCGAGGCGTACCGCAGGTACTGCCTGCAGTCCGTGGCCGCCGCCTATGACATCGTCCTGATCACCGGCGAGGAGCCGTCGTGGGAGGTGCCCTACCTCCGCGACTGCATGGTGGTGCCCGACCCGGCCGACCCGGTACAGCTGTCGGCCGCCGGAAAGGCGCTGGCCGAGCGCTACGACCTGGCGGGCGTGTTCACCTGGACCGAGTGGTACCTCGTTGCCGTCGCCCGCCTCGCGCGCCAGCTCGGTCTGCCCACCAACGCCCCCGAGGTCATGCAGGCGTGCCGCAACAAGGCCACTTCGCGTGCGCTGTTCGCCCGGCACCAAGTCCCCTCGGCCGCCTCGGTGAGCGTGCGCACCGGGGCCGAGGCCAGGGTGGCGGCCGAGCGGATCGGCTACCCGGTCGTGCTGAAGCCGGCCGCGCAGGCGGCCAGCATCGGCGTGATCCGCGCCGACACCCCCGACCAGCTCGCGAGCGCCTTTGAGTTCGCCGCCAAGGCTGCCGGTCAGGGGCAGGAGAGTACGAGTGTGCTGGTCGAGGAGTATCTCGACGGGCCCGAGGTGTCGGTGGAGTGCGTCACCTACCGGGGCGAGACCACCGTGGTCGCGGTGACCCGCAAGACGGTCAGCGAACCGCCGTACTTCGAGGAACTGGCCCACTCGGTCCATGCCGCCGACCCGCTGCTCGACGTGGTCGCCCCCGCGGCACGCGCCGCGATCCGCGCGCTGGGGATCACCGACGGCGTCAGCCATGTCGAGATGCGGCTGGTCGACGGCCGGCCTCGGCTGGTCGAGGTCAACGGGAGGATCGCCGGCGACATGATCGGCCACCTCGTGCACCTGGCGACCGGCATCGACCTGCCGCGCGCCGCTGCCGACATCGCCTGCGGCCGGGCACCCGATCTCATCTCCACCCGCTCCTCGGCCGCCGCGATCCAGCTGATCTACCCGACCGTCTCCGGCACCCTGCGCCGCGTCTACTTCGACGGCATCTGCCCGCGCTGGCTGGACCGCGTCCATTTCCAGCACCAGGCCGGAGACCAGCTCCTCCTCCCTGTGGACGGCGGCACCATGTTCACCGCCCGCATCGGCTACCTGATCACCACCGCTCCCACCGCCGACCTCGCACGAGCACGCGCCGACCAGGCCGCCCGCCGCCTCCACATCGACATCACCCCCCTCGCGGGCGATGCGTCTGTCACTGGCGGTCGCGCCGCGTGAGCCGTCCCACCGCCGCTGCCCGCCGCAGCCGGAGGCTGCTGACCGGCTATTTCCTCGGCTTGGGCGTGGTGATGGCCATCTGGGGCGCCCGGATGCCCGCCGTCCAGCACGCCGCCCACCTCAGCACCGCCCAGCTCTCTTGGGTCCTGCTCGCCGCCGCCCTCGGCATGGTCGCCGGCCTCCAGGCCGGTGGCCGCCTCGCCCGGCCCGAACGGCTCCCCGTGCTCCTGATGAGCGGAGCCGTCGGGCTCGCCGGATCCCTCGCCGTGCTGGGCCAGTGCCGCACCCTGGGCTCGCTGCTCGTGGCGGCGCTCGCCTTTGGAGCCGCGCACGGTGTCGTGGACGTCGCCGCGAACTCCGCGGCGGTGCGCTGCCAAAACGCCTACGACCGGCCCATCATGTCCTCCCTGCACGCCGCCTACTCCCTCGGCGCGCTCGGCGCCGCCGCCCTGGCCGCCGCCACCGCCGCGACCAGCCACCGCACCCTGTTCCTCGCCACCGGCCTGGCACTCACGGTCGCCGTGCTCGCGGCAGGACCGACCACCCTCGCCCTGGACGGCACCGACCAGCCGCCAACGGCCAGCGGCGGCAGGTCTGTAGTACTGCCGCGCGGACGACTGTGGCTGCTGGGAGCGCTGGCGGCAGCCAGCCTGCTGGGGGAGGGGGCGGCAGCCGACTGGGCGGCCGTGCACGTCCACACCCTGGGCGGCACCACGGCCGCCGCGGCGAGCGCGTTCGCCCTCTACAGCGCGGGCATGACCCTGGGCCGGCTGACCGGCGACCGCCTCACCACCGCCTTCGGCACCCCGGGCGTGGTCCGCGCCGGAGCCGTCCTCGCCGCAGCCGGACTGACCACCGGCGTCCTGGCGGACAGCGTGCCCGCCGCCCTGGCCGGCTGGACGGTCTTCGGGCTCGGCCTGTCCACCACCGTCCCCTGTCTGATCACCGCAGCCGGGGCCGGCGGGCCGGGGGCCGTGGCCACCGTCTCGGTGACCGGCTACCTCGGCCTGCTGGCCGGCCCCGCCCTCATCGGCATCCTCGCCGGCGCCACCACCCTGCCCGCGGCCCTGCTGCTGCCCGCCCTCCTCGCAGCCGCGCTCGCCGTCCTTGCCCACCGCGCCCTGGAGAACACCGCCCCTTGACCCGCACCCGCACGACCGGCCTGGACGCCGTCATCCTCGACTACAACGGCGTCATCGGCCTCCAGCCCACCCACACCCAGTGGCGTCGCCTCGCCCGCACGGCCTCCTGGCCCGACGACGACCTGACCGGCTTCCAGCACGCTTTCTGGAGCGCCCGCGAACCTTACGACGCCGGCCAGCTCAGCGACCTGGCGTACTGGGCCCGCGTCCTCGGCTCCCACCCCGGCCCCCGCCTGCTGCACGACCTCCTCACCGCCGACACCGACATGTGGACCGGCACCGACGAGCGAGTCCTCTCCGTCCTGCATCGTGCCCACGCCGCCGGGCTGCCGATGGTGCTGCTGTCCAACGCCCCCGCCCACCTCAGCGACGTGCTCGACACCCACCCTTGGCGCCGGATGATGCACCAGGCCCTGTATTCGGCCCGGCTGCAGGTGTGCAAGCCGGACCCGGCCGCCTACGAACACGCCCTGAAGGCCACCGGCGTCGGCGACCCCCGGCGCGTGCTGTTCGTGGACGACCGCGCCGACAACTGCCGCGCCGCCGAAGCAGTGGGCCTGCGCACCCTGCACTACACCGGCAGCCCGGCCGATCTCGAAGCAGCACTGCTGCACACCGTCGGCTGACCATCCGGCCCTTCCACCCTCCAGGACCTCATTGCCTCCCGACAGTGACCTTTCGAGCAGCGGCGACGTGTACGTCTACCCGCGCTACCTCGCCGGACTGCCCGGCCACGCCGACCCCAGCTTCGACCCCGTGGCCCACTGGCCCCACCACTACCCCGAAACCGGGCCCTGCCAGCTCGTCGTCGCCTCACCCGACCACCGCATCCGCATCGGCTGGTTCGGCGACGACTACGACACCTGGGTCATCAGCGCGGCCGAGGACCCCGTCTCCCCGCCCCGCTGGACCGCACGGATCAACCACGCCACGCCCCCCGAGATCGTCGCAGGACTCACCCGCGCCCTTGCCGACGAGTGGGCCGAGGACAGCACCACCTTCCTCACCCAGCCCTCCGTGTACTGGACCACCGGCATACGCCCCCTCCTCGATGCCGGCTGGAAGCGCAACCCGCCGCGCCACGGCTTCGTGGACATCGTCGCCCCGGGCGGGCTGGCCGGAGCGAGCATCGACGTCACCGCCCCGGACTCCGACGCCGAGACCGTGACCCTGTGGGCCGGACCACCGGGCTGGGCAACCCGCGCCGAGGCGGTCTTCACCGCGCGCACCCCCTCGCACCTGATCGCCGCCACGGCCGCCGCTCTCGCCGACCCCGCCCCGGTCATCCGCAGCAGGACGTCCCTGCGCCCGCGCCTGGCCGAGCTGGCCTGGCTCACGCCCGTCGAACCGCCCCAGCCCGCCGTGCCGACCCCGCTGGACGTCCGCCGCGCCGCGGCAGCCCGCCGGCCGACCGTCCTGCCGGCCCCCAGCGTGCGCCGCTGGACCACCAGCACGCCACCGCCCCCAGCACACCCGGCGGCCCGCCCGGGGCTGCGCCGCTGAACCACCCCGTTCACGCGAAAGCAACCCATGCCCCTGTACGCCCAGCAGTTCTTCACCGAGCAGCTCCAGCTCACCGACGGCACCGTCATCGGTGACTCCTGCTATTGCGCCCCCGCACCCGGCTCGTCGCTACGGCTGCGGATCGACTTCGCCCGCACCATCCGCGCCGGCGAATACGACGGCCTGCGCCTGCAGATCCTCCACGCCGAGCAGGGAGTGCTGGACAGCCTGGTCCTCACGTTCGCCGCTCACGACACCTTCCGCAGCCGCGACGACGCCCTTCACCGGGAACCCGGAGACGACGGCTACGCCGTCATCCGCGACTGGAGCGAGCGCGACGGGCCACCGTGGCAGGGCGCCGCAACGACCAAGCTCCGTCGGGCGATCGAGCAGTACACCACCCTCTGGTTCCCCCAGACGCAGAAACAACAGCCGAAGCAAGCACACGACGCACCCACCCCGGCCCGTCGCTCGCAGGCGGAGGCACCCAACGGGTTCTGGCTCACCGACCCGGACTTACGCACCCGGCTCCAGAACGCCACCGTCCGGGTGCTTCACCTCCTGGCCGACTGCCTGGACGACGACTTCCGTCTCATCCAAGCGCTCGACGGAGCCCGCCACCACGCGGACGACCTCCTCGGTGTCCCGCACGCCTTCGGCGTTCTGGCTGAGGCACAGGCCGCAGCCCAGATCGTCGGAGGCGACATCGGATCGCCCTTCGACCCTGCCATCGCCCGAGCCCTCGTCCTCCTCGACCAGCGACCCGTCGAAGAACAGGAACAGGCCGTGCGCACCGCGCTGCGCCGCCTCACCCTCACCACCCGCAGCCACGCCCCGACCGCGCCTCGGCCCCCTGCGCCACCGTCTCCGTCGGCCGGCCGGACCCGCTGACCGCCGCACACCAGGAACCTCATGCCGCACCCTACCGACGCCCCCGACGGGGACGTCTACGTCTTTCCCCGCTACCTCGCCACAAGCACCGGGACGGGCGATCCCGCCCTGGACCCCCTGCTCCAGACCGGCTGGAACCCCCACCACGACGATCTGGGCAACGCCTACCTCACCACGCCCGACCACAAGGTCCGCCTCGGCTTCCTCCCCGAAGTCGACCACGACAACCTGTGGCGCATCACCGCCTACCACGACCCCTTCGGCCCGCCCGCCTGGAGCGCCTGGTTCAACCACTCCTGCCCGACGGAGATCGTCACCGCCTTCACCACGGCCCTCGCCGAGGCGTACCAGCAGGGACCCGGGAGATACCTGACCAACCCCGGCGCGGGAGACTGGGCTCCCGACCCCCTTCCGGTGATCACACCGCTGCTCGCACGCGGCTGGCGCATCGACCATCCCCACTGGGACGCCTTCGCCATCCAGTCACCCGACGAGCTGGCCACCCTCCAGTACGCCACCGGCGACCTGGACCCGGAAGCCGAGCTGACCACCCGGGAGACCCGCTGGGAACTGTGGACCGGCCCGCCAGACTGCCCCTACTGGTACGCCACCGCCAGCACCGGCACCCCCACCGTCCTGCTCAAAGCGGTCACCGAGTGCATCTCCGACCCGGCACCCCTGCCCCGCTGGCGCCAGGACACCCACAGCTATGTCGTAGGCAAGGCCCAGGTGACGCCCATCCGCCCACAGGCTCCCAGCCCGCTCGGCGTCCAGCGTGCCGCCATCCGGCGCCCGGCCACGCGGCCCGCAGCCAGCGTCCCGCGCTGGAGCACCGCCATCCGGCCCGCCACCGGAACACGCCGATAACGGCCAGGAGACCCATTTGGCACTGCACGCACGCGAGTTCTTCACCGAACTCAAGCTACCCTTCAGGTTTTCCGACCACCGGCGTGACCGGATCGCAGGTGACCTGCGAAGACGTATGGCGTAGATGTACGCGACGCAGCCAGCGCGGCGGGGAGCCGTCGGGGCACAGAGCTGATGGCCGAGCATCTGGAGGGTTCTCGGCACGTCCTCGGCACGTTCTCGGTGGCGGGCTTTCCGGACTACCGCGGTGGCGTCGAAGCCCTCGTTGCGTATGCGGGGAGCGGAGCCAACGGTGCTGGAAGTGGGAGCACCGACGGTGGCTCCATGGCCCGACGGTGGCGCTATTGCCGCAGCTCATCGCTGCGCGATCCGTGTTGGGCTCAGTGTGGCAATCACGCTGGCAACGGTGCAGCAGGTGTCCGTGCTGACCGGCAAGCCCGCGATGGTTATGAGCTATTGGGCAACGGTCGAGTCCTATGGGCTTGATTATGCAAAGGAAGTCCAGATGTCTCAGCCGTGATCCCCGAGTGACATGAGGCCCCACCTGCGGCTGTTAGGTTCCTGCCGCCTGGATGTCCCACGATCATGGTGGTACGGAGTGGACTACTTCTTTGTCTCGCGCAGCAAGGTCCGTCGCTTCTACGAGGCTCCGCCCGGCGTCGATCTCGACGCCTTGGCGTACGTGACGCGGAAGGGAGCCCTGAAGGAGGGCACTCCGTTCTTCCTCGACTTGCAGATGCGCCCGGCAGAACCGCTGGTCTCCTTCTTCCTGGAGATGGCCAAGACCCTCCAGGCGAAGTCGCTGCAGGACTACACGTACGATGCTCTCGACTTGATCGAATTCTTAGAGAGCGAACTCGACCCGCCCGTCGACCTGTTGTCGGTGATCGAGGAAGATCTCATCGCGTACCGGGAGGACTGCACCGAGCACCGCGAATCGCCGGATGCGCCAGCGACGTGGAACCGCCGCCGGGCTATGATCAACGGTTTCTACGACTGGGCCTCAGCCGAGAAGTTGATCGACAAGCGCCCCTACTTCCGCCGCAGGAGTGGCCGCGATGTGCTGTCCTGGGGCGCCACCACACAACTCGACGTTCGTCATCTGACCTGGCGGCAGTCGGCGTTCCTCAACCAGGTCGGACTGCGCGGCTATCTGCCGGACGGCCGGATCGACCGCACATTCCTGGCCGGTCCCCGCTGCGCGACAGCGCAGCGCCCGAGTGCAGCACGCCGATCCGCCGATGGCCGGCGGATCGGCCGGTTCAACTCCATGGCGGTGGCCGCCCCGGCGCGTGGCCGCGGCCTGGGCGTTCTCCTTGCCACCCGGTGCAGCCGATGGCTGCGCGAGCGGTGTGTGAGGCGTACGGCATCTCCTGACTGCACGACCGGCCGGGCCGCAGCGACCAGCTGCTGAGGGCCAGCGGCTGACAGCCGGTAACGGTCCTGCACGACTACTGGTCCGGCGAGCGGGACTGCCCCCGCTGCGGCCGGCCCTGCCGCTGCCCCGGCCTGCTGCTGCGCCTACCCGGCCGCGGCCCCCCGACCGTCAGGAGCTGACAGCGGCGTCGTGGGCGGCGGCCAGCTGCCGGATGTGCGGGCTGAGGCGGTAGCGGGCGAGCACAGCGGTGGGCGCCGGGCGGGCCCCGCGGATACGGCCACGGTTCCCGACGGGCGCGCGCACGCGCTTCGAGCTCGCTGACGAACGCCTCGGTCACGCCCTGGACCACCTGCTAACCGCAGTGGTCGCGGTCGAGTCGGACCAGATCTGCCCCGACGCCGCCACAAAGGACTGGTCGTAGGACGACTGCCACGCCTCGGCCATGCGGCGCGGTGTTCCACGGACCTCGATGGCCGGGCACCGAGCTGAAGTGCGGAGGCTGACCTTTACGAGTTGCTGGGCGGACCAGTCACGGCCGGCCCAGCAGCTCCTCAGAGTGGGCTCTTAGCTGGGGTGGGAGAAGAACCAGCCGGTCTTCATCTGCGGCCTGCCGAAGAGCTTTGAGTCCGAGTCGTCGATCCCGAGCCGGGCGGCGGGTACGGGGGCTTCGACGTCGATGACGAAAATGTTCATCTTGTCCTTCTCTTGGCGCAGGTATGCGAAGATGCGGTTGCCGTTGGGGTCGACGGTGAGGTTGGTGACGGTGCCGTCGTCGGCGAGTTTGACGGTGTGGGTGCTTTTGTCGGAGTAGTAGAGGTCGACGCGGCCGTCAGTGCGTCCTGCTGCGACGAGGCGGTCGTCGGGGGTTGTGACGGGGTCGCAGGCCGACAGGACGTCTTGGGCGTAGGGCTTGTGGAGTGCTTCGGG
>NZ_JBVJOT010000113.1:0-11386 GCF_055583025.1 Streptomyces sp. NPDC104831
GAGTAACCCGACCAATCAAGGAACGGCCTCGGAGAAAAACCCCACACCCGCCCACCCACCCCCCCCCCCCACCCAGCCCCACCCCCCCCCCCCCCCCCCCCCCCCCCCCCCCTGGGCCGTGCGACGGCTCAGCGGTTCAGCTCGAACCAGACCACCTTGCCGGTGCTCAGCCGGGTCGCCCCCCAGCGCCGGGCCAGCTTGTTGACCAGGTACAGGCCGCGCCCGCCCTCGTCGGTGGCCCGGGCCTGCCTGAGGCGCGGCAGCTGCGGCACGTCGTCGCCGACCTCGCAGCGCAGCACGTCCGTGCGCAGCAGCCGCAGCGTCACCGGCCGCGACGCGTACCGCACCGCGTTCGTGACGACCTCGCTGACCAGCAGCTCCACCGAGTCCGACAGGTCCTCCAGGTCCCAGCGGGCGAGCGCCCGGCGGGCCAGCCGGCGGGCCTGGCCGGGGGCCGTGCGCTCCGGCTCCAGCGTCCAGTACGCGACATCGCTCGGCGCGATCCCGTCGAACCGGGCGGCGAGCAGCGCGATGTCGTCGTCCCGGTCGCCCGGGCCGAGCATGTCCAGCACCTCGTCGCACAGCGCTTCCAGTGGCGGCGGATGGTCCGGCCCCGTCAGCCGGGCGGTCGCGGCCAGCCGCTCGCGCAGCTGCTCTATGCCGGTCCACACGTCCCGCAGCCGGGACTCCACCAGCCCGTCGGTGTACAGCAGCAGGGTCGCCCCGGCGGGCGCGTCCAGCTCCACCGCCTCGAAGTCCACCCCGCCGACGCCGATCGGCGCGCCCGGCGGCACCCGCAGCACCTCCGCCCGGCCGCCCAGGTGCAGCAGCACGGGCGGCGGATGGCCGGCGTTGGCGATCGTGATGCGGTGCGTCACCGGGTCGTAGACCGCGTACAGACAGGTCGCCATGCGGTCGGTGCCCAGGCGCTGCGCCTGCTCGTCGAGGTGGTGCAGCACCTCCTGCGGCGGCAGGTCGAGCCCGGCCAGCGTCTGCGCGGTGGTGCGCAGCTGGCCCATGATCGCCGCCGAGGTCATCGAGTGGCCCATCACGTCGCCGACGACCAGGGCGACCCGGCTGCCCGGCAGCGGGATCGCGTCGTACCAGTCGCCGCCGACCCGGGCCGTCTCCGCCGCCGGCAGGTACCGCGAGGCCAGCCGGACACCGGTGGGCCGGGGCAGGGTCTCGGGCAGCATGGTGCGCTGCAACTCGTCGGCGATGTACGCCTCCCGGCCGTACAGCACCGCCTTGTCGATGCCGAGCGCGCTGTGCGTGGCCAGCTGGGCGGCCACCAGCAGGTCGTCCGCCTCGAACGCCGGCTGGTCCGGGCGGCGCAGGAACAGCGCCGCGCCGATCACCCGGCGCCGGCCGCGCAGCGGCGCGAGGATCGCGTGCTGCCCGCCCGGTACGACCTCCTCGCCGCTCTCGCCGAGCAGTTCGGGCAGCGCGGCCCGGGCGGCGGGCGCGTCGGCGAACACCGGACGCACCCCGCGCAGCACCTCGTTCAGCGCGCCGCCCGGCCGCACCTCGCACAGCTCGGTGGTCAGCGCCGACAGGTCCGCCAGCACGGACGGCTCCGGCTCCGGCTCGAACGCCGACGGCAGCAGCACCCCGTCGGTGTCCCGCTCGTCCGGTATCCGGTCGGTGCGGCGCAGCCGCAGCACCACCGGGCCGGTGGGCCGCTCGTCGCCGACCGGCAGCGGATCGCGCAGATAGACCAGGATCGCGTCCGAGAACGTCGGCACGGTGGCCCGGCACAGACCCATCACGATCTCGTCCAGGTCGAGCCCGCGGGCGATGCGCCGGGTGGCCGCGCCCACGAACCTGAGCCGGTCCCCGTCACGCCGCATGGGCATCGGCCGCCCCGAGGGCACGACCCGCCCGGTACGGCGCTCCGGACCCTCCGGCGCGCGCTCCTGGCCCGCCCCGGGCTGCGCCGGGATGCCGTCCGGCGCGGGCCGCGGGCGCAGCGCGCCGGGTTCGGTGACGGCGGGCTGGGAGTGTTCGGGGCCGCCCACCGGGTGCTCCTTCCCCATGCCGTCCTTTCCCTTGCCGCGGGACATGGCCGTGCCCGGCCCGGCGGGCGTGGTGTCGGTACGGGCCTGTGCGGGTAAGGCCGGGTCGCCGAGCGGCCGCGCGGACTGCTCCTGGGTACGCGGGGGCGCCCCGCGGGCCTCCGCGGGGTCGGCGCCCGGCTGGGGGCGCTCGATGGAGGTGGGCTGCTCCGTCACGCGTGTCGCATCCGTCCGTCCGGGGCTGCGCGCCGGATGCGCCGGGCGCGCAGTTGGTCCCGCCGAAGTCCCGATACCCGCAATACGTGCCCAGGGAACGGAATTCCCGCGGGGCCGGCTTTCGTGGTGGTGCCCTGGTACCCCTCGCTCACGTCCTGCCGTCCCTCGGTGACGATCGGTCAGCCCCGGCGCATGCTCCGGTAGTTGCGTTCACGCGCCCTTGCGGAGGACGATCCTACGTTTCCCGTCCGGGGGCGCATCAAGGGTCTCATGAGGACACATGCGCGGGCGTGCGGTCCCAGTCCTCGGGTAGAGAAGGTACCGCCCAGGAGGGGTCCGGGCGCCAGTCCTGCCAGCCGTCCGGGAACGGCGGGCCCCACGCCTGGATCACCTCCACGGCCTCCCGGCCCGCCGCCCGCACCCGTTCGGCGGTCGCCGGGTCCATCAGGCCGTCCCGCTGGGCCTGGGCGAACTCGTCCTCGTCCCGCCAGTGCCAGCTGCGGTCGGGGCCGACGGTGATGTCCAGGAAGTGGTCCTCGGAGTCCACCCCGCCCGCCCAGCGCGCAAGCGGCTGCTCCAGGTTGACGTACCAGTTCTTGAACCGCCAGCCCGGCTCCCAGAACAGCCACACCGACCAGGGACGGCCGGGCTGGGCCAGCTTCAGCACGCCCGTGCCGAACCAGCGGTCCCGCTGGACCGCGCGCGGCTTGGTGTAGCGGGACTCCAGCGGCTCCAGGTGCACGGGCGTGCCGTCGGCGAGGACGGGTCTCACACACTCGGTGCCCGGGGCCAGCCACACCGCCAGCAGGTCGGCGTCGTCGCGTACGACGGTGACGGGCCGGGCGATGTGGAACTGCTCGCCCCCGTTCTCCCGGTAGCGCCACAGGATGTGCGTTCCCGGGGCCCAGTGCGTCGCCGCTCCCGCCGTCACTCGTGCCATCGCTCCGTCGTCCGTCATGGACAGATTTTAGGTGCCCCCGGCATACGACGCTGCGGTGCGCGTCACGGCCGCCCCGGGTGGCCGGAAACGTTCGTTCCCGGGCTACGGGCGCGTCATCCGCAGGACGTCCAGCGCCTCGTCGAGTTGCGCGAGCGTCAGGTCCCCGCGCTCCACGTACCCGCCCTCCAGGACGACTTCGCGGATCGTCCTGCGTTCGGCGAGGGACTTCTTGGCGACCTTCGCGGCCTCCTCGTAACCGATGTACTTGTTCAGCGGGGTGACCACGGACGGGGACGACTCGGCGTACTCGCGGGCGCGTTCGCGGTCGGCGGTGATGCCGTCGATCGTCCGGTCGGCCAGCAGCCGGGAGGCGTTGGCGAGCAGCCGGATGGACTCCAGGACGTTCTTGGCGAGGACCGGGAGCATCACGTTCAGCTCGAAGTTGCCCGCGGCGCCCGCCGTGGTGATGGTGGCGTCGTTGCCGATGACCTGCGCGGCGACCATCAGCACGGCCTCGGGGACGACCGGGTTGACCTTGCCCGGCATGATCGAGGAGCCGGGCTGGAGGTCGGGCAGCCGGATCTCGGCGAGGCCGGTGCGCGGGCCGGACGACATCCAGCGCAGATCGTTGGCGATCTTCGTCAGGCCGACCGCGATGGTGCGCAGCTGCCCGCTGGTCTCCACGATGCCGTCGCGGGCGCCCTGGGCCTCGAAGTGGTCGCGGGCCTCGGTGAGCGGCAGCCCGGTGACCCGGGCGACCTCCTCGATGACGGCGGCGGAGAACCCGGGCGGGGTGTTGATGCCGGTGCCCACCGCCGTGCCGCCCAGCGGCAGCTCGGCCAGGCGCGGCAGGGAGGCGTGCAGCCGCTCGACGCCGTGGCGGACCTGTGCCGCGTAGCCGCCGAACTCCTGGCCGAGGGTCACGGGGGTGGCGTCCATCAGGTGGGTGCGGCCGGACTTCACCACGTCGGCGAACTCGGCGGACTTGCGCTCCAGGGCCGCGGCCAGGTGCTCCAGGGCCGGGATCAGGTCGTGGGTGACGGCCGCGGTGGCCGCGATGTGGATCGAGGACGGGAAGACGTCGTTGGACGACTGCGAGGCGTTGACGTGGTCGTTGGGGTGCACGTCGCGGCCGAGCCGCTCGGTGGCCAGCGTCGCGAGGACCTCGTTGGTGTTCATGTTGGACGAGGTCCCGGAACCGGTCTGGAACACGTCCACCGGGAAGTGCTCGTCCCAGGTGCCGGCGGCGACCTCCCCGGCCGCCTCCTGGATCGCCCGCGCGATGTCCCCGTCCAGCACTCCCAGTTCGGCGTTCACCTTGGCCGCGGCCGCCTTGATGCGGGCCAGGGCCTCGATGTGGGCGCGTTCGAGGCGCTGTCCGGAGAGGGGGAAGTTCTCGACGGCGCGCTGGGTCTGCGCGCGCCACTTGGCATGGGCCGGGACCCGGACCTCGCCCATCGAGTCGTGCTCGATCCGGTACTGCGGCTCTTCGGTCGTCATCGTCGTACCTCCGAAAACATGAGCACGTGTCGCGTCACACGTATTCCCCATCTGACTACCTGCCAGTAAATACCGGGGGTAACACCTGCTTAGGGGAGGCGTCATGCAACGCGTCGGATCCATCGGGTCCAGGATCAGAGGTACGGCCGCCGCTGTCGCGACGGCCGCCACCGTGCTCGCGGGCCTCGCGGCCCCCACCGCCCACGCGGCACCCGCCGCCGCGGCGGCCACCCCCCTCCCGCCCGACCTGGAACGGCTGAGGGCCGCCGAGGCCGCCGCCCTCTACGGCGACCCGGCCGAGCGGCCCCTCGCCGACCGCAAGACCTCGCTCGTCTCCCTGGGTGACAGCGAGATATCCGGCGAGGGCACGGGCAGCTACGAAGCCGGCACCGACGGCCCGGACAACTGGTGCCACCGCTCGCCCCGGGCCGCCGTCCACCGCACCGGCATCCCGGCCGACGTCACCTACAACGTCGCCTGCTCGGGCGCCACCACCGGCAACATCCGCATCGGCGGCACCCGGCAGTACGCCGACGAACCCGTCCAGAGCGACAGCCTCGCCGTCAAGGCGCGCACCACCCGGATCAAGATGATCGTCCTCGTCGCGGGCGCCAACGACGACCTCCAGTTCGGGCCCGTGATGACCGACTGCGTCACCCGCTACCTCACCCTCCAGGGCGCCTGCGCACCGAAGTACGCGCCCGGCTGGCAGGCCCGGGTGGACGCCCTCGTCCCCAAGGTGGAGGCCACCGTCGCCGACCTGAAGACGGTGATGCGGGACGCCGGCTACACCGACGACGCCTACGAACTCGTCCTGATGGGCTACCCGAGCCCCATCGGCCCAGACATCCACGACAACCCCGGCTTCCCGGGCAAATTGGCGGGCGGCTGCGCCGGCTACGACTCCGACAGCGCCTGGGGCCGCGACAGCGCCGTCCCGCTCTTCGAGCGCGGCATGCGCGAGGCGGCCCGCCGGAGCGGCGCCTCCTACCTGGACGGCTCGCGCCTCTTCCACGGCCACGAGGTCTGCATGGAGGACACCTGGGCCCGGGGCCTGTACGTCGACCTCGGCAATCCCTTCCCGGCCGACGCCAACTCGGTACGGCAGTCCTTCCACCCCAACGCCCGCGGCCACGCCGCCTTCGCCGCGTGCCTGACCCGGTTCTACGGCTCGGGGCTGCGCGAGGCGGGCTGCGCCGACCCGGCGAGCACCGGCACGCCCGAGCTGTACCCGGGCGCCTGGGACGACGCGTTCCGCCCGCTGACCGGCCGGGCCACCGGCGCCTGCCTCGACGCCTCGGGCGGATCGAGCGCCGACGGCACCGAGGTGATCGGCTGGGACTGCCACGGGGGCCGCAACCAGGGCTGGTGGTACGACGCCGGGCGGGGCGCGCTGCACGTGGAACTGACCCACGACCGGTGCCTGGACGTGCCGGACGGCTCCTACACCGCCGGCACGGGCCTGGTCCTGTGGAACTGCCACGGCGGCGCCAACCAGCGGTTCGTCCGCCAGGCGGACACGATCCGCCCGGCGGCGGCACCCGGCCTGTGCCTGACCCTGACGGCGGCGAAGGAGCGGGTCAGGCTCCAAACCTGCGACGGCTCGGCGGCCCAGCGCTTCAGCTGACGGGGAACCGGGGCGGGCGCCTTCGTCCGGCGCCCGCCCCGGGATCCGCGTGCGGACTAGGCCAGCCCGGGGCCCCGCACCGGAATGGTGGTGAACGTCGGCTGGGGAGCGGGGTCCTGGAAGAAGTCGTTGCCCTTGTCGTCCACGACGATGAACGCCGGGAAGTCCTCGACCTCGATCCTCCAGACGGCCTCCATGCCCAGCTCCTCGTACTCCAGGACCTCCACCTTCTTGATGCAGTCCTGCGCCAGGCGGGCGGCCGGGCCGCCGATGGAGCCGAGGTAGAAGCCGCCGTGCGCCGCGCACGCGTCGGTGACCTGCTTGCTGCGGTTGCCCTTGGCGAGCATCACCTTCGAGCCGCCCGCCGCCTGGAACTGCTCCACGTAGGAGTCCATGCGGCCGGCCGTGGTCGGGCCGAAGGAACCGGAGGCGTAGCCCTCGGGGGTCTTGGCCGGGCCGGCGTAGTACACCGGGTGGTCCTTGAGGTACTGCGGCATCTCCTCGCCCGCGTCCAGCCGCTCCTTGATCTTGGCGTGCGCGATGTCCCGCGCCACGACCAGCGGACCGGTCAGCGACAGCCGCGTCTTGACCGGGTACCTGGTCAGCTCGGCGAGGATCGTGTCCATCGGCTGGTTCAGGTCGATCCGCACCACGTCGGAGGACTCGTCCAGGTGCTCGTCCGTGGTCTCGGGCAGGAACCGCGCCGGGTCGGTCTCCAGCTGCTCCAGGAAGACGCCCTCGGGCGTGATCTTCGCGAGCGCCTGGCGGTCGGCGGAGCAGGAGACGGCGATGGCGACCGGGCAGGACGCGCCGTGCCGGGGCAGCCGGACCACGCGGACGTCGTGGCAGAAGTACTTGCCGCCGAACTGCGCGCCGATGCCGATCCGCTGCGTCAGCTCGAAGACCTTCTCCTCCAGCTCCTTGTCCCGGAAGCCGTGGCCGAGCGGCGAACCCTCGGCCGGCATGTTGTCCAGGTAGTGCGCGGAGGCGTACTTGGCGGTCTTCAGCGCGAACTCGGCGCTGGTGCCGCCGACGACGATCGCCAGGTGGTACGGCGGGCAGGCGGCCGTACCGAGCGAACGGATCTTCTCCTCCAGGAACTTCATCATGGAGGACTCGTTCAGGACGGCCTTCGTCTCCTGGTACAGGAAGGACTTGTTGGCCGAGCCGCCGCCCTTGGCCATGAACAGGAACTTGTAGGCGCCGCCGTCGGTCGCGTACAGCTCGATCTGGGCCGGCAGGTTGGAGCCGGTGTTCTTCTCCTCCCACATGGTGAGCGGAGCCATCTGCGAGTAGCGCAGGTTCAGCTTGGTGTAGGCGTCGAAGATGCCGTGCGAGAGGTGCTTCTCGTCCTCGCCCGCCGTCAGCACGTGCTGCCCGCGCTTGCCCATGACGATCGCGGTGCCGGTGTCCTGGCACATGGGCAGCACGCCGGCCGCCGCGATGTTCGCGTTCTTCAGCAGGTCCAGCGCCACGAACTTGTCGTTCGCCGACGCCTCCGGGTCGTCGATGATCCGGCGCAGCTGCGCCAGGTGGGCCGGGCGCAGGTAGTGCTGGATGTCGTGGATGGCCTCCTCGGCCAGCTTGCGCAGCGCCTCCGGCTCCACCTTGAGGAACGTCCGGCCGTCCGGTCCCTCGACGGTGGACACGCCCTCGGAGGTCACCAGCCGGTACGGGGTGGTGTCCTCGCCCTGGGGGAGCAGATCGGTGTACGCGAACTCAGGCATCTCAGCCCATTCCTCACTCTGACGGACGGCCGCCCGCCGACGCTGGCGAGCCTCCCCAGCGTAGAACCTGCCGCCGACGGCGAACCTGTGAGGTAAGGCTCAGTCGGCGGTGCCGCGGGTGGGCGGCGCCCGGGGCGGGGATGCTCCCCGGGGCGCGGGGGCGCCCCGGCCGGGGCTGTCGCGATCTATCGTGTTTCGGTACGCTGCGGCCGTGGACCTTCACAAGCAGACCGCACCCACACCCGCGACCGAGCTGCGCGCCTCGGACGCCGACCGCGACCGGGTCGCCGACATCCTCCGCGAGGCCCTGGCCGAGGGCCGGCTGACCGCCGACGAGCACGCCGAGCGCGTGGACGGGGTCCTCAACGCCAAGACGGTGGGCGAGCTGGAGGCCTTCATCCGGGACCTGCCCGCCGCCTACGCCCGCCCGGCCGCCCCCGCCTACACCCCCGTCCCGCCCCGCCCCGAGCCGGGCGCGATCCCGGCGGAGGCCGACGCGAACGTGGTGGCGGTGTTCAGCAGCGCGATGCGCCGGGGCCGCTGGCGCGCCGGGCGCCGGCTGCACGCGTACGCGGTCTTCGGCAACGTGGAGATCGACCTCAGCGAGGCGATCTTCGAGTACCAGCAGGTGGTCGTGAAGGCGGTCGCCGTCTTCGGCGAGGTCCAGATCCGGGTCCCGGAGAACATCTCGCTGCGCGGCACCGGGGGCGGGGTGCTCGGCAAGTTCGAGGTGAGCCCGCTGGACTCGGTCGACTCCGCCGCGCCGGTGGTCTACGTCGACGGCTGGGCGGTCCTCGGCAGCGTGGAGGCGCGCCCCCGGCGCGGCAGGACCGTCTCGGACATCCTGGAGCGCGTCCAGGACAAGGTCGACCGGAAACTGCGCAGGCACCTCGGCCGGTGACGGTCGTGAATCCGCCGGTGACCGGAACGCCCCCGTGCGCCGGCGGCGCCGGCCCGGGGGCGCGAACGAGCCGCCGCGGGCTCACCGGTGCCAACGCTGTGCATAGGCGCGCGCACAGCGGGTAGGCCTTGCTGCATCGTCTCTCGCTCGCGAAGCCGTCGTCAGGAGTAGACCGTGCTGCAACCGCCGCATTCGTCCCTGCAGGTAGCTGGCGTTCCGGTCCAGCGGGTGCCAGCGCGAGACAGGGACCAAGACGCACCCTGGCACACCGAGGCGGTGTGCCGGCGCGACGAGGCCGGCCTGTTCTTCGCCCCGTCGAAGGAGCCCACCGCCGCCCGGCTCTCCCGCGAGGAGGCGGCCAAGCGGGTCTGTGCCCGCTGCCCGGTCATGGTCGAGTGCCGCGAGCACGCCCTGCTCCAGCCCGAGCCGTACGGCGTCTGGGGCGGCCTGACGGCGGCCGAGCGCCGGGTGGTGCTGGCCCGGCGCCGCCGCCGGGAGGTCGAGCTGAAGAAGGCGGCACGGGCCGCGGCGAACCGCATGGCGGGCTGAGACGGACACGCGGAAGGGGCACCCTCCACGCGGAGGGTGCCCCTTCTCTCGGGTTCTCTCGGGTTCTCTCGGGCCGTCCCGCGTCCCGGGTTCCGCGGTCCTACTTCGCCCGGTCGAAGTCGATCGCGCTGTAGGCCCGCAGCTTCCTCAGCCGGTGCTCGGAGTCGATCCGGCGGACCGTCCCCGACTTCGACCGCATCACGATGGACTCGGTCAGCGCCGTCTCGGAGCGGTACCGGACCCCGCGCAGCAGCTCCCCGTCGGTGATCCCGGTCGCGACGAAGAAGACGTTCTCCCCGGAGACCAGGTCGTCGGTGGTGAGCACCCGGTCCAGGTCGTGGCCGGCGTCGATCGCCCGCTGCCGCTCCTCGTCGTCCTTCGGCCACAGCTTGCCCTGGATGGTCCCGCCCAGGCACTTCACGGCGCAGGCCGAAATGATGCCCTCGGGGGTGCCGCCGATGCCGAGCAGCAGGTCGACACCGGTGCCCTCGCGCAGCGCGTACACCGAGCCGGCGACGTCGCCGTCCGAGATCAGCTTGATGCGCGCGCCGGCCTCCCGGACCTCCCGGATCAGCCCTTCGTGGCGCGGCCGGTCGAGGATGACGACGGTGACGTCCTCCGGCGTGGACCGCTTGGCCCTGGCGATCCGGCGGATGTTCACCGCGACGGGCGCGTTGATGTCGACGAAGTCCGCCGCCTCGGGGCCGGTGACCAGCTTGTCCATGTAGAACACCGCGGACGGGTCGAACATGGCGCCGCGCTCGGCGGCGGCGAGGACGGCGATCGCGTTCGGCATGCCCTTGGCGGTCAGCGTGGTGCCGTCGATCGGGTCGACGGCGATGTCCACCTCGGGGCCGGTGCCGTCGCCCACGTGCTCCCCGTTGAAGAGCATCGGGGCCTCGTCCTTCTCGCCCTCGCCGATGACGACCACGCCGTTCATCGACACGGTGGAGACGAGGGTCCGCATGGCGCGCACCGCGGCACCGTCGGCGCCGTTCTTGTCGCCGCGCCCCACCCAGCGGCCCGCGGCCATCGCGGCGGCCTCGGTCACCCGGACGAGTTCCAAAGCGAGGTTGCGGTCGGGGGCCTCCGAGGGAACATCGAGCTCGGACGGCAGGTGATGGTGTTCGGTCATCGGAGCGCACCTTTCTGATACGACGACGGCCGGATGAGGGTCTTGGACTCGACTCTATCGTTAGGCATACAAAATGAGCAGGGGACCCCACGGATGAGCGCCCGGGACACCTGCGACGATAGGGGACGTGGCAGGTTCGAACCGCAAGCAGAAGACGGCCCGGGACATGGTGCTCTCCCTGGCCCTGATCGTCGTCGCGTCGCTGGTCGTGTACTTCTTCACCATCCCGCACGACGATCGCGCTCCCGACCTCAAGCGGGTCGACTACCAGGTCGAACTGCTCACGGCCCGCCGGGCGGCGAGCTACCCGGTGGCCGCGCCCGAGGGCCTGCCGAGTACCTGGAAAGCCACCTCCGTACGCTTCAAGGGCGCGGACGGCGACCGCTGGCACCTCGGCTTCGAGACCCCGGACGGCCAGTACGCGCAGGTCGAGCAGTCCACCACGCACAAGCGCGCCGAGTTCATCGAGGACGCGACCCAGGGCGGCTCGGCGGGCAAGCACACCGAGCGGATCGACGGCCGTACCTGGACCCGTTACACCGGCGGCCGCTACGACGCCCTGGTTCTCGAGGACGCGCCCGGCGCCACGACGGTGGTGGCCGGCACCGCCCCCCTGAAGGACCTGACGACGCTGGCGGCGGCGCTGAAGACGCGGTGACCGCGCACCCGTCCCCGTATGCGTGGAGGGGGGGGGGGGGGGGGGGGGGGGGGGGGGGGGGGGGGGGGGGGGGGAGGGGGGGGGGGGGGGGGGGGGGGGGGGGGGGGGTGGGGGGGAG
>NZ_JBVJOT010000114.1:0-11024 GCF_055583025.1 Streptomyces sp. NPDC104831
TGGTCGGTCCCCGGTCCCCGGTCCTCGTGGTCGGTCCCCGGTCCCCGGTCCTCGTGGTCGGTCCCCGGTCCCCGGTCCTCGTGGTCGGTCCCCGGCTCCCGGTCCTCGTGGTCGGTCCCCGGTCCCCGGTCGTCGGGTTCGCCCCCCAGCCCCTGGCGAGCCTGCAGTTCCCCGTCCCCGTTCCAGCCGCTGCCAATGCGGGGCCCGCCGCCGGGGGCCGGGCTGCTCTGTGGGCTCGCTGCGGGGACCGCGGTAGCGGTCTCGCCGGTCGGGTCCGGGGACCAGGGGGAGGAGAGCGGGACCGTGGCGAGTGTGAGGGCGTTGCGGCGGGCGGCGAGCTGGGCGAGCAGCTCGGCGCGCTGGTCGGAGTCGGTGCCGACCGAGGCCCGGCCGATCGCTTTCGACAGCCGTCGGGTCAGGCGCCGGCCTCGTCGGCTCTGGCGTTGTTCGGTGGTGAGTTCGGCGAGCCGGGTGGCGAGGTCCACGGCTCGGGTGGTGGCGCGGTCCCGGGTGATCTGTGCGGCGTCGCGGTCGCGGGTGGCGATGCCGAGGCGGGACAGCAGCCTTTCGCGTGCTTCGCGCCCGAGGGTGGCGACCAGGCCCTTGGAGGCGGCTCCGGGGGTGCGCAGTCGCAGCTCGATGCCCATGGCCAGGTGCCAGAGCATGCCGGCCATGACCGGGCCGACGAAGGCCCGCACCGTGCCGCCGACGATCCCGCTCTCGGCGTAGGCGGGGATGACCTGCACGCTGCTGATGACCCAGACCAGGGTGCCCGGCATGCCGGGCGTGCCCTGGGTGGTCAGGTTCTGGCGGGCCATCAGGGCGGTCGCGAACAGGCCGAGTTCGGCGGCGGCGAACATGCCGGCGCGTTCGGCGGTGCCGGCTACGTCGAGGTAGTCGGCGGCGAAGCGCCAGCTCGTGTCGGCGCTGTAGGCGGTGCAGCCGAGCGCGGCCAGGGCGGCGGCCACCACCGCCTTGTTGCTGGGACGTTTCTGCGAGCGTCGTGCCCGCCGGGCTGCCCAGCCGGTCAGGGCCAGGGCGGTGGCGGCGCCGGGGATGCCGAGGGTGAGGAGGAGGGACGGGTCGGTGCCGGCACCGAGGGAGAGGAGGGGCTGGGTCATGCGGCCTTTCCGACAGGGGCGCACGCCGGCGTCGGCGTCGCCGGGCGGGCCAGGGGCTGCTGCGTAGTGGGCGGTGCGGTCGCGGGCCGGTTCCGCCGGGCCACCGTGGTCTTCTTGGCGGGGTTCTTCCGCCGGGGCACGCCGAGGGTGCGGTCGCGGTCGAAGACCTTGTTGGCGGCCTGCCGCAGCAGGTCCCGGGCGTGCTTGGTGCTGATCTGCAGGGCGACGGCGAGCCGGGCGGGTCGCCATCCCCGGACGTAGGCATGGTCGATGACGACTTGCCGCTCGGCGTCGGTGAGGTGGACGTCGCGGCCGTTGAAGAAGGCGGCCACACGCCGGTAGTCGAGGCGGCGGGGGAGCCCGTCATGCCAGGGCCGGCGCTCGGCTTCCGTCAGCCCGCCCCAGACGCCTTCTCTCAGGTCGTTCTCCAGGGCGTAGTCGAGGCACTCGCGGCGCACCGGGCACGGGCCGCACAGCTCCTTGGCGTCCGCGATGGCCTCATGGTCGCGGGGCAGCGGGAAGAAGGTGGCGTCGGCGTCCACGGGGTCCATGCCGTGGCACACCCCGTGGGGCTGCCAGCTGGTGTCGCCGATGCCGCGCAGGCCGGTGGCCGGCGAGATGTGGGTGGTGATGTGGCGCAAGGAAGTCTCCGGTGTGCTGCCGCGTCGCCGGCCGGAGGGATGGTGGTGGTCGACGCGGCGTCGGGCGCCTGCCGCGGCACCGGGCAGGTGTGCCGCAGCAGGGCGGGATGATGGTGTTGCGCAGGTGCACCACGCGGTGGTGCACCTGGGAGGGCCGGTCAGGCTATGGCCGTCTGCCGCTGCTGGGCGGCGGCGAGGTCCTTGCGGCCGGGGTGCGGCTTCTCGCGCGGCGCGCTGCCGCGTGCGAAGCCGTCGGGGTCGACGCGCCGACGCCGGCAGGGCTCGCCGACCGGTGCCTCGCACCAGTCGCAGCGCACCGACAGCGCGTCGGGCTCGCCCTGGGCGAGGGCTTCCTCGCGGGCCGCGCGGGCGCGGCGGAAGGGCGCGAGGGCGGCGCGGGCCTCCGGCGGAATGCAGGAGCCGACCTGCTCCAGCCGTGCTTGCAGCCTCGGGTTGGCCCGGCCTGCGGTGAGCTGCCGGTAGACCACGGGCTGGGCGGTGCCGGTGGCGACGGCGCGGCGGGTGCCGACCAGCTCGGCGGTCCAGGCCGCCTGGTCGTCGGGGTTGGCCACCGGGGTTGGGTCGGTGTGCCGGTGCAGGCGGTCGCGCTTGTAGTTCTCCCAGGGGCGGGCGATGTCCGCGGGCAGGATCTGGTACGGCGAGAGGCGGATGTGGCGGCGGGCGACGACGCAGGCGTCCCAGCCGTGCGGCGTGGCCAGTGGCACGTCCTCCAGCAGTTCGTGCCACTGGGCGAGCTGGTCGCGGGCCTCGTTCTCGTTGGTGCGGATCATGCGGGGGTCGAGTCGGCCGATGTAGGCCAGCAGGGCGGCGATTTCGCGGCGGTCCATGGCTACTCCGTTCCGGTCGGCGTCGGCTCGTTGAGGGCGGCCAGCAGGGCGGCGGTGTGGGCCTCGGAGCGGGTCATGCCGCCCGCCGGGGCAGCCCCGCCACCGGGCACGGCGTAGAGGTTCGGGCGGGTGGGAGCGTGCTCCCGGGCGATCCAGGCCCGCCAGTCGGCAGCCCAGGCAGCCGCCGCTCGGGGGGCGTGCCCGGCACGGTGGGCACGCCACTTCGCATCCGCCGCGAGCAGGCCGTCCTCGCCGAGGCGGTCGAGGTGACCTTGCTGGCGGGCCCAGGTGTGGCTGGCTGGGTCGACCTGCCAGTCGGTAGCCGAGGTGACGGCAGCACCACTACTGCTGCCTTTACGGTTCACCTTCGGTTCTCTACGGTTCTGGGGGTCGGATTCCGTACCGTGGTGGGGTCGGATTCCGGCACGTCGAGGGGTCGGATTCCGTCGTGAGGGGCCGGATTTCGTACCGGTCGGATTCCGGCCGGAGGGGTCGGATTCCGTACCCTTCTTCGGCCAGATCCCGTACCGCCGCAGGTCCTTCTCATCGTCGTCGTCCAGCTCCGGCACCGGGTCGGAGTCGGTCGGCGGCTCGACGTACGCCTCCGGGTCCTCGCGTCGCGCGGCGGCGACCTTGGCCAGCCACGCGGCAGCCCGGGGCAGCCGGTAGACCGTGGTGCGCTGCGGGCCCTCCAGGTGGCTCAGGACCTTCAGGTCGCCGCTCTTGTCGAGCGCGACCAGCGCGTCCCGCACCGCCGTACGGGAGGCGTTCGTCCGCTCCACCAGACTCGCCACCGACGCCCAGGCGACGCACTTGTCGTCCGCGACCCGGTCAGCGATCGACAGCAGGACCAGCCGTGCGGTGCCCCGGCTGGAGCTGTGCTCCCACACCCACTCGCGGGCACTGACGCTCATCGGCCACCCCCGGCCGCATGGTTCGAGCGACGCTCTACGGACGCCGAGGTGTTACTTAGCGTGACGAGGCCGTGGGGTGTTAGGGAGGAAATGGCTGCCGCGCGGGCTGGACGTTCCGGCCTTTTGCGCAGGGCGGTAGGCATGCAAGAATCCCCTTCAGTGTTGCCACGCTGACGCGCCCCGTGGAAAGGGATCAGCGTGGTGATGGTGGGCAATCTCCGCCCCGTTGGGCCTAGCCGGGCCCGCCCTGGGGCGGTACGTGCCGCTACGCGTTCGGCGTCCTGGAGTAGCCGCTCCTGGGCGCCGTCGCTGTATGCGGACCTGCGTACGTTGGCCTGTACCCGCCGTGTTGTTCGCGGGTGCCCCGGGCGGGCTGCCCGGGGGACGACGAACATACGCACGGACCCGTGTCAAGGTCCAGAGTTGGCTCTAGAACTCTGTAGAAGTCGTGCCGGGCAAGGCGTCGGGCGGGGCATGTGGTGATTCCTCGGTGCGCGGTGCGGATGTGCAGTGACGTTTTGTCCGAGTGCGGGCGTGACGGCACGACCGGAGGTAAGCTAGCAGCCCACTCGATCGGTGGAACGAAAGTATCTTCGTTTAGCCTAACGATCAAGTGAGCAGACGCCACGCGCATCTCGCCGAAGAGGAAGGAGTGTTGGATGCCGGCCAGGCTGTTCGACGCCCAGGCCCTCTTGCTCGCACGCCGAGCCCTGGGCGCCAAGCAGAGCGACGTGGCGAAAGAGGTCGGCGTCAGTGCCGCCCGCGTCAGCGCCTGGGAGAAGGCCCGGTCGGTACCGGACCCTGAGAAGCTGCCCCGCCTGGCCGCGGCCGTCCGCAAGGATCTCGATGAGCTGTTCCCCCGGAAGGGGCGACCGGATCTGGCGGACCTGCGGGCCGATGCCGGCTATTCCCAGAGCGCGACCCGCGCGTTGACCGGGACGCGGACGCCTGGGCCGGTGGCCGCAGCCGAGAACGGGCAGCGGCGGCTGAGCAGGGAGTATGAACAGCGGCTTGCTGATGCCTACGGCGTCAGCGTGGACGTGCTGCGGCGAGCGCAGGAGCGGTCCTTCGGGCACGACGTGCCCGAGCCGGACGAGTCGCCGGAGGCCGCCTCCGTGGAGGCGGCCGTGCTGCCGACCACGCTCGCGGGCAAAATCGCCTACCAACTGGGCCGGTTGCCCGCGCCGATGACCGACGCCGCCCTCGCCGCACGGGGCAACGGTTTGGTTGGGGCGGAAGTCCTCACGGCGGACCTGGTGCGCGGTCTGAGGACCGGTGCGGTGGTGAGCGCGCCCGACGAGGTCCTCCGGGCTCTCGCAGAGGCCCTGGACACCACGCCTTTGATGTTCAAGCCCGGCGATGCCGGCGTCGAGCGGGTGATCGCTGAGACCTTGGTGCTAAGTAACCAGGTGGCCGCCATCGCCGCCCGCGGAGGCGCGGAAGCAGGGCTGTCCGCAGAGCTGCTTGCGTTCATCCACAAAGAAGTCGCCAAAGCCCGCACGGAAGCAATCGCCCCCCAGGGCCACCGGGGCTGACGCCACTGTTGCGGTCTGCACGAGAGGGGGCGTCGGGGGACCGCCCGCACTAATCCGCGTGGAGTCAGTGCAGGCAATCACACCGCCAGCAGAGGTCCCCGGACGCTGTTAATGACCAACACATCCGCCGAGACTGCGAGCTGGCGCGCACACCCCACCTGAAACGGAGCCAGCTTCCCTTGGGGTGAGGCCGTTTGCGGAAAAGTGCTGTGAACGCGCGCCGTTTAACGCCCTGTTGGCTCGGCCGGAATGATGGCCATCAGGCGGCAGGAAGGAAGTTCTATGGGAGTGAGAGCCATGAAGCGCACGGCGAACTCCTGCCCGCCTTGCCGCGGCAGGTAGAGCCGGCGGGGCCGGTGTGATACCGGGTGAGTGACATTGATTGGCAGTTCGGGGGAATTCCAGAGTTTTCGGGCGATCGGGTCGCGGTGTACAACCTCGATGACCTCTTGGAGTCGCTGGTCGCTGCGGTACTGCTCGGCGTGCACGCGCAGCTGCGCCATCATGGGGAAAGCCCACTCCTCCTGCCAGTTGATCAGCTGCGTGCGCGCCTCGGGCCAGGTAAGGGCCCACTCCATCACGTTGAGGCCGTACGTCATCCAGGGGAAGATTTCCAGGATTGCGGGGTTGTGAACCAGGACGTCCCAGCGATGGTCGCTGACGTAGAGGGGCCACTTCTCGCTGTGGATGACGAGGTCACGGACCGAATCGGGTAGCAAAGCCGTCAGCGGACTGACGGGGGCCTCGGCGGGCGCGTGCCCCCGGGTGAGGCGATAGACGATGTGCCACTCGTCCGTAGTCAGGTCGAGGATGCGCCGTACCGCCTGCAAGAAGGCGTCGCTGTAGTTCGCAGGGCGGCCGGATTCCAAAGCGCTGTACCAGCGGCGGCTGACGCCGGCCAGTTTCGCGGCCTCCTCCTGTGTGATCCCGGGCCGTGATCTGCCCCCAAACGCCGCACTGAACCCCGGGATGTCTGATGTGTCACGGCGTGCGCGAGCTTGCCGCAGAATGCGGGAGATGGTTGGTGCCTCTGCAGCCTTGCCATTCATAACGTTCCTATAACGCTCGGGGTGGGATCTACGTCACACACCCGCGTGGGTCTGCCGCCCCGCACGGCTACACGCTCTGAGTCAAATGCCGAATGAATTCAGCGAGTTGACGTCCAGCCTGAATTAGTGACCTCACGTCGGTGGGTGGTCTAGTCCATGATACTGGGAACTGCCAGTTCTCATAAGCGGCATAAGCGCTGCTACGGCTTCCCATTCCTCGCGCATCTCCGGTCTTAAAGTCGCCGACACAGCCGCTGCCGGCCTCCTTGAACCGGCCACTCGCGCATCTCGATCACGGAAAGGATCACCATGTCCCGCTCGACACCGATCGCTTGCGGAATCCGTGGGATCGGTCGCCCCACGGTGCTCGTGTCCACTGGCGTGGGGCACAGGCTCGACTTCACGTGCCGCACCGGACATCGCCCGGTAGGACCGGACCTGCGCGCGAAGCACTCCGAGGCCACCGGCCCCGAGCACATCCTCACCGGCACGAACGAGGCCGCAGCTGCAGCTGCCTCCTACGCCACGTGCGTCGCAACGGCGGCCGGCGGCGGCCTCCTGATGGACGCTGACCCTGCCTGAGAGGCGTTGAACCGCGTTCGACAAAGCCATGGGTAGTGCAACGGGGGGCAAGGAGACTATGACGCACGATGTGGTGGACGAAGTCGCCGGAGCGCGGTCGGGCTCCAGCTGCCGCCGGCCACGCCGGTTCGGGCAACCGCCCACTCAGCCGGCGCACGCTACGTTACGAATGTCGGGCGCTGCTCGCGCAGATGCCCGTGCCGCGGCCCTTCACGCTGGACGGCCTGATCGCCGGGATCGAGGCCGAACGCGGCCGGCGAATCAAACTCGTAGCCATCCCTGACTACCTGCTGGCCGGTACCGATGTCTGTGGTCTGTGGCTCCAGCTCGAAGACGTGCCGGTCGACTTGATCATGTACGTCGGGGGCACGACCGCCTTCCACCGGCAAAGGATCATCCTTCACGAGTTGGCCCACCTGTGGTGCGACGACACAACGGAGGCCAGCTTCGAGCAGCTCGCCGGCCTCCTGCCGGACTTCCCGCCCGATCTCCTGCAGAGGCTGACCCAACGCGGCCGGATCATGACCCGGCACCGCTACGACTCCGTCGTTGAGCGTCGCGCCGAGATGCTCGCCGATTTGCTGCACCACGAAGCCTATGACGTCGACTACATCGAAGACGCCACCCTCAGGCATCTCGATGAGGACCTGTCCAGGCTGAACTTCGCTCCCCGTCCCCGCCGCTCAACCACCGAAAAGAACCGTGTCCTTCTCTGAAGCGTTTGTCTCGTTGATCACCGGGCTCCTGCTGCTGCAGGCAGCCGTCCGCTTCCCCGCCGCTCTCCGTGGCCGGCACCGGGACCGCTCCCTGTCGGGTGCCTTCGCATGTTTCGCCGCCGCCTGGTGGCTGCGCACCGACAGCGGTCGCTTCGTCGTCAACCACCTCGGCGTCAACGACCTGCCCACCCTCCTCAAGCACGCCCTGGCGATCGTCGGCATCTGCGAACTGCTGACCTACGTCAGCGACGTGTACCACGACGAGGACGCCAACGCGCGCCACATCAAGATCACCTCACTGGTCCACCGTGCAGCGGCTCGTGCCTCGCTGGCGACCGTGCTCTGTCTCGCCGCCGTGTTCTTCCTGGCCCTGGACCGCTCGAAAACCTTCGCCGACAGCCCGCACTTCGTAGGACGGCACGTCGGCGAACCCGGCCTGATCCTCTACCTCGGCCTGTTCTACATCTACACAGGCGCCGCCGCCGCCGTCTGCGCCTACCAGTGGGGACGCGCCGCGCGCCTCGCCGCCCGCAAGAGCCTGCGAACCGGCCTGACCATGATGGCCCTCGGCATGACACTGCTGGTTCTGTACGCCGTCCTGCGCACCGTCTACGTCGTCGCCATCACCGTCCACCCGGCCCTTGCGAGGGCCGGCTCCCTGCAGGAACACATCACCGACGCCTTCCTGTACGCCGGATTCCTGCTGTGGATGCTCGGCTCCATCACGCCGGCCACTCACGCGCTCGCCGCCAGGTGGCGCGCCACCAAGGCACTCGTCGCACTGCACAACCTGTGGCGCGACCTGGTCCTGGCCGTCGACGGCATCGCCTTGCATCAGCCCAGCATGGTCCTCGGCGGGCGCCGCGCCGCCACCGTCATCAACATGCTGCGGGACATCTTCTCCCACGACACCACCCCGCAGATCCGACTCGGCCGCTACGTCACCGAGATCCGCGACGCCACCCACGAGCTGCGTCGCCGCGCCCCGGCAGACCTCTTCCATCGCGCCCGACGGCTCGCCGAAGCCCAAGGCCACACCGGCGAGGACGCCGACGCCGCAGCCGAGGCGTACTGGCTCAGGGCGGCGCTCGCCACCGCCGACGCCCCCGCCGGAGCGCCCGTCGCCTACCACACGGCCAGTGATGACTTCGCCTCCGAAGTGCCCTGGCTCCAGCGTGTCGCCCGCGTATACCGCCACGCCGGCCCTCACATCCACCCCGTACTGGACGCTCGGCCTCCAGCCCCCGTCCCCGCAGCGTAAAGAGCACACCATGAACCTGACCGCTTCAGCCGCCGCCATGTTCTGCAACGAGGACAGCGAGGTCCTCATCGTCAAACCGACCTACAAGGACTACTGGAACCTGCCCGGCGGAAGAGTCGACATCGAGCGCGGCGAGACTCCATACGACGCAGCCGTCCGCGAGGTCCGCGAAGAACTGGGCATCACCCCGCCCATCGGCCGACTGCTGGCCCACGCCTGGATCACAGTCCCCGGCAAGGGAGCACAGATCCTGTACATCTTCCGTGGCGGCATCCTCAGCCGGAAGGACCAAGAGGCCATCACCTTGCAGGAGAGCGAACTGAGCGGGTACCGCTTCTGCCACCCAGAAGAGGAGGCTGGCCTTATCCCACCGCATCTGGACGACGTGTGGACGGAGACGTGCATCGCCGCCGCAACGAAGCGAATCGCATACGTTACGGGGCCCGTGTGATCGCTCCGGCGAATCCCGAGGCATCGAAGCCGCGGTGCTGCCTGTTGATCTCGGTGGGACTTTCCTGGGAACCGCTACGAGTGCCGCACTCGGTTGGCCCCACCAGGTTGCCAACACGTCATCTACGAACCTTCACGCCGTTTCCGTCCAATGAGGGTAGTTCCTTCGGTGAGCAGGCGCTGACTTCGGCGTGGTTGGTGGCGGCGAGTTCGGCGAGTGCGTGGCCGGTCTCGTTGGCGGCCTCTTCGGCGGTGACGGAGTAGAGGGAGGGGAGGTCGCGTCGTGGAAGGTGTCAATGTCACCATAGGCGGCGCGTGTGGTGGCCATGCGGCCCAGGCGCGAGCTGCTGTGGGCGGTGTGGTCGACGGCGGCTTCGACATAGCGCAGGGCGGCGGAGGGCTTGCGGGCGGCGGCGTGCTGGCAGGTGAGCATGCCGAGGACCTTGCCGACCGTGATGGTGTCGTCGGCGGCGCGCGAGGCGGGTCGTCAGCGCTGAGAGGCCGCGTGGAGATCGGCGTCGAAGGCCATCCAGCCAGCTGGAGCGTACCGCTGGGGGGTGCCCTTCGCCTCTGGCGCCCCCGGGCACGGAGTCCGCCGCCGGAGGTGGACTGATGTGCGATGCGGCCCGGATTGAGTGATTGTCGAAGAGGATGAAGCACGCGTTCCGTTGGGCAACGCCATGGTCGTGGCATGAGGAAGCTCACGGCATTCACATCACCTGTCGTTGTAGCGGCGCTCTTTCTCGCCGGTGCCGCAACACCGGCGCACGCGGGCCCCTACTGGAACAAGCGCATCAAGTGTGAGGCAACCGACCCGGACGGCCGCCGGATCCCCACCCGTCTGGGTAACGGCGTGCTGGCCTGGAACCATTTCTCCGGCAAGCACAACATCAAGAAGTGCGCGCTCATCAACATTCCGCTCCGGGACAAGGTTGACAAGGTGGACGGGCACAACCTCCAGTACTGGGGATGGGCCTCGGACCGGGCTCACGGCCGCGTCAAAATCATCGTCAAGGCCCGCTACGCTCGCAGGACGGACGACAGGCGCTACGACGCCGGAGCAAGGCAGGTGATCGGCGTGATCACCGCGTACTGCCACGGCATGCAGAAGTGCCCGAACTGGGTGAATGGGTAATTTGATGGACGAAGACGAGCGTGAGATCGCAGACCTCCAAGTCGAAGTAGCCGCTCTCCTGTCGGACCACGTCTACGCCCCCCTCCTGGAGGACCAGCACGTGCGCGGAGTCCTGCCCGCCCCGTCGCAGGCGCCGGCCGTCCGGGGAGTGCTGGGTGACCGGGGCGAGACCAGGCCGGAACGGCTGACCGCCTACGAGATCCCCCTCAGAGACGGCGAGGATCTGCGCACGCCGCACGACGTCGTCGCACTGCTGCGGGCCGTGCATACCGGCACTCACATCTACCCCCGCAGCCGGGTCACTTCGGTCATGGGCATGGACCTCTACCTGGTCGACCCGGCGGAGGTGACGGAAGCCCCGTTCACCACGGACGACTGGTCCGCCACACTCCTGCGCTGCCTGGCCCGCCCGACGGATCCGGCCGAGGACCGGCACGGGGCGCGGCTGCGCGGCTTCCTGTTCCGCGAGGGGGGCCTGCTGCGCCTGTACATGGACAGCGACGAGGTGCCCGGAGTGATCGCCGCCGACGTGCGCCCGGGCGGTGCGCTGACCGCTGTGCTGGCGGCTCTGCCGTCCCTGCTCGATGAGGAGTACCGGATCTCGAAGGACGCGATCGACCCCCATTGCCGGTACGTGGTGGACATCACCGACTGGTGAGTGCGCACCGCACTTGCCCTTAGGGGTCCTAACAGAAGTTGTTGATCAAGTGACTATCGGCTTGTCTGCTCGTTGGTCGGGTCGTGGGGAAGCGTCAGTCGCGGCCGTGGATCG
>NZ_JBVJOT010000115.1:0-10961 GCF_055583025.1 Streptomyces sp. NPDC104831
GATCCACGGCCGCGACTGACGCTTCCCCACGACCCGACCAACGAGCAGACAAGCCGATAGTCACTTGATCAACAACTTCTGTTAGGACCCCTAAGTATCTCGACCACGACGCTCGATCGTGACGTCCGGCGGGCGTGCGGGCAGTTGGGGATCCAGGTACCGAAGTACGCTCCGCTGATCGACACAGTGGTCCGCGACCGGCTGATCACTCTGGGGCCTTGTGAGCACGTGCGCCTGGACGAGGCCTTGGTGCACATTCTGCGGCTGGTGGCGGAGGGGCACACCAACCAGCAGATCGGGGAGCGGCTCGGCCTGTCGGAGGACGGGGTGATTGACCGCCTCCGAGTGATCATGCGTCTTCTGAACGCGCGTACACGGTGGCAGGCCGTGGCCCGCGGCTGGCAGTGCCGCATCTTCCGGCACCCCAACTCGAACCCGTCCGGTATCGCGCCGACGCGAACGGAACAGGTGAGGGCGTGACGTACCTACCCCCGGGCATGCCCGACAAAGTCCAGTTCCTGGAGGCCGTCGAAACGGTGCTGGGCTGGAAGCTGGACGGTCCCGACCTCCCGCCGACCGAAGTCGCCTCGGCTCTCCTGGAGCAGCTCACCGCGTACGGCCAGGTTCTCACCGAGGACTTGGACGCTCAGTACCGGAACATTCCCGAGGACTCGCCTGCCTACGGTGCCGCGCAGGCAACGCTCGGGGAGGCCCACCGGCGGCTCGGACTGCCACTTCCGACCGGTTCCGATGACGCGGTCAGGAAGCGGGCACAGAACATCGGCCGGCTCGTCCAGGCCCTGCTTCGCGCTGTCGGGCAGGTCGGCGAGGAACAGGCAAGGAGATCCCGGCCGGGAAAGGCACTGACCATCGTCCGGCCCGTCACCGCGAGGGGACGGCCTGGTGAATGAGGCCGGTCTCATCGTCCTGATCGCCTTCATGTTGCTCGTGGTGGCAGGTTCCGCCCTGTCCGACCTCGTGGCAGCCTCACGAACGGAAAGCCTTATGACCAGCTCGTCAGCTCCGTCCGAATACGTCAGGGTCCCCGAGTTCGGTGACGCGGCCCGGCGGCTCGGCGAGGCCCTGTTGTACGTGGACGGCCAGCACAAAATCATCGCCTCCACTGGCCGACTTCAGGTGCTGTCCTACCTGGGTCCCCTGCTGGCCGTCCCCGACGTCGACGCTAACGCCGGCAATGCCGTCCAGATCACCGCCGAGGCCCTGGAAGCCGTCGGCGTCGGAGTGCACGTCGAGCGCAACCCTGCTGACGGTCGGGGCGTGCTCGTGACCTTCCACACCGAGCAGGACGTCCACCGGCTGGTCGACACCGTGACCCAGCGGTTCCCGGCTGCCCTGAAGCACGCGGTGCAGTTGGTCACGCTCATGGAGCGGCTCGATTTCTCCGCCCCGGACCGCGTCGAGCCGTGGGGCGACACAGTGCGGGGGGTGTATCTCAACGGAGAGGACTCGCGGAAGGTCCTCGTTGCGCTCGGCGAGCCGGACGAGAAGCTGATCCTGGACGACTCGAAGCTGCATCCGTTCGCCGATCGCCTTTCCAAGCTGCTCACGGCCAAGCTCGGCGGGGACAGGATCGAGGTAGACGCCTACCCCTCCCGCGGCGACTTTTGCAGCCACTGCGCCGACGAGCTGCTGGCGTTAAGCCCGCTCTCACCCGACCAGACCGAGGCTCTCGTGAACGCCCTCGCCGCGACACAGCAGGCGACGGCATGACCGCGAACAGCCTGGGCACGTCCCGCCCTGCGCCGGCCCCGTACGCCCAGCAGCCTGCCCCACCGACCGGCGGCCAGTCCCCCGCCCGGCCGCTCACCACGTCGGGCCCGTCCCTGTCGCTTCCCACCATCCCGGCACCGCTGGTCACCCCGCCACCGGGGGACATCGTCGTCGGCGCCTACCTGCGCGCCCTGCGCCTGGACGCCAACCGCACGGCCACGAGCATCGCCAACGATCTGAGAATGAACCTGGCCGTGGTCAGCCAGATCGAACGGGCAGCCCGGCCTGTGCCACCTGGCCAGGTGCGTGACCTGATGCGCTTGTACCGGGTCACCGAGAAGGCGGAGACCGAGGCGGTCCAGCGACTTCTGGCCGATCCCCGCGACCCGGGCAGGTTCCGGGTATTCGACCACAGCCCCGGGGCGTACGACCGACTGGCGGCGGTCCAGCGCAGCGCGACGAGTCTGCGGTCCTACACCTCGTACCTGATCCCCCGCCCGTACCGGACCCCCGGATACCACCAGGCCCTCAAGCCGCCCGGCACCCCGAAGAGCGACGCCAGGCCGGCGCCGCTCGGCCAGGAGACCCCTCGCCCCTTCACCAGCGGGAGGTTCACCCTCCTGCTGGCCGAGACGGTGCTCCACCGGTCCATCGGCGGGCTCCGTGTAATGGCCTGCCAGCTCCAGCACCTCGTTGATCTGGTAGACGGCGAGCGGGCCCAGATCATGGTTGTGTCGTCCCGCCACAGAATCCCCCCGCTCGAATCCTCGGTCACCGAGGCGATCGTCCACGGGCACCGCCTCTACGTGACCGAACAGCCTGTGGGCATCGAGTACCGCTCCGGTGACGGCTACCCGCCCCTCCTGCGCGGCTGGCTGGACACGCTGCACCAGGCGAGCCTTTCCCGCGAGGACAGCCGAGACCTCATCAGCCAGGTCCGCGACACGCTGTGGCGCCGGGCCGCGGTCGAGCCGGACACCGAATGACCACCCCCCCCCCCCGCATGATCAGGAGCAAGGCGTGACGAGCGACCAGCCGGCCACCGATCAGGAGCCTCTGGGGATGACGGGTCCCAGCGTCGCACGGGTCTACAACGTCCTGGAGGAAGGCGTAGACCACTATCCGGACGACCTCCAGCTGGCCAGGAACCTCTCGATGACAGCACCGTGGTGGCCGCAGGCGGTCCGGACCGACAGCTGGTACCGGCCGCGCGCCGTCGAGTTCATCGCACGCAGCCTGGACATCACCCAATTCGTAGACCTGGGATGCGGACTGCCCCCCGCACGCCAGCGTGGGATGCACAAACTCGCGCCGCAGACCGTGTACGAGGTCGCGCGCCGCGTCCACGGCGCTCCCCGGGTCGTCTACGTCGACAACGATCGAATGGTGCATGCGCACGCCAAGGGCAGGCTGGACACGTGCTCGGGCACGGCGGCGGTCAGGGCGGACGTCCGGGACATCGACCAACTCCTCGCGCATTCCGACATCGCGTGCATGCGGGGAGCGCCGATCGCCTTCCTGCTGCACGACCTGCTGGCGTGGTGGGACGACGAGGCCGCCCACCGGGTGATGGCCGCGCTGCGCGGGTGGTCGCCGCCGGGCAGCGCCATCTCCATCTCGCACGTCACGAACGACCGGATGCCGGAGGTGATGCAGGAACTCGCCGGCCGGTACGCGGCGGCCGGCATGCACTACCAGCCGCGGACGTTCCGGGAGATCACCGACCTGCTCGCCCCTCAGGCCCAGTGGGAGCTGCTGGCGCCCGGCATCGTACCGACCAGCCAGTGGGGAGTCACCGGTACGGCCGCGGTGGTCGACTGGACGCGCATCCAGTCCTACGCGGCCGTCATCGCCAAGATCCAGGCGCAGGCAGGAGACAAGGCATGACCGAGAATCCGACCCGGTCGGTGCTGGTGCAGGCGTCCGTCACTCGCGTCGAGAACCACCTGCTCGGTGACACGGACACCTACGAGGTCGACCGGGAGTTGGCGGAGCGGCTGCTGGAGGTAGCGCCGTGGCTGCCGTTGATGGTGAGGGTCAACGGCTGGTTCCGTGAACGCGTCGTCCGCGTCCTCCGCTGTGTGCTGGGCATCAGCCAGTTCATCGACCTGGGTTGTGGGCTGCCCCCCGTATGGACCAGGGGGGCAACGGGCGGGGGCCGCGCCGGTACGTCGCAGGGGCTCCCGTGCACGAGGCCGCGCACCTTCCCGCTGACGGGCCCCGGCCCCGGGTGGTCTACGTCGACAGTGATCCGGTGGTGTGCGGGCACGCCCGCATGGTGTTGGGCGAGGACGAGAGCACCGAGGTCGTCAAGGGGGACGTCGGGCAGATCGGCAGGCTGCTCGCGCATCCTGCAATCATCGGTCTGGACCGTCAGAAGCCGATCGCCGCCCTCGCGCACAACCTGCTGCCGTGGGTGGAGAAGACCGCTGCGGACCGCTTGCTGACGCGGCTGCGCGAGTGGCTGCCGCCGGGCAGCGCGATCTCCGTCACCCACGCCACGACCGAGTGGGTGGAGCAGGAGATGGAGGCCCTGGCTGGGATCTACGCCTTGGCCGGCATCCGATACGAGGCGCGATCGGTGCAGGAGATCACAGACCTGATCCGCCCGGGGGAGAACTGGGAACTGCTGGCGCCGGGCATCGTCCCTCTCGACCTCTGGCGGCCGGACCCCATCAGCAAGGTGCCCGACTGGCGGCACTGGTCGGCTCTCTCGGCCGCTCGCGCGGCCGTCATCACCAAGCGGATGGTGCCGTCGTCGGGGCCGCACGACCAGGCCGATCCCGCCCTTCACCGAATTCGCACGCGAACGGTGAAGGAGAGCGAACGCCCATGACCACGCAAATCGAGAAGCGGTGGTACAGCCTCGGCTACCTCTTCGGGGGGTTCACTCCGGCGAGCGAGGCACTCCCTGCGCCGCCCGCCGAGCAACCTGTGCCGCACACGGACTGGAGGGCGGAGGACGAAGCGGAGAAGCAGAAGCGGAAAGCCGCAGAAGCCACCGCTGCGGAGCAGGCAGCCCGGGCCGCTGGCTTCATACCGGGCGGGCCCTATCCGGGGCGCAAGACGGTCCCCTGGCCCTCCGTCTGTGCCACGTGTGGGGCACCGCGCCGGCCCACCCTCTACGACATCGAGAGAGGCACTCGGTGCGCGCACACAAGAGCAGGCCGAACGCCGTGATGCTGCGCTTCCGTGCCGACCGTACTCGCCACGTCCAAGGCGCCGAGCGCATGCCGTTCAACAGGCTTCCCGCCCCTGCCAGGGGCGGGCAGGCGGGCCCCGTAGAAGCAGCGGAGCCCGCGCACCACCGGTACGGGCGGGTTGCCGCCCGCGCCGTCACGACATTCGAGATGGATGAAGGAGACGCACATGGAGCAGTCCAAGTCCGCTGCCGCGGCCGTCAGTAACCCGCTGCCGGCCGACGAGCGCGAGGAGATCACCGAGGCGCCGGTGGTTGCCTACGACGTCTTCGACGAGGAGTAGATCACCTCTGCTCACGTGCTCTGAGCTGGGCGCTCCTCCCTCCTTCTATGGTCCCCATGGGGCCTGGGAGGGGCGCCCTCTCGCGGTTCACCTTGTCTGGAGGGTTGGAGTGATTCACGTGTTCGTCGGACCGACGCTGCCGCGGTCCGAACCGCGCCTTGCCGGACCAGGCGTGCGGGTGTGGCCGCCGGTGCGGCACGGGGACCTGTTCGACGCCGTGATCCGCGATGGCGACACGGTGGTGATCATCGATGGCGTGTATCACCAAGCGCCGGCGTTGCGGCACAAGGAGATCCTGGCCGCGATGGGACGGGGCGTTCGGGTGATCGGGGCGGCGAGTATCGGCGCGCTGCGGGCGGCCGAACTCCGCGAGTTCGGGATGCACGGGATCGGCAACATCTACGCCGGCTACGTCCGTGGCGAGATCGACGGCGACGACGAGGTGGCGGTCGGACAGGCCCCCGATGGCGAGTTCGATGCGCTGACCTGGCCGGTCGTCAATCTGCGGCATGTTCTGTCGCTGGGTGTCCTGGCCGGTGTCCTGGACGGTGCGCGAGCTGCCGCGCTGCTGGAGGAGTTACGCGCGGTCTTCTACCCGCAGCGCACTACAGCGGCGGTGCGAGCCGTCTGCCGTCGCCAGGGCGAGACGGCGTTCGCACGATGGCTGGCCGAGCAGCGGTTGCGGGACCGGCACTTCGGTGACCTCAAGCGCGCCGACGCCCTTGCGGCCGTGCGTACCGCGGTGAACGGGTGGGGGTCGTCGCTCGGAGTCACCCGGCCCTCGCCTTCGGCGTGGGCGACGACGTACTTCCATCGCTGGTCCAACGCCTTCTCCCGGAGGTGCGTGGACGGGCTGGATCTGTCCACCGAGGACCGGCTCGTCTATCAGCAGGTGTTCGACCCGGCGTACAGCCAGAGGTGGACGGCTTACCTCGAACACCGCTCGCTGAACCCGGCCGACGGACCGGGCCGGCCGTTGGAGGTGCGGCTGGCCGAGACCACCAGCCGGCTGCTGCCCGCCGACCGGGTGTTCCACCCGCTGGTCGATCTGAGGGACGAGGCGAGTGTGTCCCTGTTGCTGGCAGGCGAGAGCAAGCAGGATCGCCAGGCAGTCGCCCGGTACGCCGACGCCCTCACACGGGCCCACCACACGGCGGCAGGGTTCTCGGTCGCCGCGGTAAGCGACGATCTCACCCGCCGGCTGCTGCTCCGGATCTGGCGCTGTGCCGAGCAGGGCCTCGACGCGGAGGCGTCCGCGCGCGGGCTGGTCTGCGAGGCGCGCGCCGTCGAGGCGGCCAAGCGGCTTGTGCCCGGGTTCCTGGAGGAGACGGCCGAGCGGACGGAGGTGACCCGTCATGGGCGCTGACGACATGGTGGTGCTGCCGGGCACGGTGCGCACCCGGTCACCCGAGCAGACGTGGGAGGCGGTGTCGCAACACCTGCCGGAGTTCGGTATCACCCGGGTCGCCGACCTGACCGGTCTGGACTGCGTCGGGCTGCCGGTCTGGACGGCGATCAGGCCCGCCTCGCTGACCTTGAGCGCGTCACAGGGCAAGGGCGCAACCGGCCTACTGGCGAAACTGTCCGCGGTCATGGAGGCGATCGAGCTGTGGCACCTTGAGCAGCCGCTGCCCGTCGCGGCCCGCGGCCCGGCCGCCGCAGTCGCCCCGGACTGTCCCGTCAGCGAGCTGCCGTTGACCGTCCCGTGCGCCGGGCGCGTGCTGGCCGCCATGGTGTGGGAGTGGACTTACGGCACCGGCCTGGTGAGCGGCGAGAAGGTACTGCTGCCGGCCGATCTCGTCCGCTGCCGGCCGCAGCGCTCGGAGTGGGACCCGGATCTGCTGCGTGCGACCAGCACCGGTCTTGCATGCGGCAACACCCGTGACGAGGCCCTGCTGCACGCCCTGTTCGAGGTGGTGGAGCGGGACGTGCTGTACCAGGACGGGCATTCCAGCGGCCGGCAGCGCACCTTGATCGCGCCTGGGACGGTTCAGGACCCGCACGGCCGGGAGGTGATCGGCCGGCTTGTGGCGGCGGGGATGGAGCTGGAGATCGCGCTGGTGGACGGCCCGTACGGGCTGCCGGTGTGCGTGGCCTACCTGTGGTCGGAGGACTTCCCGGTGGTCTTCGCCGGCGGCGGCTGCCACAGTGACCCGGCGATCGCGCTGACCCGGGCGCTGACCGAGGCAGCCCAGTCCCGGCTGACCGCGATCGCCGGGACCCGTGACGATCTCCCCAGCCATCCGGACAGCTCCGGCATTCCGCTCTTCCGGCCGGCAGCAGCGACGGGGCTCACGCCCTGGCCCGAGGCGAGCGGCCACTTCACCGGGGCCTGCGGTGGCCTCGCCGACCAGCGCGCTGACGCGGCGCGGCGGATCGCACATGTCACCGGATACGAGCCGGTGGCCCTGGACCTGTCCGACCGGACCGGACCCGTCCACGCCGTGAAAGTCGTCTGCCCCGGCACCCGCTCACGGATCAGGAGGTCGATGTCCCGGTGAACTCCGTCACCTCGGCGACTCCGCCCGGCGGGCAGCGCTCTGTCCAGTACGACGACTTCCACGCCGCCCGTGCCCGCACCGATCTCGTCGCGCGCCTG
Source organism: Streptomyces sp. NPDC104831 (assembly GCF_055583025.1). Lineage (NCBI taxonomy): Bacteria > Bacillati > Actinomycetota > Actinomycetes > Kitasatosporales > Streptomycetaceae > Streptomyces > Streptomyces sp. NPDC104831. Next base: position 7,814 of record NZ_JBVJOT010000115.1, read on the forward strand.
TATGCGAGGGCGATGGGAGAGAACTACCCGGTCGAAGTCGCCGCGTCCAGCTCCTGCGACTGGCCTTTGCTGGGGCTGATGACCGCGCGCCTGTGCATGCGGCCCGGCCAGCTCCTCGTTGACGCCGGCTGCGGCACCGGAGGCATCGGCCTGTGGCTAGCCCGCGCCCTCGCCGTCCGCCTGGCCGCCTTCGACCTCTCACCCGTCGCTACCGCCCAGGCCACCTCCCGCCGCGCCCACTTCCTCGGGCCCGCCGCCGACCGTGCCGTCTTCCACGTCGGGGAGCTGGAGAACACCGGCCTGCCCGACGGCTGCGCCCACGGCATCGTGTGCGTGGACGCCCTCGGCGGAGCCGCCGACCGAGGGGCCGCTCTGCGTGAACTCGCCCGCGTCCTGGCCCCGGGCGGCCGTCTGGTCGTCACCCGCTCGCTGCGGCGCGGCGCACAACCGGCGTGGCACGAGCAGGTCGCCGCCGCCGGCCTGACGCAAGAGCACCTGGACGAGCGGCCCGGTGAACCCGCGATGTGGGAGCGGCTCTACCAGCTGTGGATCGCCCACGCAGACCACCTGCGGCGCGAGCTGGGCGAGGCCCCGGCCGAGAACATGCTCCGCGAGGCACACCGGATGCTCCCCAAGGTCCGCGGAAGGCGAGCCGTCCTGCTGACGCTGCGGCGGCAGGCAGATGCTCACGCGGTGTCCAGCACGGCCGATACGATGCCCTCGCCCGTCAGCTGGCGTGGCGACAGGCCCCCATCCGACGAGAGGACCCCGCGATGACGCCGTACCGCTGTGCCCGTGCGGCGGTGCTGTCGGCCGGGTCCTGGGGCACTGCCATCGCCAAGATCATGGCCGACGCCGGTACCAGCGTCGTCGTGCACGCTCGCCGCAGCGAGATCGCCCACGCGATCAACACCAGCCACCGCAACCCGGGCTACTTCCCGGACGCCGAGCTGCCTGCCCTCGTCACAGCGACGACTGATCCAGCCGCCGCCCTGGACGGCGCGGATTTCCTCGTCCTGTCCATCCCCGCGCAGTCCCTGCGGACCGCTCTCGCCGCATGGGCGCCGCACATCGGGCCCACCACCGTGATCGTGTCGCTGATGAAGGGCATCGAAGCGGACAGCAACCTGCGCGCCAGCCAGGTCATCACCGAGGTGACCGGCATGCACGCGGACCGGGTCGCAGTGCTGTCGGGCCCGAACCTCGCGGCGGAGATCATGGCCGGACAGCCAGCCGCCGCCACGATCGCCTGCCCCGACGAAGCAACCGCACGCTGCTTCCAAACAGCCTGCCACACGTCCTACTTCAGGCCCTACACCAGCACCGACGTGATCGGCTGCGAACTCGGCGGCGCGGTGAAAAACGTCATCGCTCTGGCGGTCGGCATCGCCTCGGGCATGGGCCTGGGCGACACCGTCGCGGCCATGCTCATGACCCGCGGACTGGCCGAGGCCACCCGTCTGGCGGTGGCCATGGGCGCCCGCCCGGCAACCCTCGCCGGTCTGGCCGGCGTAGGCGACCTGGTGGCCACCTGCTCCTCCCCGCTCTCCCGCAACCGCACCTTCGGCACCCACCTCGGCCGCGGCCTGAGCGTCGCACAGGCGACAGCCGCCACCAAGCAGACCACCGAAGGCGTCAAGTCCGCGAAGGTCATCCTCGCCCTGGCCCGGGCCCACAACGTGGAGATGCCGATCACCGAGGCGATTTCCGCCCTGCTGAACGGAAAGGTCACCCTCGACCAGGCCGTGACCGCACTGATGCAGCGGCCGCCCAAGCCCGAGCGCTGACCCGGGCGGCCCCGCTCCCGGGCCCGCCCACCAACCCCGTCACCCTCCCACCCCGGAGGCGTCCATGCACGTGTCCGTGCTGTCCACTGTCCAGATCGCCCTCACCGCCGCCTTGGTGGTATGGATGATCACCGGTTTCACCCGCCTGCCCGGCCGCTGGCTGCGCTGGAAGATGTTCTGCCGCGCCACCTTCACCATCATCACGCTGACCGGCACCAAGGACGGCCGCACCGAGCCGGTGAACCCCTACAGCTTCCTGACCCCGGGCTCCTTCGTGCTCGGACCGCCCCAGCTCCTGACGATCATCAATCACCTTCGCCGCAGTGGTCAGTACGACCGGATCGACGGGCACGGCCGTGTCCTGTCCGAGCGGGGCGAGCAGTCCATCGAAGTGAGGGACAGCCGTGTGGTTCTTTGACGCCGTCGCCTCTGGCTTCCAGCAGCCCACCGACCCCGGACGGCTCCAGTACTTCCGCATCATCTTCGGCACGGTCCTCGCCCTGCGCTTCGGCCTCTCCATCGGCCAGAGTGGCTGGGACCGGTTCGTACCCGGCTCGCTCAGTCTGCACCTGGCACAGCGGCGATACGGCTTCGCGCGAGCCCGTCTGCTCGCCAGTGCCTACCGGCCGGCGCTCCTCATCCGCACCATCGCCGCCCTCACTCTGGCCGCCGGCCTGGTACCGAGGCTCTGCCTCCTGCTGGTCCTGGCCGGAGCCGCCATGGAACTCCTCTACCTGAAGAGCCCCAACTCGATTCACTACACCCTGCTGACCGGCGCCTGCCTACTGGCCGCCGGCGACCTCGGCAGCGGACTGCACATCGACCACATTCCCAGCACGGCCAACACCTGGGCCCAGTGCCTCCTCGTGCTGATCACCACGGACATCTACTGGAACACCGCCTGGCAGAAGATCCGCTCCCGCCAGTTCCGCACCGGCCTGTACCTCGCCCAGTGGGTTCACGTCTACGCCCAGGTCAAGGACCAACTGCCCTATCAACGCGAGCATGCCATCCCGGGCCTTGTCCTGCGCCAGATGGGCAACCTCACCGACCGAGACGTTCGCCTGTGGCGCCTCATCGCGGCCACCGTCATCGCAGCCGAGATCGCGCTGCCCATCGCCCTCCTCATCCCGCAGACGGTGCCGTACGCGGTCCTAGCCGGCATCGGCATGCACGCCGCCTTCACGTGCCTCAAGCCCCGCCAGCTCATCACCTTCTCCGGCCTCACCCTCGGTACTTACGTCGCCTTCGCGGCCTGACCGGTGCCTAAGAGGTCCTAACAAAGGCGTTGGACGTGGCGGTAGGTGATGAGGCAGGTGGCGAGGCCGAGGAAGGCTTCGTGGATGTCGTCGCGTCGTTCC
>NZ_JBVJOT010000116.1:0-10615 GCF_055583025.1 Streptomyces sp. NPDC104831
CGCAGTCCCATGAGAGCCGGAGCCGCGGTGGCTTTCCCCGATTGGTTTGTCGGCAGCAACGACCTACGGCTGCGCTGTTTCATGCTCACCGTTGTCCCCACTCCGCGGCGGCGGGGGGCCCCGTCTGTTCCGCCCCGCCGCCTTCGTGCGTCCCGGGATCCGGGCGTCTCAGGCCAGGGACTCCCGGATGCGGCGCAGGATGTCCTCCAGGATGTCCCGGGAGGTGGCGAAGTTGAGGCGTACGAAGCCCTCGCCGCCCGGTCCGAAGGCGCGTCCGTCGTTGAGCAGGACGCGGGCCTTGTCCTTCAGGAACGTGTGCGGGTCGGGGTCCGGCGCCGGCTCGCGGAAGTCCAGCCAGGCGAGGAACGTGGCCTCGGGCATCCGGTAGCCCACGCCGGCCGGGAGCCCGTCGCGCACCAGCGCGGCGTTGCGGGCCAGGACCGGCCGCAGTCCGGCGAGCCAGTCCTCCGCCCGCCGCCAGGCGGCCAGGGTGGCGGCGACACCGAAGGTGTTCGGCTCGCCGTACAGATGGGTGGGGTCGGCCAGCGCCGCGCGCACCTCGGCCGCGCCGACATGGGCGACGGCGCAGCGCACGCCCGGCACGTTGAACGCCTTCGTGGCCGAGGTCAGGGTCACCGTGCGGGCGGCCACCTCGTCCGCGAGGGAGGCGAACGGGATGTGCCGGTGCGGGGCGTGCACCAGATCGGCGTGGACCTCGTCGGCGATCACCAGCAGGTCGTGGCGCAGCGCGAGCCGGGCCAGCGCCCGCAGCTCCTCGCGCCGGAGCACCCGCCCCGTCGGGTTGTGCGGGTTGACCAGCAGCAGCACCCGCGAGGTGCCCTCGCGCAGCTCCCGGTCCAGCCGGTCGGCGTCGAAGGCCCAGCCGTCCCCGTCCGGGACGTAGGGCACCGCGTGCAGGCGCCGGCCCATGCTCGCGATGGTCTCCAGGAACGGCGGATAGGTCGGCGTGTGCACCACGACGCCGTCGCCCGGCCGGGTGGCGACGTTCAGCACGGCCTGCAGGCCCTGGTTGATGTCGGTGAACTCCCGTACGTGGGCGGGGTCGGGCGCCCAGCCGTGGTGCGTGCGCATGCGCTCGGCGAAGGCGGTCCGCAGCGGATTCTCCGCCGGCCGTCCGTCCCAGGAGGGGTAGCCGAGGTCGTTCTCCACGCACCGCAGCAGGGCCTCGCGCACGGCCGGGGCCGGCGGGAAGTCCATCTCCGCGATCCAGGCCGCGAGGACGTCCGGATCGGCCCGGCTCCATTTGGCGCCGGGGCGGCGGGACAGGGCGCGGACGTCGAGGTCGTCGAACATGGGGGGTGCCTTTCTGCCGTGCGTCATTCCGGGTGGGCGGTCGGCGCGGTCTGGAGGTGGACGCCGGCGACGGCCTTGGCGACGGTCTCGGCCGCCTGAGCCGGTGTCCCGCCGAGGGCGATGGCATGGCCGACGCGCTCCTCGGAGCTGCGCAGCCGGGCCAGTTCCTGGCCGGGGGCGCGGTCGAAGTGCCAGCGCAGGACGCCCGGGACGGGGGTGACGGAGAGCGTGGTGAGCGTGCCGGGCCCGGGCGGGAGGACGAAGCCGATGGCCGCCGCCGGTGCGGCCGGGGCCGGCCGGAGCGCGGGGCCGGTGCCGAGGAGTGCGGCTATCGCGCGCTCGTACTGGTCCTGGCCGGTGGCGAGTTCGACGAGTTCGGGGATGCAGTCGCCGCCGACCCGGGTGTGGGTCTCGATGACGACCGGGCCGTGCACCGGGTCGAGCCGCAGTTCGGTGTGGCTGGCGCCGTACCGGATGTCCAGCCGGTCCAGGACGCACCGCACCGCGTCCCCCAGCCGCGTGGCGTCGGCGTCGGTCAGCGGGGCCGGCACGACGTGTCCGGTCTCCACGAAGCCGGGGCTGCCGGTCGTCTGCTTCGCCGTGATCGCGAGGAGGGTGTGCGTCCCGTCGGAGCTGACCGCCTCCACGCTGAACTCGGGGCCGTCGGCGGCGTGTTCGGCGATGTATCCACGGGTTCGGCCGTCGTCCTGGGCGGGGAGGTCCGCCAGCCACCGGTCGAGGCCGGCGTACGACGCGAGGGCCGTGACCCCGGCGCTGCCCGCGCCGTCCTGGGGTTTGACGATCCAGCGCACGCCGTCGGGCTCCGCGCGCACGGCGGCGGCGATCTCCCGCGGGGTGCCCGCGGCATACGGCCAGGCGTACGGGGTGCCGGCGAGCAGGGCCCGCATGGCGGCCTTGTCGCGGGCGCGGGCCGCCGCCAGCGGGGTCACCGAGGGCAGGCCCAGCCCGGTGGCGATGCGTGCGCAGACCTCCTGGGCGAACTCGGTGAAGGAGACCACCAGGCGCGGCGGGCCCAGCTCGGCCACCAGGCGGTCCACGGCGGCCCGTGCCGCGGCGTGGTCGGTGATCGGGCTGAAGACGACGCGTTCGGCGTGCGCCGCGACCTCGGGGGGCACGGCCGTGCCGGGCGGCACCAGCACCACCGGCCGGTGGCCGTGCAGCGCGATCGCCCGGGCTCCCCCGGGGCTAGGCCCGAGCAGACACATCCACGTCATGGACGCTTCCTTCCCTACCGTCGTGCGGTTTCCGTGGGGTGGCCCGGTGGCCCCAGGACAGGGCCAGGCCGGTGAGCAGGGCGAGTGCGGCGCCGCCCCAGTAGGGCAGCGCCGCGGGGCCGGCCGGCACCCCGTGACCGGAGCGGTGGACGACCAGCAGCGTTCCCAGCCAGGCGCCCGCCGACTCGGCCGCGCCCCAGGCCACCCCCGCCAGGGCGTACGCGGCCGTGGTGGACAGCTCGCCGCGGCGTTCGCCGACCTGGGTGTCGTACAGCGGGCTCCACACCAGCTCGGACAGGGTGAACAGGACCATCGCCGCGAGGATCGGGCCGAGTCCGGCCGCGCGGCCGAGGGCGAACAGCACCACCGCGCCGGCGAGGACCGCGTTCGCCCCCAGGCACAGCAGCCCGAAGCCGGAGCGCGGCCGGTCCAGCAGCCGGCGCGACAGGGCCGACACCGGCACCTGGAGGGCCACCACCAGGACGGCGTTCAGGGTGAACACCAGGCCCAGTTCGCGGGCGCCGACCGCGTCCCCCAGGTAGGCGGGCAGCACGTCGAAGACCTGCGCGTACGCCACCCAGGTGCCGCACACCACGAGGGTGAAGGCGACGAACCGCCGGCCGGGCAGCCGGCGGACCGCGGTGCCGGCCGGGGCGGCCGTGCCGGTGCGGCCGGTGGCGCGCCAGACGCCGGGCAGCGCGGGCACGACGGCCAGCGCGACCAGGTCCAGCAGCGCGGCCGCCAGGGGCAGCCGGTCGGCGTGCCACTCCAGCAGCTGACCGCCGATCACCGGTCCGACGGCGGAACCGGCGTTGACGGCCATGTTCAGGTAGCTGAAGCCGCGCAGCCGCTGACCCGCCGGGAAGGCGGCGATCTGGGCCTTCATCGCCGTGGTCGCCATGGCCAGGGACAGGCCGGCCAGCGCGGCCGGCACCAGCCAGCCGTACACGGGCAGCCGCAGGCCGAGGCCGAGCACGGCGAACATCGCGACCGCGCCGAGATAGCCGGCGCCGACCGAGGCCTTCAGGCCCAGCCGGTTGATCAGCGGGACCAGCACCACGCCGCCCGCGCGGTTGGCCAGGATCGAGCCGCCCACGACGAGTCCGGCGGAGGCCCCGGACAGACCCCGGTCGTCGGTGAGCCACAGCCCGAGGTAGGGCAGTACCGCGAAGAACCCCGCGCTGCTGGTCGCGCGCGCCACGACCAGCGCGGTCAGCTGACGGCCGGTCAGCACCGGGCCGTCGGCACCGGGGGCCGCGCCCCGCCGGGGTGCGGCAGCCTCGTCGTTCACCACCGGCGGGTCTCCCCGAAGAAGTCGGGCAGCCGCAGCAGCCGGTCCTCCTCGAGCGCCCGCTCGTACAGCCAGTGGCCCACGGCCAGATCGAGGACGCCGAGGCCGAAGGGCGAGAACACGGTGGGCCGCCGCGGGTCCGGGCGCACCCGGCCGCGCAGCACGCCGGCGAGGGTGCCGGTGACGAACTCCCGGGAGCCGGTGAGCTGCTCGGCCAGGTGCGGGGAGGTGTCGGCCTTCAGGCAGTGCTCGACGTCGTCCAGGACGTTGTCGGCGGCGAGCAGGGTGCGCGGTGCCAGGTCGCGCAGCGAGATGTTCAGCACCAGCTGGCCGGGGCGGAAGCGGTGGGTGTCCGGCACGTACGGGGACAGGGCGGTGGTGGCGAACAGCACCAGGTCGCTGTCGAGGGCGGCGGACAGGTCCGTCTCCAGCGCGGTGACCGCGTACCGCTCGTTCAGGTAGCCGGTGAGGGCCGCGGCCGAGGCGGGGTCGAGGTCGTGGCAGCGGATCTCCGACGGCCTGATCCCGGCCGCGTACAGGTACCGGCAGACCGTGCGGGCGATCACGCCGCCGCCCACCACGCCGACCGTGGCGGGCGGGGCGGTACCGAGGGTGACGGCCGCGAGCGCGGCCGAGGCGGCGGTGCGTACGGCGCTGATGCCGGCGGCCTCCAGCAGGGCGACCGGGCGGCCGGTGTCGTAGTCGTTGAGGACCAGGACGGCCGAGGCGCGCGGCTCGCCCTTGGCGACGTTGGCGGGGAAGCTGGAGATCCACTTGACGCCCGCCATGCCGACCTCGCCGCCGAGGTAGGCGGGCAGCGCGATGATGCGGGAGTCGGGCTTCTCGGGGAAGCGGAGGAAGTAGCTGTCCGGGTTGACGCTGTCGCCCTCGTCGTGCGCCAGGTAGGCGGCGCGCACCCGTTCGATCACGCCCTGTTCCTGCCCGGCCAGCAGCTCGCCGGCGACCTTGCCGGTGAGGACCGAGAAGTCCGTCATCGATGTCCCTTCGTCGCGTCGTGTGTCATGTCAGTGCGGTGGTGGTGGGGTCCGTGCCCTGGGGCGCGGTGGCCGCGGCGCCGAAGCGGGCGGTGACCCAGTCGTCGTCGTAGACGGAGTCCAGGTAGCGGTCCCCGAGGTCGGGGGCGAGGGCGAGGACGGTGCTGCCGGCCGGGATCGAGGCGCGCATGGCCCGGATCGCGGCCAGTACGGTGCCCGAGGAGCCGCCCAGCAGTACTCCGTAGGAGCGGGCGACGTGACGGCACATCAGGACCGTGTCGCGCTCTTCGACGAGGACCTTGTCGAAGGAGCCGTCGTCCTGGAAGACCTCCGGCCGCCGGCTGGCGCCCAGGCCCGGGATCCAGCGGCGGCCGGGGGCCCCGCCGAAGGTGACCGAGCCCAGGGTGTCCACGGCCACGATCCGGGTGGCGGCGCCGGCGCGGCGGGCGTACGCGGTCACCCCCATCAGGGTGCCGGTGGTGCCCGCGCCGATGAACAGCCAGTCGGGCGCGCCGAACCCCTCGAAGATCTCGACGGCGGTGGTGTCCAGGTGGGCGCCGGGGTTGGCGGGGTTGGCGTACTGGTTCAGCCAGACGACCGACGGGTCCGCCGCCAGCAGCCGGTGGATCAGCTCGATGCGGCTGTGCAGGAAGCCCCCGTTGGGGTCGCGCGCGGTGACCACGACGACGTCGGCGCCGAGGGCCCGCATGCAGCGCACGCTCTGGTCGTTGGCGTTCGGGTCGGTGACGAGGGTGAGCCGGTGGCCCTTGGCGGCGCAGACCGAGGCGAGCGCGATGCCGAGGTTCCCGGAGGTGGACTCGATCAGCCGGGAGCCGGGTTTGAGCACCCCGTCCGCCTCGGCGTTCTCCACCATGGCGCGGGCCGCCTTGAGCTTGACGGAGCCGGCCGGGTTGAAGCCTTCGAGCTTCAGGTAGGTGGAGAAGTCCGGTACGAATCCCGGCAGTTCGAGGAATGCCTCGCCCCAGCCCAGCTCGTGGGCCCATCGCGCCTTCACGGTCCCACCGCCTTGCGCACCTGTTCCGCGAGGAAGTCGGGCCGGGTGGTGTGCAGCCGGTGGCCGCCGTGGACGGTGGCGTTCAGCGTGAACGCGTCGGTGAAGCGGGCCCACCCGTGGGCGTGTTCCTCGTGGCCGCGGGTCAGCGGGTCGTCGGCGGCGAGCAGCAGGGTGACCGGGGTGTCCAGCGCGGTGTCCGGGGGCAGGGCGGACAGCCGGGCCCAGGACCGGGCGGCGGCGGCCGAGTGGTGGCGGAACGCCTCGGCGAGCCGGTGGCGTTCGCCGGGCGGGAGGAGGTCCGCCGCGTCGAGGCCGGTGTGCCCGGCCAGCCAGGTCAGCACCTCCTCGTCGGTGCGGTCCAGGTCTGCTCGGGGGTCGGGCGGGGTGGCGTCGGTGCGGGGCAGGGACGCCACCACGAACACGTGCTCCGGTGCGCGGCCCGCCCGGCGCAGGGCGAAGGCGGTGTCCAGCGCGGGTGCCGCGCCGGCCGAGTGGCCGAGCAGGACGAGCGGGCCCTCGGCGCGGGCGGCGAGGGCGGCGGCCAGTTCGCCGGCCGGGGTGTCGCCGTAGCCGGCCGCCAGGACGCGCACGGGGGCGCCGGCCCGGTGCAGGGCCCGGGTGAGGTCCAGGTAGCCGGCCGGGGTGCCGCCCGCGAGGGGGAAGCAGACCACGGTGGCGGTGCCCTCGGGCCGCAGCCCGGCGATCGCGGTCAGGTCGGTCAGCGCGTCCGCCGGGCGGCCGGGGTCCGCGGGGCGGCCGGCGCGGCGGGCCAGGGCGCGGGGGGTCGGGTGGGCGAGGACGTCCCGCAGGGTCAGGCCGCCGGGCAGCCGGGCCGCGAGGCGCATCGCGGCCAGCGAGTGCCCGCCCAGGTCGAAGAAGCCGTCGGTGGCGCCGACGGTGTCCGGGGGCAGGCCGAGGACCTCGGCGAACGCGGCGGCCATCGCGGCCTCGGCCGGGGTCCGGGGCGGTTCGGCGGCGGGGCGGGCGGCCGCCGCCAGGGGCCGGCGGGCCAGGGCGGCGCGGTCCACCTTGCCGTTGCGGGTGACGGGGAACGCGTCCAGCCGCTCGAAGACGTCCGGCAGGAGGTAGCGGGGCAGGAAGCGGGACAGTCCGGCGCGCAGGGCGTCCGGCCGGGGTTCGGCGGTGCCCGTGTACCAGGCGGCGAGCAGGTGCCGGCCGCCGTCGCGGCGGGGCAGCACCACGGCGTGGTCCACGCCCGGCACCCGGGCGAGCGCGCCCTCCACCTCGCTCGGTTCGACGCGGTGGCCGCGCACCTTGGTCTGGTGGTCGCGGCGGCCCGCGCAGTCCAGCACCCCGCCGGGCAGCCAGCGGCCGATGTCGCCGGTGCGGTAGAGCAGTTCGGAGGTGCCGTCGAGGGTGTTCGCCGTGAACGCCCGGGCGGTGCGTCCGGGGTCGTTGAGGTAGCCGAGGCCGACGGCGGTGCCGGTGACCAGGATCTCGCCGTAGGTGCCGACGGGCACGTGCCGCCCGTCGGGGCCGACGATGTGGATGCCGGTGTTGGCGATCGGCCGGCCCACGGGCACCCGCTTCCCGGTGGCCGGGGCCGTGAGGACGTGGTGGGTGACGTCGTCGGAGGTCTCGGTCGGCCCGTAGGCGTTGACCATGGGCACGTCGTACCGGTCGAACCAGCGGCGGCTGAGCGCGGGCGGGAACGCCTCGCCGGTGACCAGGTTCCAGCGCAGGGCGCCGAGGTCGCGGGGCCGGACGTCGAGTTCGCCGAGCAGGGCGTCCAGGAAGGAGGGGACGACCTCCAGCACGCTGACCGCGTCGTCCTCCAGGGCCCGGGCGAAGGCGGGCAGGTCGGTGACCGTGTCGGCGCCGTAGATCACGGTGTGCCCGCCCACCAGCCAGGCCGCGAGCAGTTGCCACACGGAGATGTCGAAGCACTGGGTGGCGGTCTGCGCGACCACGTCCTCCTCGGTCATGCGCAGCGCGTCGACCTTGGCGAGGAGGTGGTTGAGCATGCCCTCGTGGTGGACGAGGGCGCCCTTGGGCTCACCGGTGGAGCCGGAGGTGAAGATCAGGTAGGCGGGGTCGGCGGGGGCCGGGGTGTGCCGGGTGCCGGCGGTGCCGGTGGCCGGGCGGCCGTCGTCCCCGTCCGTCAGCTCCTCGTAGCACAGCACGGCCGGGCCGGTGCCGTCGTCCGCGGTGAGGGCACGGGCCAGCGCGGGGTGGTGCGCGGAGGTGGTCAGCACGTGCCGGCACCCGGAACGGGTCAGCATGGCGCGCAGCCGGACGGCGGGGTCGGCCGGGTCCTGCGGCAGGTAGACCGCGCCGAGCCGCAGCACGGCGAGGACGGTGACGGCCCAGGCGATCCGGCGGTCCATCGGCACGGCGACCACGTCACCGGGCCGCACCCCGGCGGCGGTCAGCCGGGCGGCCAGCCGGGCGCTGCGGCCGTCCAGTTCGCGGTAGTCGAGCGCGTGGGCGCCGTGCCGGACGGCGACCGCCTGCGGGCGGGCGGCCACCTGGGCCGCGAACAGGGCGAGCACGCCGCCCTCGGGCAGCGCGCGGGCCGGGCCGGCGTAGCCCGCCAGCAGCGCGCGTTCCGCCGCGCCCAGCAGGCCGGCCGCGCGGACGCCGGTGTCGGGGGCGGTGACCAGCGTCCGGAGGGCGCGCCGGTAGTAGCCGGCGATCCGCTGGATCTGCTCCGGCGGGAACGCGCCGGGGTGGTAGTGCAGGGACAGCGCCACCGTGCCGGTGAAGGCGTCCTGCCAGAACTCCGCGCGGAAGGGGAACTCGGTCTGGCTGGCCACCCGGGTGCGCTCCAGCCGCAGCCCGTGCTCGCGGCGCAGCTCGTCCAGGACGTGGAAGTGGGTGAAGTTGAAGACGGCCTCGAACAGCGGTTCCCGGGTGGGGCGTCGCCGTTTCATCTCGCTCATGGGGTAGCGCCGGTGCGGCAGCAGCGCGGTCTCGGCGCGGTACGCCTCGCGCACCAGGTCGGCCCAGCTGCCGTCGCCGACCCGGGCGCGCAGCGGGAGGGTGTTGAGGAAGAGTCCGGCGACCCGGTCGCCGTCCACGGTCTCGGGCCGGCCGCTGTGCTCGTAGCCGGTGAGCACGTCGTCCGTGCCGGTGACCAGCGCCAGGACGGCCAGATGGGCGGCCATCAGGACCGACTTCACGGGGACGTTCAGCCGTCCGGCGAGCCGGATGACGCCCTCGGGGACGCCGTCGGGCAGCGGCACGTCGTGCATGACCACGCCCTCGGCGCCGTCCGGGGCGCCGGGCAGCCGGGGCAGCCGGCCGCCCTCGTGGCCGTCCAGCAGGTCCTCCCAGAAGGCGCGGCTCTCCGCCGAGCCGGCCGCCTCGCGTTCCAGGCGGACGAAGTCCTGGTAACCGGTGCCGAGCGGGCCGAGGCGTGGGGTGCGGCCGGCGCGCAGCGCCAGGTAGGCGGCGAACAGGTCGTGGTGGACCACGCTGACGCTCCAGCCGTCCAGGGCCGCCGCGTGGTAGCTGAGGCTGTACTGGTATCCGCTCTCCCCCAGCAGGTGCACCGCGATCCGGACCAGGCCGCCCCGCTCGGGCCGGAAGCCGCGGGCGAGTTCGCGCGTCTGGTACTCGTCCAGGGCGCGCTCCCGTCCGGCCTCGTCCAGGGGGGACAGGTCGGTGACCTCCACCGGGTCCGGGGTGCCGGCGTGCACGATCTGCAGGGGTTCGCCGTAGCCGGTGACGTGCAGCGAGGTGCGGAACACGGGGTGGCGGGCGGCGACCAGGCCGGCGGCGGCACGGAACGCCGCCAGGTCCAGCGGCCCGGCGACGCGGAAGCCGACGATGTCGTGGTAGAGCCCCGGCCGGTGCCCGGTCAGCTCGACCTCGTACAGCAGGCCGCTCTGGAGGGCGGACAGCGGGTAGGCGTCCCGCGCGTCGGCCGGCAGCCGCTCGGCGTCGGCCGGGGCGAGCAGGGCGAACGGGCGGGCCGCGCCGGTGTGCAGCCGCTCCCGCCGGACGTGCGGCTCCAGCCCGGCGAGCGTGGGATGGGCGAACAGGTCCTGGAAGGAGAAGTCGAGGCCGGCCCGGCGGGCCTCGGCGAGCACCCGCACCATCATGATCGAGTCGCCGCCGAGGGCGAAGAAGTTGTCGTCCGGTCCGATGTCCGCGACGCCCAGCACCCGTGCCCAGATCTCCGCGAGCCGGACGGCGGTCTCGCCGGTGGGCGCGCGCCGCTCGCCCCGGGGGGCGGCGCGGCGGGGCGGCGGCAGGGCCGAGGTGTCCCGTTTGCCGTTGTGGCCGGTGGGGATGGCGGGCACGGTGACGACGAACGCCGGGACCATGTAGGAGGGCAGTTCGGCGGCCAGCCGGGCGCGCAGCGCCTGTTCGTCGTAGCCGTCGCCGGGGACGACGTAGGCGCACAGGTGGCGGTGGCCCGTGTCGTCGGCGACGGCGAGGACCGCCGAGGCGGTGACGCCGGGCGTGCCCTCGGCGACGTGCTCGATCTCCGCGGGTTCGATGCGGTAGCCGCGGATCTTGACCTGGGTGTCGAGCCGGCCCAGGTACTCCAGGGTGCCGTCCGGCAGCCAGCGGGCCAGGTCGCCGGTGCGGTAGCCGCGGCCGGCCGGGAACTCCGGGTCCGCCACGAAGCGTTCGGCGGTCAGCTCGGGCGCCCCGAGGTAGCCGCGGGCCAGTCCGGCGCCGCCGATGCACAGTTCGCCGGGGGTGCCGATGGGGGCGGTGGTGCCGGCGCGGGGGGGGACCCGCCAAACAAAGGGGTTGAGGGGGCGGGCGAAGGGGGAACACCCGCCCGGAC
>NZ_JBVJOT010000117.1:0-10593 GCF_055583025.1 Streptomyces sp. NPDC104831
AGCAAGGGCCGGGTCCTAGGGACTCCGGCCCGGGTGTGGGGGCTCCTGCGTGGGTGGGGGGGTGTTCCCTTCGTTGCCACCCCCTGTGTCCCCCCCCCCCCCCCCCCCCGCGACGGTGTAGGTGAAGTGGGGACTGGAGACCTTCCTCCCGCTCCCGGTCTCACCGGTGAACCACACCTCGACCCGGTCGCCCGGCTCGCCGTCCCGCACCCTGGCGCGGTACTCGTCGAAGTAGAGGTCGTCCTCGCCGCCGTAGACCTCGCCGCCCTTCCAGGGCCTGAGCGCCTGGTCGAGCGTGCGGCCGCCGTTGACGCGGTACCTCAGCTCCTTGTCCCGGAGCGCCTTGCGGGCGACGACCGCGACCTCCTGGTCCGCGCCCCGGGAGTACGAGGTGGTGAACGGGGCCGGGGTGAAGTCGGCGGCGTCCAGTCCGACGGCGGAGGCCGGCCGGTCGGGGTGCGCCGCGGTCTCGGCGACGGAGAGCGCGAACGGGACGTTCTTGGCGAACTCCCGCTGGATCAGCGTCTCGTCGTCGGGGAAGGTGAAGGACGACCGGCAGTCGCCGCGGTTCCAGGCGTCGTCCGGGTCGCTGTCCGAGGCGGTCTGACAGGTCGACATCTCCGGGGTGAACATGGCCATTCCGTTGACGTTCGACGCGTGGCCGTCCGCCTCGCCGTTGGTGGTGTACAGCTCCGAGGAGACCTGCGGACGGTAGCCGGGGACCGCCGAGTTGTCCGGGGTGCCGGCCAGCGCCCGGTAGAGGACGTCGTCGGGCGTCGGCGTGGCCACCTGCCAGCCCACGCCGTAGAGCAGGAGTTCGGCGGCGGAGTGGTAGTTGATGCCGTAGCGGAAGCCGACCCGCTTCTCCAGCGCGTCCAGGGCCCTGGTCTCGGGTTCGGAGCCGGGGCTCGGCCCGCGGTAGGTCTGGCTGGTGGGGTCGGGGGACGAACCCTCGTTGTCGTAGCCCCACTTGTAGGCGAAGTTGCGGTTGAGGTCGACGCCGTCGCCCACGCCGATGGCGCCGTCGCCGTCGACGTCCCGCAGGTTCTTGCGCCACAGGCGGGTGCCGGGGTCCTTGAAGGTGTAGTCGTAGCCGTCGGGGTTGGCCGAGAGGACGAACCACAGCTCGGTCGAGTCGACGATTCTCCTGACGCGCCGGTCGGTCGTGTAGCGGTCCAGGTAGTGGTGCATCAGCCGGCGGGTCATCTCCGGTGTGATCCACTCGCGCGCGTGCTGGTTGGACATGTAGAGCACGGCCGGCTTGGAGCCGTCCCGCGACGTCCGCGCGTTCCTGGTCAGTTTGAGCGCGAGGATGTCCTGGCCGTTGACGGTCTTCCCGATGGACTCGACCTTGGTGAGGCCGGGGTGGGCGCGGGCGGTGCGGAGGATCTCCTCCTTGAGTCCGCCCTTTCCGCCGTACGGGCGGAACACGCCCTGGGCTGCGTCCTCCACCCGGGCCCGGGCCGGGGACGAGAGGGTGTGCTCGGTGAGGGCCACGCCCTGCTCGCGCAGCCGGGCGGCCTGCTTGCCGGTGAGGTAGACCTCGACCCGGGTCCGGCCGCCCGCGGCCGCCGGCTCACCGAGTTCGTGGCCGTCCTGACCGGCCTTCAGCAGCAGGGACACCTGCTGCCGGGTGACCTCCGCGCGGTAGACCCCGATCTCGTCCGGCCCGGTGGGTGCCGGGCCGTCGCTCCGTGCCTGGGCCGTGGATGTGAGGCTCGCTCCGCCGATCATCAGCGCGCCGACAGCGAGGATCGCTCTCGCTCTGTGTCTCATGAACCCCCCTACAGGTGGTCCGCACCAGCGGCGAACAGGCTGCCAGGCTCATGGCACTCGATGATCGAGTCAAGGGCGCCTCATGGACACGCGAACGCCGGTGCCGGCCACCCGAACGGGGGGACGACGGCACCGGCGAGTTGACGATCCGTCCGGTTCAGCGGGCCAGGTTGTCGGCCAGTTCCTCGGTGAGGTTGGCCTCCGTGCCCGGGATGCCGAGGTCGGCGGCGCGCTTGTCGGCCATCGCCAGCAGCCGGCGGATACGGCCCGCGACGGCGTCCTTCGTCAGCGGCGGGTCGGCGAGCGCCCCCAGCTCCTCCAGAGAGGCCTGCTTGTGCTCCATGCGCAGCCGCCCGGCGGCGGCGAGGTGCTCGGGAACCTCGTCGCCGAGGATCTCCAGGGCGCGCTGGACCCGGGCGCCGGCGGCCACGGCGGCCCTGGCCGAGCGGCGCAGGTTGGCGTCGTCGAAGTTGGCGAGCCGGTTGGCCGTGGCCCGCACCTCGCGGCGCATCCGGCGCTCCTCCCAGGCCAGCACCGACTCGTGCGCGCCGAGCCGGGTGAGCAGGGCGCCGATCGCGTCGCCGTCGCGGACGACCACCCGGTCCACCCCGCGCACCTCGCGGGCCTTCGCGGCGATGGACAGCCGGCGGGCGGCACCGACCAGGGCGAGCGCCGCCTCCGGGCCCGGGCAGGTCACCTCCAGGGAGGAGGAGCGGCCGGGTTCGGTCAGCGAGCCGTGCGCCAGGAAGGCCCCCCGCCAGGCCGCCTCGGCATCGCAGGTGGCCCCGGAGACCACCTGCGGGGGCAGCCCGCGGATCGGCCGGCCCCGCCCGTCGACCAGGCCGGTCTGCCGGGCGAGCTGGTCACCGCCGGCGACGACCCGTACGACGTACCGGGAGCCGCGGCGCAGCCCGCCGGGGGCCATCACGATCAGCTCGGAGCTGTGGCCGAAGATCTCCAGGATGTCCCGCTTGAGCCGGCGCGCCGCCATCGCGGTGTCCAGCTCGGCCTCGATCACGATGCGCCCGCTCACCAGGTGGAGGCCGCCGGCGAACCGCAGGATGGCGGAGACCTCCGCCTTCCTGCAGCAGGTCCGGGTGACGGGGAGCCGGGAGATCTCGTCCTTCACCGCTGCCGTCATCGCCATGGGCCGATCCTTCCATGCATCCGAAAAATACGGTCGTACGCGGCGGCCAACAGCTCCGGGTCATGCCGGGGCGATCCGTCGGTCCGGGCCACCGGCGCCAGCTCGACCGCCGCTCCCAGCCGCTTGGCGGCCTCGGTGAGCGAATCGCGGTCGGGCACGGCGGCCTCGTCGGCCAGCACCACGTCCAGGGCGAGTTTAGGGGCGTGTCGCCCCAAAACCTCCAAATGACGCTGCGGGGAGAAGCCCTCGGTTTCTCCCGGCTGCGGCGCCAGGTTCAAGGAGAGCACACGGCGCGCCTTGGTCTCGGTGAGGGCGTCCAGCAACTCGGGCACCAGCAGGTGCGGGATGACCGAGGAGAACCAGGAGCCGGGGCCGAGCACCACCCAGTCCGCGTCCAGGACCGCCGCCACGGCCTCGGGGACGGCGGGCGGGTCGTTGGGCACGAGGTGCACGGACTGCACCTCGCCGGGCGTGAGGGCGACGGTCGCCTGCCCGCGCACCGTGTCCACGTCGTCCGGGCGCCCCGGGTCGTGCCCCTTGACCAGGGCCTGCAACTCCAGCGGCACGGCGGACATCGGCAGCACCCGGCCGTGCGCGCCGAGCAGCTTGCCGACCAGGTCCAGGGCCTGCACGTGGTCGCCGAGCTGCTCCCACAGGGCGACGATCAGCAGGTTGCCGACCGCGTGCTCGTGCAGATCGCCCTGGGACTGGAAGCGGTGCTGGATGACCCGGGCCCAGGTCTGGCCCCACTCGTCGTCGCCGCACAGCGCGGCCAGCGCCTTGCGCAGGTCGCCGGGCGGCAGTACGCCCAGCTCGTCCCTGAGCCGGCCGCTGGAGCCGCCGTCGTCGGCCACGGTGACGACGGCGGTGAGGTCGCCGGTGATCCGGCGCAGCGCGGCGAGCGACGCGGACAGGCCCATGCCGCCGCCGAGCGCGACCACCTTGGGCTGGGCGCCGCGCCGGCGGGGCCGGCCCCCGCGGGCCTCGACCGGGCGCCCGGCGCGCGCCTCGGGCACCATCCGGCGCAGCCTGCCCAGCCGCGGTGTACGTTCCGTCATTCCCGTCCCATGTCCCGGTGCACGACCACCGTCTCCACGCCCTCGGCCGCGAGCCGCGCGGCGAGCTTCTCCGACATCGCGACCGAGCGGTGCTTGCCCCCCGTACAGCCGATGGCGATGGTCACGTACCGCTTGCCCTCGCGCCGGTACCCGGCGGCGATGAGGCGCAGGAGTTCGGCGTACCGGTCGAGGAACTCCTTCGCGCCGGGCTGGTTGAAGACGTAGGCCGCGACCTCCTCGTTGAGGCCGGTGTAGGGACGCAGCTCCGGGACCCAGTGGGGGTTGGGCAGGAACCGCATGTCCGCGACCAGGTCGGCGTCGACCGGGAGGCCGTACTTGAAGCCGAAGGACATCACCGTGGCCCGCAGCTCGGGCTCCTCCTCGCCGGCGAACTGGGCGTCCATCTTGGCGCGCAGCTCGTGCACGTTCAGGCTGGAGGTGTCGATCACCAGGTCGGCGTCGCCGCGCAGCTCGCGCAGCAGCTCGCGTTCGGCGGCGATGCCGTCCACGATGCGTCCGTCGCCCTGGAGCGGGTGCGGGCGGCGCACCGACTCGAAGCGGCGGACCAGGGCCTCGTCGGAGGACTCCAGGAAGACGATCCGCCGGGTGACGCCCCGGGTGTCCAGGTCGGCGAGGGACTCGCGGAGGTTGTCGAAGAAGCGCCGGCCGCGCACGTCCACGACGACGGCGATCCGCGCCACGTTGCCCTGCGAGCGGGCGCCCAGCTCCACCATGGTCGGGATGAGGGCGGGCGGGAGGTTGTCCACGACGAACCAGCCGAGGTCCTCCAGACACTTGGCGGCCGTGGACCGGCCGGCTCCGGACATGCCGGAGATGATCACCAGCTCGGGGATGGCCGCCTCGGGGACCCCGGCTGTCTCGCTGCCCGTACTCACCTGTGCTCCGTTGTCCTGGCCCGTCTCCCGGACGGCGTCGGGCCGGGCCGGGCCCTGGCCGGTGCCGTGCCGGACGCCCCGGTCGCCCGTGGCGCCGTGCGTCCGATCTCGCTGTGCCTCGTGCTCCGTCATGTCTCCTGCCCCCGTCGCTCGTCCGGGACGCCCGCGGTCACGGGCTCCCCCGAGGAATCCGCCGTCGTACCGGGTTCCTCGTCCGGTTCCTCGTCCTCAATGATCTCTCCGGTCGCCGTGTTCACGGCGGGTGCGGCCGGCGCCGCCTGGGCGAGGGCCACGGCGATGGTCTCCGCCGTCTTCCGGCCTATCCCGGGTACTTCCTGGATCTGCTCGATTGTGGCGGACCGCAGCTTCTTCACCGAACCGAAATGCTTGATGAGCGCCTGTTTGCGGGTCTCCCCCAGGCCGGGGACGTCGTCCAGCGGGCCCGCGCGGAAGCGCTTGGCGCGCTTGGTGCGCTGGTAGCCGATCGCGAAGCGGTGCGCCTCGTCGCGCACCCGCTGGAGCAGGTAGAGGCCCTCGCTGGTGCGGGGCAGGATCACCGGGTCGTCCTCGCCGGGCACCCAGACCTCCTCCAGCCGCTTGGCGAGGCCGCAGACGGCGATGTCGTCGATGCCCAGCTCGTCCAGGGCGCGCTGGGCCGCGGCGACCTGGGGCCGGCCGCCGTCGACGACCACCAGCTGGGGCGGGTAGGCGAACTTCCGGGGCCGGCCGTCGTCGTTCTTCAGGGAGTCCGTGATCACCTCCGGGCCGGCGAGCGTGCCGTCGCCGGTCCGGACGCCGGTGCCGTCGGTGCCGGTGCCGTCGGTGCCGGGGAGGTCGGTGCCGGGGATGTCGGTGCCGTCGGCCCACTCCCCCGTCCGCTCCTGCTCGGCGAGGTAGCGCCGGAAGCGGCGGCTGATCACCTCGTGCATGGAGCGGACGTCGTCCTGGCCGGCGAAGCCCCTGATCTGGAAGCGGCGGTACTCGCTCTTGCGCTGCAGCCCGTCCTCGAAGACGACCATGGAGGCCACCACGTCGTCGCCCTGGAGGTGGGAGATGTCGTAGCACTCGATCCGCAGCGGGGCGCTGTCCAGGCCGAGGGCCTCGGCGATCTCCTCCAGCGCGCGCGAGCGGGTGGTCAGGTCGGAGGCGCGCTTGGTCTTGTGCAGCGCGAGGGCCTGCTGGGCGTTGCGCTGCACGGTCTCCATGAGCGCCTTCTTGTCGCCGCGCTGCGGGATGCGCAGCGACACGTTCGATCCCCGGCGGACGGTCAGCCACTCCTGGACGGGCTCGACCGGCTCGGGCAGGGCCGGGACCAGCACCTCCTTGGGGACGGCGTCCCCGCTCTCCTCGCCGTACAGCTGCTGGAGGGCGTGCTCGACCAGGGCGCCGGTGGTGACGTCCTCGACCTTGTCGGTGACCCAGCCGCGCTGTCCGCGGACCCGGCCGCCGCGTACGTGGAAGATCTGCACGGCCGCCTCCAGCTCGTCCTCGGCGACGGCGATGAGGTCGGCGTCGGTCGCGTCGGCGAGGACGACCGCGCTCTTCTCCATGGCCTTCTTCAGGGCCCCGATGTCGTCGCGCAGGCGGGCCGCGCGCTCGTACTCCATCTCCTCGGCCGCCTCCGCCATCTGCTTCTCCAGGCGGCGGAGGTGGGTGCCGGTGCGGCCGGCCATGAAGTCGCAGAACTCGTCGGCCAGGTCCCAGTGGTCCTCGGGGGTGATCCGGCCGACGCAGGGCGCGGAGCACTTGCCGATGTAGCCGAGCAGACAGGGCCGGCCGGTGCGGGTGGCGTTCTTGAAGACACCGGCCGAGCAGGTGCGCACCGGGAACACCCGCAGCAGCAGGTCGACGGTGTCCCGGATGGCCCACGCGTGGCCGTACGGCCCGAAATACCGGACGCCCTTCTTCTTGTGACCACGCATCACCTGGACGCGGGGGAACTGCTCGTTCATGGTCACCGCGAGGTACGGGTAGCTCTTGTCGTCGCGGTACTTGACGTTGAACCGGGGGTCGTACTCCTTGATCCAGGAGTACTCCAGCTGAAGGGCCTCGACCTCCGTGGACACCACGGTCCACTCCACGGACGCGGCGGTGGTCACCATCGTCCGGGTGCGCGGGTGCAGGTTCGCCAGGTCCTGGAAGTAGTTCGCCAGGCGCTGGCGCAGGCTCTTCGCCTTTCCGACGTAGATCACCCGGCGGTGCTCGTCACGGAACCTGTACACCCCCGGAGAGTCCGGGATCTCACCCGGCCTGGGGCGGTAGCTGGAGGGATCGGCCATGTCTCACACCCTACTGGCGAGGACCGACACCGCGTCGGGCCTGTGGATAACCCTCGTCTCCCTGCGGTGGCCTTCCCCGGACCTCGGGTGCGTCCCGGGCGGCGGTGGGCCGCCGGGCCGGCGCGGCTCGGCCACGGGCGTGCGCGCGGCGGTCGGGATCCGGCCATGCGGGGGATCGGGGGCCCGGGGGCCGCCGGCCGCCGCCCGGTCCTCCGCGGGGGCCGGGACAAGGGCTCATCACGGCGGGTTCCCGGCCCCCGGCGGTCCGCTCCCGGCTCCGCGCGACGGTGAGGTCCGGCCAGTCGTCCGGAACGGCCGGGCCGAGGTGTTGTCGGGCCATGGTCAACACGCTTCAATGCGGGGGAATCGGGGCCGTGCACCCGGGTGTGCGGGCACGGCGTGCCCGGCCACGGGTGTCCGCCACGCCCGCGGAGGGTGGCCCCGCACACCCGCGCAGGCGGTGTGACCAGCCGTAGTGACACGCACAGAGAGGCCCCTCGGCATGCGGCATGCCACAGAGCACGCGGACGTCCCCGCCGCGGAACTGGCCACGGTCCTGCGGGGCGGCCCCTTCCACGTGGCGCTGCGCGCCGCGATCGCCGCACGCGGACTGCCGCTCCAGCGGGTGCAGCACCATCTGTCGCGCCACGGGGTCAAGGTGGGCGTCACCAGCCTGAGTTACTGGCAGCAGGGCGCCCGCCGCCCGCAGCGCCCGGAGTCGCTGCGGGCCGTACGGGCGCTGGAGGAGATCCTCCGGCTGCCGGACGAGTCGCTCATCCGGCTGCTCGCCGAGCCCGGCGGGCACGGATGCGACGACCGTCCGGCGGGCCGCTCCTACCGCTCCCTCGTCGAGGCCTCGGACGTCCTGGACCGGCTCACCACCGGCCTGGACTGGTCGCCGGACGGCGGACTGCGCGCCCTGAGCCACCACGAATGCGTCCGGATCGGCGCCCGGCGTGAACTGGCGAGCCGCGAGGCCCACCACATCGTGCGCGCCCACCGCGACGGCGTCGACCGCTTCGTCGCCGTCCATCACGGCGACGCGGGCTGCGACCCCCGGCGCGTCGCCGTGCGCGCCCTGGAGAACTGCCGCACCGGCCGCGTGCGCTGGGACCGGGACACCGGCGTCCTCGTGGCCGAGCTGCTCTTCGGCACCCGGCTGCGTGCGGGCGACACCTTCCTCTTCCGGTACTCCGTGGAGGACGGCACGGCCGGGGAGTGCCGTGAGTATCTGCACCGGTGCGGCTCTCCCGGCGGCCAGTACGCGCTCCAGGTGCGCTTCGACGCGGCGGCGCTGCCGGTGCGCTGCCACCGCTTCTCCCAGCACTCGGCGGCGGCCCCGCGCACCGGCCGGCAGGAGCTGCCCGTGTGCGGTCCCCACCACAGCGCGCACCTGGTCGAGCCGAGGATCCGGCCGGGCATCCTCGGGATCGCCTGGCACTGGGAGTGAGCGATTGCCCACCGCTCGCGCCGCCGGCCCGGAGCGAGCGCCGTACGACGACGGGGCGCGCGCCGACGCGAGGCGCACGCCGGCGCGGGGGGGGTGCGGGAAGCGCGTGAGGCGTCCCGGCCGCTCTCCGGTCAGTCCGCCGGGCCTGCGACGATCCTGCCGTCGGCGGTCTTCACCGCCAGCTCGGTCAGCGGCTGGGTGGCCGGTGCCTGGACGACCTCGCCCGTCACGGCGTCGAACCGGCTGCCGTGGCAGGGGCAGATCAGGGTCGTCCCCTCCAGCTTGTTGATGGGGCAGCCCGCGTGCGTGCAGATCGTGCTGTACGCCTTGAGGCCGCCGTCCTCGTCGCGGCCGACCACCACGTTGTGATCCCGGTAGAGCTTCGCCCCGCCCTTCGCGACCTCGCTCTCCTTGCCGAGGTCGACGGACTCGGTGGCGGCGGACGAGGCCGCACCGCCTTGGTCCGGGGAGGAGCAGGCGGCCAGGCCGAGCCCGGCGACCGGGGCAGCCGCGGCCCCTCGAAGGACGGTACGACGGCTCGCGCGGGAGCGGGCGGGCATCTGGACTCCACTGGTCAAGGGGTGTGCGGAGCGACGATACCGGGACAGAGGGACCGGCCCGGGGGCGGGGGGCGGGGGACGCGCTCGCCCAGGTGAGCGTTTACGCCGGGCCGGGTCATGGGATAGCGTCCCGGCCGGAAGACGGCCGAGGGCCGGGTGGCCGGACCGGCGAGGACGGTGGGCCTGCGCGGTGAGGGTTCGTCCACCGCACGCCCCGGCGGTGCCGGCGGGAGCCGGGCCGCGCCGAAGCCGCCGGACGCACCGCGTCGTCCCCGCCGTCCGAGAAGGGAACCGCCTCGTGATCGTCGTCGCCGGTGAGGCACTGATCGACCTGGTGCCGCAGGGCCCGGGTGCCCTCGCGGACCTGAAGCCGGCGCTCGGCGGCGGTCCGTACAACACCGCCGTGGCCCTCGGCAGGCTCGGCTCCCCCACCGCCTTCTGCTCCCGGACGTCGTCCGACGCCTTCGGCGAGGCCCTGCTCGACGGGCTGCGGCGGGCCGGGGTCGACGTCTCGCGCGTCCAGCGGGGCCCGGAGCCGACGACCCTCGCCGTGGCCACGGTCGACGCCGGCGGCTCGGCCGCGTACTCCTTCTACGTCGACGGCACCGCCGACCGCCTGTTCACCGCCCCCGCCGCACTCCCCGCCGGTACGCGCGCGGTGTCCTTCGGCACCTGCTCGCTCGTCCTGGAACCGGGGGCGAGCGCCTACGAGGAGCTGATGCGGGCCGCCGCCGGTCAGGGGCTGTTCACCGCGCTCGACCCCAATGTCCGGGCGGGGCTGATCCCGGACGCGGACGCCTACCGGGAGCGTTTTCGCGGCTGGCTGCCCTCGGTGACGCTGCTGAAGCTGTCCGCGGAGGACGCGCAGTGGCTGGGCGGCACCCCGCGCGAGTGGCTGGCCGCGGGACCGGCGGCCGTGGTGGTCACGCGGGGTGGCGACGGCCTGACCGTGTTCACCCGGGACGGCGGGGAGCTTTCCGTGCCGGGCGAGAAGGTCGACGTCGTGGACACCATCGGCGCCGGTGACACGGTGAACGCGGCCCTGCTGCACGGGCTGGCGGAGCGGGACGCGCTGTCCGCCGAGGCGCTCGCCGCCCTCGGGACGGAGGGCTGGACACGGCTGCTGCGCTTCGCGGCGCGGGCGGCGGCGATCACCTGCTCGCGGGCCGGGGCCGAGCCGCCGTACGCGGCGGAGCTGGGGGATCCCGCCGCGCTGTGAGCGGCTGTCGCTCCCCGTGCCGACGAGAGGGCACGGCCGCCCTCGCGGGGCACGGGGACCCGGATCGCCGGACCGGGCCGGGTGAGGGTGGAACGAGCGGGGGGGGGGGGGGGGGGGGGGGGGGGGGGGGGGGGGGGGGGGGGGGGGGGGGGGGGGGGGGGGGGGGGGGGGCTGGGGGGGGGGGGAGGGGGGGGGGGGGGGGGGGAGA
>NZ_JBVJOT010000118.1:0-10375 GCF_055583025.1 Streptomyces sp. NPDC104831
GGAACGACGCGACGACATCCACGAAGCCTTCCTCGGCCTCGCCACCTGCCTCATCACCTACCGCCACGTCCAACGCCTTTGTTAGGACCTCTTAGAGCGGACGCTGTGTCTTTCCGCAGGTTGCCCTCGGCCAGCAGCCTGACGCCACGCAGGACGCGCGGGGTCAGCGCTACGGCGCGCTGCGCTGTGGGCGGAACAAGCGATCTTGCAGTTGCTGCGGGCACGGAGTCCTCTCGCGATGAGTTGGAAGAAGGGCCGATGGATTGGAACGCCCGACTGCCGCGAGCATGCGCACCCGACAGCCGGACGGGCTTGGTTGTTCTCCCGATACCGGGCCCGGGGGAACGTAGTTCAGGAGGCGGGTCGGAAGCGGTCGACCAGGGGGTCCGGGGTCGGGCCGCGACGCTGAAGGTCCCCGCGCTGCCCGGCCGGCATCCGATGGGAGAGGTAGGCGGCGAGCGCCTGATGAGGTGTCGGCTCGGGACGGAAGCTGTACAGGGCGTCGCGTAAGGGCCCCACGGGCACGCGACGGTCACGCGCGAACGGCCGCAGCCAGTAGGGGCCGGGCGGCTCAGTGCGGGCGGGCGGGGGCAGCGTCAAGGTGTGCGGCTCACCAAGGCAGACCGCGTAATGGTGCAACCGCCATCGGGCTGCCGAGCCGGGCGGGACCAGCCAGTAAAGCCAGCCCTCCTCGGGATCCTCGATCAACGGGCCACAACCGTCCTGCACTGCGTCCATCACCGCGGCGACGACGCGGCCCTGTGGACCCCCACCGGTGATCACGACGTCGAACAGGCCGCCCCCGAGGCGCGCGCGACTCCTGCGCCCCCCGTCGGCATCGAACAGAGTGCGGATCAGCCCGGCGAGATCAGCCATGTCGGCGGTCGGCTGAACGGGAGGGACGGCAGCGAACACCTCCTCCACCGTTGGCATCGTCGCGGTCACGGTGCTACCACCTTGGGCGCCGCTGGGGAGGGCCGGGATGCGGCGTCGCCTGTCCCGTCAAGGGACAGGCAGCACCAGGCCCCCTTGGGGCTAAAACCCCAGTGGGTGGAGAAGCTGTCCACGATGAAGAGACCCCGCCCGCCTTCCTCAGTGGGGGAGGCGGGCCGCAGCACGGGCACGCTGGAAGAGCCGTCCCGGACTTCGGTCCACAGCAGCCTGTCGGTGAGGCTGAGGCGGTAGCTGATCTCGGGGCCGCGGCCGTACCGGAGCGCGTTCGTGACCAGCTCGGTCGTCAGCAGCTCCTCAACGTCCGTGAGGTGCGGCAACTTCCAGTGGTTCAGCACGGCCTTCACGATGCGGCGAAGCCGACCGGGCCATGTAGCCTCCGCCAACGTCATCTCGCCCGGGCGCGACAACTCGTCTCGCCGGAAGCTCATCGCGTACCCGGCCCTCATGCCAGTCGACCTCTGCGTGAAGTCCGTTTCGGCGAAGATCTCGGTCGGCGGTGAAATGTCCGTGGTGTTCGGTGATGTGGCTGTGGCTAGGTGCATCGGGGAAGCCTCCGTGGGTGCGGGGCAACGTTGACAAGCAGGGAGAGGCGCCTGCACACAGGTAAGCGCGCAACTACGGTGGGTGGACAGGTAATTCCGCTGATGCATTGCTATCGTGTGACCGGAAATTTTTACCAACCAGGGTGCTTAAGGCCAGCGGAGGCCATTACCTTGAGCCCATGACGGGGAACCCGCACCTTGCAGCTCGGTTAGAGAGGGCAGGGATGAAACAGGCGGAACTGGCGGACCGGCTGAACAAGCGGCTCGGCGCCCTGACGGGCACCCCCGGCAAGCTCACCGACCGCCACGTTCGCAACTGGCTGACCGGAAAAACTCGCTGGCCGCACGCAAGACAGCGCCTCGTTCTCGAAGAAGAATTCGGTGTATCAGCGGAGGAGCTGGGCTTCATCCCTCCCACTACCCGAGAACGAGCACCTTCGGAGGACCCAGTGCGGCGACGGACGTTCACCACGGCCACGGCATCTTTGACCGCCGCCGCTATGCTGCCCGAGATCCCGTCCAACGGATCGACACGGGTCGGCATGAGCGACGCTGACAGGCTGGAACGCAGCTTCGCGGAGCTGGTCGCGGCCGACAACAAGGACGGGGCAGGCATCCGCCTGGAGACGCGTGCGCTCGCACACGCACAGCACGCGCTCGACCTCCAAGCAGTCGGACAGGCCAGCGCACGGGTCCGCCGCCGCCTGTACTACCTGGCCGCCGCCTTCACCGGTACAGCGCTGTGGGCCGCCGTGGAGTCTCAGGAGCCGAAGCGCGCGAAGGGCCACCTGAACACAGCCTTGAGACTCGCGGGTATGGCGGACAGCAGCGAGATGCAGATGCGCCTGTGGGGGCACGCCGCTCTTCTTTCCTACCAACAGATGCACCTGCACGACGCCCTGGCCGCAGCAGAAGCCGGCCGACGCGCCTACGTATGCCGCCAGGACGCCCTCTTTCGGTCGCTGGCCAGCGCACGCCTCGCCGGCATCCTCTCCGCCGTCGGCGAGGATGCCGCAGCCCAGCGAACCCTGCTCCAGGCGGAGAAGACATACGAACGAGCCGATACGGCAGAGGAACGACCCACGTGGATGTCCTTCTTCGACCGAGCCGAGCTGAACGGCCTGGCGGCCCTGGTCATGGCTCGACTCGGCCGCCACGACGAGGCGGAGGCTCGTCTCCACCGGACCCTTGCACTGCTTCGCCCCGACCTACGCCGCAACCGCACTTACTACACCATTCACCTGGCACTGGCCCAACTGGCGCAGGGAGAGGCTGACCAGGCGGTGGCCACCGCTCTGCCTCTCCTCCCCAGGGACGGCGAGCCACCGCTGTCCGGGCGGAACAAGAAACTTGTGCGGCAGTTCGATCGGGGACTCGCCCGGGTGGCTCCCGGTGCGAATATCGTGATCGAGTGGCAGGACCGCTTCAGCGAAGGAGAGAAGAAACTGTGAGCACAGTCGATGTGAGGCACTACGTCGCTGCGGACCTGCCGGAAATCCGACAGCAGATGCTCGACATCCACGTCGAGGTCCGGCGTCGCGACTTCGGACTTACCGGCTCCTTCTACGACGTTGAGCGCTTCGATGAGCGACTCATGGCGTACTCGTCCCGTCCCGGCTGGACTGCAGTGCTCGGGTTCGAGGACGGCGAGCCCGTCGGTTTCTGTTTCGGCACCACTCTCGCGCCCGACACGAAGTGGTGGAACAACATGCTCACCCCGCTCTCCGACGACATCACCGCGGAGACGGGGAAGCGCACGGTCTCGCTGAACGAGATCGTCGTCCGCAAGCCATGGCGGGGCAGGAGCATCGCCTGGCAGCTCCACGAAGCATGGCTCACCCACCGCCAGGAGGAGCGCGTGACGCTCCTCGTCAACCCGGCGAACGGCGATGGAGCCGTGCAGGCCGTCTACGAGGCGTGGGGCTACCGGAAGGTTGGCGATCAAAAGCCTTTCCCGGACTCGCCGGTGTTCTCGGTGATGCTGCGTCCGGCCAAGCAGGACTAGATCGGCCGCCGCCTGATCCTCATGGTCCCACTGGCGGAGGCCTGGGACAGCGGTGCCTACACCTGGACGGCCAAGCGCCGCGAACTGTACGCCAACGACCTGACCTACCCCAGGTCACTGGTCGCGGTGACGGCCAGGTCCAACCGCAGCAAAGCCGACCAGGACGTGGCCCAGTGGATGCCCCCGGCCGAAGACGCCCGCTGCCAGTACCTGGAGGACTGGGTCTCGGTGAAAACCCGCTGGGGCCTGTCCGTGGACGACACCGAACAGCACGCCCTCCAGCAGCTGGCCGAAGCCTGCCCCGACACCACCATGGACATCCCGATCGCCTGACCTCTGCTGGCGTACTCGGCCCTCGGGGAGTATGCGAACGGAAAATAGCGGTAGGCGTCAGGTCATGGATCCAGGCCGAAGACGCTGCACCACTTCGACGCCTGATCGTCAGCCGGGGCGTTTGGCCATGACGACCAGACCGGGCCCGCTGTATCCCGTCGGGGGGAGCCGCAGTTCGGCGACCGGGTTCAGGCCGGCCTGCTCGATCAGATTGACGAGTTGTTCCGGCCGCCACTTGTGGGTCGTCCAGCGGACGGGTACGCCTCCGTAGGCCTCGGTGCGCACCGCGTCCTCGTCGCCGACGTGTGTCCCGGTGATGAAGTGTCCGCCTGGCTTCAACGCGCGCGCGAACAGGGCGAGGACCTGGGGAAGGACGTGACGAGGGAGGTTGAACAGCGACCACCACCCGAGCACGCCGCCCAGGGTCGCTTCACCGAGGTCGAGCTCGGTGGCGGAAGCGACAGCGAAGCGGCACTCCGGATGAAGGCGGCGTGCGTTCTCGATCCTGTGGGGAGAGAGATCCACCCCGGACACGTCAAGTCCGCGTTCGGCGAGGTAGGCGGTCACTGTTCCGGGCCCGCAGCCGACATCGAGGACAGGCCCGAGCCCGCGCACAGTGTCAGCGAAGGCGTCGATCGACTGGCCGAGGCGCATCCGGCGCTGCTGATCGTGTGGGACGTGCTGGCGTTGCCTGGCGGGGACGTGCGCGCCCGGCCCTACGAGTGGCGGCGGGCCGCCATGCTGGATGTGCTGGCCGGGATGCCGGCGCCAGCGCGGATCCAGGCGGCGTCGGCGACTGATGATCGCGACGTGGCCGAGGGCTGGTACGCCTCCCTCCAGGGCACCGGCGTCGAGGGCATCGTGGCCAAGCCGGGCGGGTCACCCTACCGGGCGGGCCGCTCATCGGGCTGGCAGAAGATCCGGCACGCGGAGACGGTGGACGCGGAGGTCGTCGGCTACACAGGTGCGCCATTGTGGCCGAGGACGCTGGCGGTGAGGCTGCCGGACGGGCGTACAGCGCTGTCACAGCGGATCGGCGGCCGTCTTGGCGCCCAGCTCACCCCGCTCCTGACGGCGGCCGCGGTAGCGGGCCGGGCGCGGACTCTGGAGACCGGCTGGGGAGCGATGCCCGCCGATCTCGGCTGGACCGAGCCCTGGGGGTGGCGGTCCAGGTGACCGACGCCCCCGGCACTCACTACAGCATGCTCAACGCGGACCACGTGGCCGAGTTCGCGAGCGTGCTGACCACTTGTCTGGAGCACCTGGAGTGGCCGAAATGAGAACCGAGGACGACATCGTGGAGCAGGACGCATCCCCGGAGCACGTTGCGGAGAACTGTGTCGCCATCGCTACTGCTGACCGCCCTCGGCCGGGCTCACCGCGGTGGCGGCGGAGCAGGGTGGTGGACCGTGGCGTTGGACGCTGGCCTGCCGCCCGTCGGGCTCTTCGGCGCCAACCACGCACCCGCCGCCTACCCGCGCGAGAACAGACCGCTCCCACCGTCGCGGAGTGGCGCGCCGAGCGCTGGTGAAGGCCGGGGTAGCGGGCCTTGCGCGGACGACGGCGATAGCCGACTGGCTGGCCCGGTCCCATTCCTCCTCGCCGCAGCCCACCGGCTCGTCGGCCGACGCGGTCTGGGGCCGGCGCCCTCGCCCCTGCGTCAGCGGGCCGGGCGCATCAGCTGCCGGTTGCCGCCTCATGGCGCGTATTCGTCGTGGATCGAGGTCCCCGACGGCTTGGTCGTCGGGGCAAGGCCGGCGTAGGAGGCCAGGTGGGCAGCGGTGGGGAAGCCGGTGCCGTCGACGACGAGCTCGGCCGGAATCTGGACGCCGTCGGCGCCGACCACTCCAACATCACCGTGCCTCTGGTTCGCAGTCAGCGGCGGTGCTGGGCGACGGCCTGTTCGGCGGCCTCGCTCAGGTTGTGTCAGAGGTGCCACCGGTCGGCGACCTGGACGGCCCGCGGGGCACCGGCGGAGGCGCCCTTGACGAAGAACGGCGCACGATTTCGGCAGACGACCTCGATGCCTGGCTGTTCGGCGAGCCAGGCCGCCAGGCTGGACGCCTCCCGATCCGGCAGCAGATCGACAGGGCGGCGGGTCTTGATGTCGACGAGGAGGCGGCCCAACACATCCGAGTCGGCGACCGCACCCTTTCCTCCTCGCATTGGTAGCGGCGCCCACAGAGGGAGCCCGCCGCGGCATCGACGCCGACGGGTGGGCTGTGTCGGTGCCAAAGATGGGGTGACAGGTCGGTTCGGCATCGATTGAGCCGCCCACTCTTCAGGGTTCGACTCTACGTGGAGCAGAGGAGGCTCATGCGGAATGGCTCGCAACATAGCATGCATTCGCCGGTTAGCGAAACCGGCGATCGTCCGCACCATAGAAATGTCAACCCCTAGGGGCCGCGCGATATCTGAAGCGGCCACCGAAACTTTGCCAGGCACAAGGAGTGGTTATGGCAGGGCAGTTCTTGAACGTGCGAGAAGTGGCAGAATATCTCAACGTCTCTGTTTCTTGGGTATATAAGAATGCAGCGCGATCGGGAATTAGGTCATACAGGTTCGGGTCGGGCGCTAATGCGAAGATTCGATTCAGAGTATCAGAGGTTGATGCATGGATTCGACAGCGGCGCACCATGTAGCAGGTGAATGGCTTAGCCGCTTGAGCTTAAGAGCTGCGACGACGGATTAAGTACTGACTAGCTGATCGGACTTTCATTATGCCTCGCTCGTTGGTTCGCGGGATGGGCTCGTTCTTCAAAATCTGCGAGCATCCGCGCTCACGGTGGTCCAAATGCCCCCACCACTATAAGATCCGATATCGGTCGACCTCTGGTAAACAGGTCCAAGAGTCGGGGTTTGCAACTCAGGACGGCGCGATCAGCCGTTTGACGGAGATCTATAATCAGAAAAAGAAAACGCCTAAGTCGCGCGTGAAGGTGGAGCGCATTGAAAAGTACGGGGAGATGCGCTTCGAGGACTATGTGGCTGAGTGGAAATCCAGTCAGCGGGACCTAGGTCCGGCCTCGGTACTCCACCTCGACTCCTTGCTTTACCATCACCTCTTGCCCATTCTGGGTAGCCGACGAATGAATACTTTCGACTCCAAGGTCGTCGAGGGGTTCATACGAACCATGGAGTGCAATGGAGTGGGGAGAGCGACACAGTCTAACGCCTACGAAAAGCTAAAGACAGTCCTTCTTGATGCCCACCGATTGGGTCTGTTTGAGGAGAGCCCTCTCATTGGCATTAAGGCACCTCGATACTCACCCAGACGCGCGGTGATCCCGTCAGTCGAACAGTTGCAGCGTATACGCGCCGCCGATGACGACTGCTTCCGATTGTTCGTGGACCTTATGAGCGGATGTGGTCTCCGTAATGGAGAGGCTGCAGCAGTCAACCTGCGCAATATCGTGGCCGATGATGTCTACCGGGTCACCGAACAAGTAAACCAGGCCACTGGCCAGTACGCGCCTCTTAAGCATCGGCAACCGAACGACTACCGCGACGTGCCGCTGCCTACTACGGTCAAGGAGAGCATCGAGCGCTACGCGGCCAATCACGGAACCGTCGATGGTTATCTACTGCGTCATCCAGGAGATTCGTCCCTGCCATTCCCGTACTACTGCCTCAGCAATCGGTGGCGGCGCATCAAGGAGCGGGGCCTGTGCGACATCCCAGAAGGAATGGTGATTTACAGTTTTCGGCATTTCTTTGCCTCGAATTGCCTGTCGCATGGCATCCCCATTACGGATGTTGCGGAGTGGATGGGGCATAAGAATATTAACGTTACGTTTGAAATCTATAGGCACCTCATGCCGGGCTCGATCAGTTCTGCCGCCAAAATACTGAGTCATGATCTCGTCCTTGCTGCATGACGGCCATCTGGCGACAGGAAACGCGGTCGCGTCACGGTGAACGAATGCTTCCGCCAGCTCCTCATCTTTCAGCATGGTCTTCACGCGGGTGCTGTTGCATGAATGCCGCCGCTCTCACCGGTCGGGTCACGCTTGTCATAACCGGGATGGTCGGTGATCTCTGGCCGGTCACCTGCCGGCCCTCAGTCTGGGACTGGACGATCGGATCATCGATTAGACCATCGTCAAGGCTCAGACCGGCGGCCGTAGCGCTACCGCTGCCTAGCCGATCTTTGCGCCGAATAATTAGCGCTCCCTACTCAAGCTGCCAGGTCAATATTGAGGATTTTGGCTGCGGAGCTGATTGAGCCAGGCATGAGGTGCCTGTAAATCTTGAATGTCACCTCAATGTTTTTGTGGCCCATCCACTCGGCAACGTCCGTAATCGGAATCCCGTGTGTCAGGCAGTTTGAAGCAAAGAAGTGTCGAAAGCTGTAGAGCACCATCCCCTGTGGTATGTCGGCTTGACCGGCTTTCTTGATCCGCTGCCACTGGTTGCCGAGATAGTAGTGAGGGAAAGGCTGTGTCGGGTCGAGGGGGTGGCGCAGCAGGTAGCCGTCGACGGTCCCATGCTTGTCGGCGTACCACTCGATGGTCTGCCTGACGCGGGTCGGCAGGGGAACGTCGCGGTACTGGCCCGCCTTACGGTGCTTGAGGGGCGCGTACTGACGGGTGGTTTGGTTCACCTGTTCGGTGATCCGGTAGACATCGTCGGCGACGAGGTTACGCAGGTTGACGGCTGCGGCCTCCCCGTTGCGCATGCCGCATCCGCTCATCAGGTCGGCGATCAGTAGGAACCGGTCGTCACCGGCCGTGCGGATCTGCTGAAGTTGCTGTGGTGAGGGGATGACCGCGCGTTTGGGGTCGTACTGTGGCGCCTTGATCCCCTCCAGCGGGTAGCTGTCGTACAGGCCCAAGCGGTGGGCGTCGAGCAGAATGGACTTCAGCTTGTCGAAGGCGTTGGACTGCGCCGCCAGCCCGACACCGTTGCGTTCCATAGTGCGGATGAACCCCTCGACGACCCTGTGGTCGAAGGTGTCCATCCGTCGGCTGCCCAGCAACGGGAGGAGGTGGTGCGTCAGTAGGGAGTCCAGATGCCTGACCGAACTCGGGCCCAGGTCCCGCTGGCCGGCCTTCCACTCCGTGGCGTAATCCTCGAACCGCATCTCGCCATAAGTTGCGATCCGCTCGGTCTTCGAGCGCTCTCGCTTGGCCGATGCCTTCTTGGCGTTGTAGACCTCCAACAGACGCTCCACTGCGCTGTCCTGGGTCGCGTAGCCCGACTCTTCGGTCTGCCTGCCTGTTGCTGACCGGTACCGGACCTTGTAGGGGTGTGGACACTTGGGCCACCGAGACTCCGGATGCTCGCACTCCTTGAAGAACGACCCCATCCCACGTGGCAGCGTACCTTGACCCACGACGATCAACTCCCGCGACTGATGCTGACGGTTTGCTGACCGACAGCCGCGTTCCACGCTGCTGACCTGCGGTAATGAGGATGAGGTTCGATATGTGGTGGAACTTCATCGGCCGGTCCTACGAAGAGATCGTTCAGGCCCGCGACGCGTGGGTGTCGGGGGACCGGTTCGGCTCGGTCGACGGCTACGACGGTGACCCGCTCCCTGCGCCCGAGCTTCCCACGGTCCCGCTGAAACCGCGGCGAAACCCTCGCTGACCTGCTGAAACGTAAGGGTCCGCTGGTAGTGGGGGAGGGAGGGGCTGGAAGGGCCCGGCGTATGGGTGTGCTGATACTTCGGTCGCCTGTGCGGCCGGTCCGCAGCGTTCCCGAACCGGTGGGCGAGACAATCACACGACGGAGAAGCCGAGTTGGACGCCATCGGCGTCGGCACGGAAGACTGCGGCACCAGTGGTCTACTGTTGCCCGTTTGGATTCGACACCCTCGAACCGTGCGGGAGAGCCCCGCCCTGACGGCTGGCCACCGCGGACGACTCCCGTGTGCATCGCGGTCTGTGACCTGGACCGGCGACTTCCTCGCGTGCAGGGAAGCGTTCCCCCCAGGTCGGTCACGTCGGAGCGCCGCCGCGGCGATGCGCTGGGAAACGAACCGGCACCGGCTACCGCGCCTGGGTGTCGATCGCGAAGCGGTAGGCCGCGGGCTGCCTGGCGCGCAAGCCGATGGCGAGGCGGACCGGTGATGCGTGAGGAAGTGGAACCGGGGGAACCAGGCCTGGCGCTCGGCGCCCGTGCGTATGCCCCGCGCCGCCCGGAAATAACTCCCGCTTTGTGAGCTTGTCGGAAAAAAGTAAGGGCATGCGGTGGCCAGGAGGTTGATAACAATGGTTCCCCTGCTTCTGGTTCTTCTTCTGGCCCTGATCCTCTTCGGCGCGGGTTTCGCTCTGAAGGCGCTGTGGTGGATCGCGGTGATCGTGCTCGTCGTGTGGCTGCTGGGCTTCGTCGTCCGCACCGCGGACAGCGGTGGCCGCAAGGGCCGCTGGTACCGCTGGTAGACGACCGACGTACCCGGCGCGAGGAACGCGCCACGTGCGAGACGAGTGGGGGGCGGGGGGGGGGGGGGGGGGGGAACCCGCGCCGCCCAGACCCCCCTGCTTCTCGTCTTCTGGGGGGGGGGGGGGTGGATGGCACCCCTCCAGGGGGGGCGGGA
>NZ_JBVJOT010000119.1:0-8984 GCF_055583025.1 Streptomyces sp. NPDC104831
CCGTTACGACAAACGCGGGTACGTCTTCCTCGGCACCGCCACAGCAGCAGCCCTGGTCATCTGGCTGCGAACTTGATCGCCCGGACAAGTCCTAGAACGGCAGGAGGGCCTGCTCCGACTGTCTCCGCCGTGAGCCCGTGGGTCTCCAGGTACGCAGGTCGACGCCGACACGGTTGTGGAGAGCATCGACAGCGGCCTGGACCGGGGGCCCTATCAACCCGGTGCCCACTCCAGCCCGCAAGCTTGTTGAGCGGTGTCAGGTAGCGGTGTTGGTGATCAGGGACGGGTGCGCTGACCTAGGCTGATCAGATTGGTGTGCAGCTGTGGGTTGGTCGTGCCCTGGGCAGCGGGGTGGGGAATCCGCATGGGCTGGCCCAGGGACGGTGCTTTGAACTGCGTGTTCTCAGGCTGGGGCTCGTGTAGATCAGTTGGCGTCATTTTCGATGTGCCGGTGCCCAGCTTCAGTGATCGTTGGAATCGGCGGTGTCGGGGCGAGCTGTCCGGTCGTAGTCGAAGCAGGTAACGATGCGCGGCCTTGATCGGCAAGGTTTCGGCCACTGCGTGCGATTGCCCGGCGGGCCTGGGACAGCTGTGGGTACGGTCGATCGGTTTGACGGCTGGCGGTGTCCGCCGGCGGGGAAGCGTCGATCGGCGTGTCGTCGCATCGCAGGTAAGGGCGGTTTGGTGGGCAGCACACCGAGCAGGAGATCGAGGAGCAGTTCGCGCAGCTTCAGCAGAAGGTCGGCGCTCGCCATGCGGAGGTGCTGAAGCACTCCGACGGCGCCCAGTTCGCGGAGGAGTACGCCCGGCTGGTGAACTCCACCAGTGAACTGGTGGAGTTCGAGAAGACGATCCCCGAGCAGCTGGCCGAACCCGAGCGCAGACGCAGTGAGCGCATCGTGACGTGGTCCTGGCGCGGCCAGGCGGCCTTCGGCGCAGTGCTCATCGCGCTCGTCTTCACCCTTGACCGCTCGTCGTGGTGGTTGGTCCTGCTGGTCCCGCACTTCGTGGGAACGGTGGCCGGCTGTTTCCAGAAGGTCGGAGCCGAACAGCACCGTGACCGCCGCCTCGGCGGCATCGCCCTGCACGTGATCGCGCTCCTAATGGCCCTCATGAGCCTGAGCGTGATCAGCCGGTGGTTCATCATCGCCGCCGCCGTGGGCTGGATGCTCGTCGCCGGGTCCTCGATGGACAACACGGGCGCCGACCCGAAGGAGGCACGGCGATGAGCGACGACTACAGCTACCAGGTCCGCCGCCTGGAGAGCCGGACCGGCGGGATGGAGCACGAGCTGCACTCGCTGCGCTCGAAGCTGGGGGAGGTCGAAGACCTCGACTACGAACTGCGCGACATCCGCAGCGACATCCGCAGCCTCGAGGACGACCTCAGCACCGTCCGCAACCAGCTCACCGAGCTGGACGACGACGTACGCGGCGACATCCGGGACACCGAGCAGGCCCTCAAGCGGCTGACCGGCCGCGTCCAAGCCCTCGAAGCCCACCTGCTCGCCGCGGGCGGCGCCCCGCTCGCCGACCTCGACACCATCGACCCGGAGTGGCAGAAGCTGGCCAGGACCGCCAGCCACGGCTGGAACGTACGCTCCGGCCTGCTCCACAGTCACCAGCGCGAGGCCCACCGCCTCAAGGTCCGCGAGTACGAAGGCGCGATCGCCGAACGCGATGAGCACCGCGACAAGGTGGTGGAGGCCGCCGGCATCCTGGCCAGGCAGCCGCGCACGTCCCGCGAGTTCAAGCAGGCCGTCATGGACTTCGGCCTGTCCCGCACCCTCGCCGCGAGGAACGATCAGCGGGCCCGGCAACTGGCCGGCCCCGCCCAGACCGCCCAGGCCGCACTGGCCCAGGACGACTCTCTGAGGCAGGCGAAGGCGTCGCTGATCGAGCAGGGCGACAAGGCGGAGCGGAAGTTGAACTGGCTGTTGCGCGGCCGTCTGGCCGACGCGATCCGCGACCGCGCCCTGCTGCCCATGTGGTTCGTGACCGTGCTCGGTCCGGTGCCGCCGGCGCACAAGACCCAGGAGTGGATGGACCTCGCCACCCAGGTTCTGGCCTACCGGGTCACCTACGGGGTCACGGACCAGGTCGTCGCGCTCGGACCGGCGCCCGACGCGTACGTACCGCGCCGCACCGAGTGGCACCGCGAACTCACCAAGGACCTGCGCCGCTGGTAGCCCGGCCGGGCGGCAGGACACGCCTGTGCAACCGGCAGGGTGATTCGCTCCTTGGAGGCGGGAGAGCGTGAACGCCGCCCGGTGCCAACTGCCCGCAGTCGAGCACACCCGACGCGACAAGGACGGTGTGCCACTGGTCCTCACTGCCGCGACGCGGGGCGGTACGGCCGCGGCCGGGGATCAGGACCACGGCGTCGGTCCCGGCCCGCCGACCATCCCGCCCGGGGGGCAGCCGTTCAGGGTGCCCGTCTGGTAGTAGCCCGTGATCCGGCGTCGGCCCGCCTTCGTGGTGTTCGTGGCGTGGAAATAGGACGCGGGGATGCTGAAGACGCGGCGGTCCCGGCCGGACTCGTCGGTCACCTCGACGGTCCGCGCGCCTGGCTCGTAGGAGTGCACGATGACGGTCTCGGGGTAGTGGGAGGTTGCCCCGCCCCGGCACGTCGTATAGATCTGTCGGGCCTCGATGCGGTGCATGGCTTCCCCTGGGAGCGGGTGACTGGTCTGGCGAGAGTAGCGCCTCGTTCAGCTGGTCAGCGGTGATGGTCAGCACCGCCCGCGCCCGCCGCGGTGTCCTGCCCGCCGAGCGGGCCGTCATCGAGGACCAGGGCCAAGATGCCGAGACTGCGCGTGCGGGCCGGACGTCAGGTGCCGACTGCTGGGCGGCCGAGGCGATAACTACCAACTGACCTGCTATTACCTCTGGTTACTGTGAAAATCCAACATCATTTGAGGCGCCTGAACCCTCGGTTGCCCCCCCCCTGGCTCGGGTACCGCGCGCAGCGGGCCGGCGAACCGGGCCTGGTACAGCATCCCGGCCGCCTGCTCCACCTCGGCGGGCCCTCGGCCGCCGGCCCGCCGACCGTCAGGACACGGGCTGCACTCCGGTGCCGTCCAGCGCCGCGCGGCACCACTGCACCCCGGTGCCGTCAAGGACCAGGAGGTGACTGCCCGGGACAGCCGCGGTCTTGGCCATGGCGGACAGCAGCCCGTCGGCCAGCGCGGTGCCGTCCTCCTCCCGCAGCGGCCGGGCGCCCGATCCGTAGGAGCGCACCTGGTGGTAGACCTCGTCACCGCCTTTGACGACAAGCGTGAGGTACTGGGACGACTGGCGCTCCCACTTGACCTGCACGATGGTGTCCGCTCGCACGGTCCGGCTGCCGTAAACAGTGCTCTGCGCCCGCACCCACACGTCCTGCATCCCCATGAACCCTCACCCTCCCGTACCGCGATGCACCGACGCCCCGATTCTGCTGCTCCCAGATCACCGCCGGAGGGACGTTCGAGGAAGACCAGCCGACCGGGGCCGGCGTACAGCTCGGGCCCGGTCCTCTGACAGAGCGGAAGACCGGGCCCGGCCCCATCCGGCGCCGCGGCCGGACATCGGAGATCACACCCAGTTGACGCCCAGCTCCCGCAGCGCGGCCAGCTGCTCCTGGGCGAGCTTGTCGCGCCGCTGCTTGGTGTTGGAGACCCATACGCCCAGCTTCACGACCACCGGCTCCTCCGCACCCTCGACCGTGACCTCTTCGGCGTGGCCGCGCGGCACCGGCCGATCGCCCT
The DNA here is from genome assembly GCF_055583025.1 of Streptomyces sp. NPDC104831. Classification (NCBI taxonomy): domain Bacteria; kingdom Bacillati; phylum Actinomycetota; class Actinomycetes; order Kitasatosporales; family Streptomycetaceae; genus Streptomyces; species Streptomyces sp. NPDC104831. The sequence goes on from NZ_JBVJOT010000119.1 coordinate 3,749, forward strand.
CCCGCGCCACCCACTGCGTGAGGGCCGCCAGACCCCGCTGGAGCGCCTGCTGCGCCTTAACTCGCCAGCGGCTGGCGGCATCCCGAGCAGTCGTCGCCGACCTCCACCAACAGCTCGGGCTCCACCAACGTGACGTCCAGCCGCTCCCGGGACCTCACCCGGCCGGTAACGAACAACCCGCCCACGGATGCCCGGCCGGGCCCGGTGGAGCATCCGGCAAACGCTGAGGTCGTCAGCGTGGTCAGGCGAGACTGTCTATCCTGGCCTCTGCAGATGACGTGCGTGGGGGTGGAAGAAGTGAGAGTGACTCTGCAGGTCGCTGGTGAGGCGGCTGAAGACGAGGTTCGATCACTGCACGACTGGCTGCTCATGGACCGCTCTTTTCGGCGGGACGCACAAGTAGAGCTGGCCTCGTCGTCCGCGCCGGTACCTGGACAGCAGGGTGCAGTCCTTGATTTGGTGTCACTGGTGATTGGTAGCGGAATCAGTGCTGGCTCCTTAGCAGTGTCCATCGCATCGTGGCGGGCTACTCGGCCCCAGGAGCCGACCATCACTGTTGAGCGTGCCGATGGCAGCAAGGTAACGATTTCTGGCTCATCACGCGATGAGGCCCAGCGGCTGCTCGAGCAGTTGCTCGGCGAGCAGTAGTAGGTTCAGCGTGAGTAGACTTGCCGACCCATCAAGATCGAGGGCATTGTTCATCGGAGTGGACAGTTTCGCGAACTTTGAGTCGCTGCCAGCTGTTCGCCAAAACTTGCTTACACTCGGCGACCTCTTTGCTGATGGTGTGTGGCAGCTAGGGTCGTCACACTGTGTTCAGTTGCTCAATCCAGGCTCGACACGGGAAGTCGACCAAGCAATCGCCCACGCGGCAGAGGCGGCGACTGATACTCTGCTCCTCTACTACGCTGGGCACGGACTACTCGATCGCCAAGGCCGTCTTCATCTCGCCATGCCCGACAGCGACAAAAGCGCTGTCCATTCGACGGCGTTTCCATACGAGTGGGTGCGCATGCGGCTGGCTGAGAGCGGTGCTGCGCGTTGCATTGTTATCCTTGATTGCTGTTTCAGTGCACGCGCGATGGGCGTCCAGTCGCCTGCCTCAAACATTGCGGCGCTTGCTGAGACGGAAGGCACTTACGTATTGGCGGCTGCCGATGAACGTGCCATTGCCTTGGCGCCGCCCGGCGAAATGTTCACCGCCTTCACTGGCGCCTTGGTCCGGGTGCTGACAGACGGTATCGCCGATGCGCCTGAGTTTCTAGACTTAGACACGATTTTCCGAGGTATCCAGGTCATCCTACGGCGTCAGGCGCGGCCTGATCCGCAATGTCTGGGCCGTAACCAGGTGGGCCGGATGCCTTTCGTAAAGAACCCGGCCCATGTGCTGGATCAAATGCAAGATGTTCGGTACGACCTCCAGACTGTCTTCGAAGACCTTCATGTTGCGCGGTCTCTGGCCGACACGTTGCAAGCCGTCTCGGACGGTGTTGTATCCGGTCTGGGATTTAGGCGTGCCAGCGTTAACCTCGTACGACCAGATGGCGACTTGGTAGTGGCGTCCTTTTCCGGAGAGAAAGATATTGAGATCACTACTGTCGGACGTATCGGTAGTCGCGCTTCATGGGAAAAACGTCTGTCCGAAGGTGAGGTGTGGGGCGCCTTGCGCTTCCTTTCTCATACGAAGGGATGGAGTCCCGGCGACGGCGATATCCCAGATTGGTATGTAGACGGTCCCCTACCTCGATCCGACAGCGAGTGGCACCCCGCAGACCGTCTATTCGCACCCATGTACATGCCTGGCACACCCGAACGAGAACTGCTTGGAGTCATCACCGTAGATGGGCCCCACACTGGCCGACACCCCGGCCCAGTCCAACGCGACGCCTTGCAGTCCTATGCTCTCCAAGCAGCCATTGCGATAAGTAACGCCCGTCTGCGCTCTAACATGCAGCGTGCTCTGGTCCGCCTCGAGCGTGAACAGCAGGCGCTGCGCGCGAGCGAGGAGAGTTTCCGACAAGCCTTTGAATACGCCCCAAGTGGCTTTGCCATTTCGGAAATGGGTGGCGATCAGCATGGGCGCATCTTGCGCACTAACGATGCCCTCTGTCGCCTGCTTGGCCGTCCAGCTTCCGCAATGCGCCGTTATAGTTTTGCTGACCTTGTTCATCCAGACGACATCGCCATCATGCTACGAACGTCCGCCGAAGGTGGACGCGCGGAACTACGCCTTGGTCGTCGCGATGGCACATATGTCTGGGTTTCTCTGCGTAACTCAGTTGTCGCGGATAGCGCGGATGGTCCGCGTTTTCTTCTTACTCACATTGAAGATATCGAGGAGCGGAAGCGACGCGAAATTGACCTTGTTCACCGCGCTTCGCACGATGACCTAACTGGTCTTCCGAATGCAGCCGAGCTGCGCTCGCGGCTTTCGGCTTATCTGTGCTCAGAACCGAACCATCGCAGAGCGGCGGCGTCCCCCGGAGCAGAAGCATACGATGTATCTCACATGCACGTTGTTTCCCCTGATCGTGACAATAGAGCCACAGGAATCGCGGTCTTGTTCTGCGACCTGACTGGTTTTGCAGCGATCAACGAGGAACTGGGGTATGAGGCGGGCGATGTGGTTATTATCGAAGTCGCGCGGCGTCTGTCGAAAAGCGTTCACAGTGGAGACACTGTTGCTCGGTTCGGCAGTGATGAATTCGTGGTTTTGGCTCAGGGACTACGCCAGGTTGATGCTCAGGAATACGCAGTACGTTTGAGCGATGCGATTGGTATGCCCATTGAAGTTGCGGGCCGTAAACTCGTGGTTGGTGCGAGAATCGGCATAGGCTGGGCACAGTGTGGCATGCTAGTCGGGGAGATTTTGACATCAGCCGCTCGAAACGCATGAGCGTCGGGACGCCGCCGCCTTTCCGCAGGGCAATCGCGCTGGCCTCGATCCCGGCAGAACCGGGGCAGAAATGCGACCGCGCAGGCCCTCAGTGTTAATAGTGCGCCCTGAACTCATGAATTCATTGCACTGAGCAAGAGGAGCAGCGTCCTCGCTACGTACGCCAGCGTGGTACTCCCCGGATTGCCTTCCGGCTGATACCAAGATCTCTGCTGCACCGCCGGTCGAATCTGCGCAGCGATGCAGCATCAATCTGGCTTTCACCTTTGGGATTTACGCCCATTCCATGCCCAGCGCGGCGAGGGCTGCGCGCTGCTCCGGGGTGAGCCTGTCCCGCCGTTGCTTGGTGTTCGAAAGCCACACACCCAGTTTCAAAGGCACCGGCTCCTCCTCGCCGTCGACCGTAATCTCGATGACCGTGTTGCGTGGGACGGGCCGCTTCCCTTCCCGCTCCATCCACTGTGTGAGGGCGGCCAGGCCCCGCTGGAACGCTTGCTGGGACTTGTCCGGGCTCTTCCCGTGCGCGGCCGCCGGGGCGGGAGGCGGAGCTTCAGGGCCCTTGATGCCCAGCGCGGTCAGCCGTGTCTGCTGTTCGGGGAGGAGCTGTGGCCAGGTGCCGGGTTCCTGTTGCCGCCAGCGCCAGGTGCCGATGTCGTCGCCGTCGTAGGTGACGCCGGGTGCGATGTGGGGCAGGTGGCCGTCGGCGTCGACCAGGTCGGCGAGCACCCGGTAGTGGCGTTGCCAGTTGAGCGGCCAGGGGCAGTTCCAGTCGGGGTCGATGGCGGCCAGCTGTGCCGCGCGCTGCTTCGCCCGCTTCGGGTCCTTTCCGAGACCGCCTTTGCGGCGGAGGTTGGCCATGTGCTGCCCGATGGGGACCATCGACTCGCCCTCGCCCCACACCGCGTCCTGCCGGGGCGCGAGGTGCCCCGTGGCACGCCGGTAGGCCCGGAGAACGGCGAGCTTCCTCTCCCACGCTTCGTCACCGGGCTCCCACACCATGCCGGCCTCGGGTGCGTCGAGCAGTTCCTTGCGGTGGGGGTCGAGTTCGCCGGTGCGCAGGGTCTTGCGCTGCTGGTGCACCCACCGCCCCAGCGGGAAGTCCTTCGTGACGCCGGCCTCGGTCTCGGTGTCGTAGGGGACGGCGTACAGGCCGGTGATCCCTTTCTCGTGGCGCCAGCGCAGCAGTGCCTGGTAGCCCTCCAGCCACACCAGCGACTCCGGCCGGTAGACCCGGGTGCGCAGGAACGCCGCGATGGTCGCGGCGTCGCGCGGACTCGAGAAATGGAGCAGCGCGGACTCGGCAGCACCGTCCGCGCCGTAGTCGTGCTCCTGGTCCTCGCCGTCTCCTTCGCCGCCGGCCCCGACGATCCGCCCGTCCGCGTCGCGCCGGACGTGGACCTTGCGCTTGCCGCTGGTGAGGGTGCGGGAGGCGAGCTGCTCGACCAGGCGCTCATCGTGCGAGCGCAGGCCCTGGAGCACGGCTACGAGGGGGCGGAACGAGGCGCTGGCGACCATGTCGGTCGGGTCCTCGCCGGGCTTCAGGAAAACCGGCACGATGATCCTGGCCACCTTGGTGGAGCCGTCCTTGTTGGGCCGGAGCGCGCGGCCGATGTTCTGCACGATCTCGACCTGGGAGCCGCGGGTGTCCGCGAAGCAGATCGAGTCGACTCCACGTTCGTCGGTGATGTCGACGCCTTCTCCGAGGACGCGAACGCTGGCGAGGAACGCTCGGTGGACCCGGCGTCCGGCGGCGTCGATGCCGCCTGCGAACTGCCGCAGGGTCTCGCGTCGTTCGGCGACGGTGTGGTCGCCGCACAGCCACGCCGACCACACCCGGTCCGGCGGGACGTGACGGCCGGCCTCGAGTTCGTAGAACTCCGCGTCGATGGACGACGCGGGGAGCTTGTCGGCGGCGGCCAGGTCCTCGTCCGTGGCGTCGTTGACGTACAGCTCGGCCGCCGTATCCGGCAGCTTCTCTGCGAACGCGGAGGCCTCCTCCACCCGCTGGTGGAACGTCATCACCGTCTTGAGATTCCACCTGGCGGCGTGCTCCAGGAGCGCGGTCTGCAGCAATGCCATGCGCCGGCCCCGCAGCGCCTCGTCCGACTCCCCGTAGACGGGGGAGGGGTCGTGGATCTCCAGCACGTCGATCTCGATCCGGCGAGGATGCCACGCTCGATCGTCTCCGAGAGCCCGAGCTCGGCCAGCCACGGCCCGTAGGTCTGGGAGTCCTGGCACATGGCGCCGGTAACGGCCACGGTGGACTGGCAGCACACATGCTCGGCCCCGGTCGTCCCCGCCTTCCGGCGGCGGGACGCCTTTCCCGGAAACGGACTCCAC
>NZ_JBVJOT010000120.1:0-7806 GCF_055583025.1 Streptomyces sp. NPDC104831
AGGCGTTGGTTTCCGGTGGGACGAGCAGAGGTTGCTGGGTGGGCGTGTGGTGGCTGTGTCGGGCGATCACCGGGGGGGGGGGGGGGGGGGGGAGGACCCCCCCCCCCCCCCCCCCCCCGGCGCCGCGCAGGGCGTTCACGGTCAGCGTGGCCAGCAGCGCGGAGGCCGTGTCGTGGCCCATGGCATCGGTGATCGAGAGGTAGAGGGCGTCCTGGTCGAGGGCGTAGTCGTAGGTGTCGCCGCCTATGTCGTCGGCCGGGACCAGCCCGCCGGCCAGGGTGAACTGCGCGGCCTCGCAGCAGGACGCGGAGGGCAGCAGCTGGTGCTGGATCTCCGCGGCCAGGGTCATCGTCGTCGTGCGCCGTCCCCAGTGGTAGAGGTCGGTGAAGCGGCGGTCGGTCACCACGATGTACGCGAGCGCGTGCGCGGCCTGCGTCACCGCGTCCCGTACCGCCTCGTCCGCCTCGGGCACGACCAGCTCCAGGACGCCGATGCAGTCGCCGCGGTTCGTCACCGGGGCCACCAGCCGGCAGCCGCCCATCTCGTCCGGCTCCTGGTGCAGGTGCTGGGAACGCAGCACCCGGTCGTAGACGCTTCCCGTCAGCCCGCGTCTCTCGGTCTCACCACGCGTCTGCGCGGCCGTACCGGCTCTGGGCAGCCGGACGACTTCCTGCCCGACCACGTCCACGAGCCAGAACGACACCTCGCTCGCCGAGAAGCGCTTCTCCAGGTTCCGCGCCACCACGTCGACCGATTCCACCGGCGCGGCGTCCTCCGCCGCCCGCAGCACCTCGTCCAGCCCCAAGCCCTCACCGCCCACCACAGGCACCTCCCAGTCCACCACCCCGCATTCCCGGCAAGCCCCTCCGGGATGCCCGCCCCCGCGAAGGGGCCCTCGCGGGCCCAACGCCGACCGGGCGCGGGCGCCGTGCGCGCCGTGCCGCACCCCGGCGGCGGTTCCGCGGGGCGAGCGATGAGGGTCGTGTGCGGGAAGGGAACGGCGGTCGGTCGTCAGGGAGTCGAGGGCAGGACGTTCTCCCCCGGAGTGACTCGTCCGCGAACCGCGCCTATCGCGCCGTCACCCGCAGCGTTTCGGCGCCGGGGTCGGCGGCGTCGGGGATGAGCATGCCGGCGGCCACACCGCTGGTGAGGTAGTCGACGACTTCCCGGGTGATCACCTCACCCGGGGCCACGACGGGAACGCCGGGCGGGTAGGGGCTGATCGTCTCCGCCGCGACGCGTCCCACGGCCTGCCGGGCCGGGACGTGCTCGGCGCTCGCGAAGAAGGCGTCGCGCGGGAGCATGGCCTGTTCCAGTTGCAGCGCGCGGGGCTCGGGCAGACGGACCGGCGGCTGCTTCTCGATGGTGCCGGCGTGCTCGACGAGGCGGTGCAGGGAGTCGACGAGGAGGTTCTCGGTCCGGTCGTCGTCGGCGTGGGTGATCTGCGCGTTGATCCGGCACGTGTCGGAGGAGCCGATGTCGACGTGGCAGTGGGCGCGCAGCCATTCGGCGGCCTGCATGCCGCTGATGCCGAGTTCCCGTACGTCGATGGTGATCTTCAGCAGGTCCAGCTCGGCCGTCAGCCCCTGGTCCACGACCTCCGGTCCCATCAGGCGCAGACCGGGCATGCCGGTGACGGCCTTTCGGATGCGTGCCGTGCGGTGCAGCGCCGCGTCCAGCAGGTCGTGTCCGTGCTGGACCATGTGGCGGCGCCATCCGTCGAGGGTGGCGTACACCAGCGAGGAGGAGCTGGTGGTGCCGAGCAGGTCCTCGCGCTGTTTGAGCACCTCGGGTGAGATCCGGTCGCCCTGGAGGTGGAAGACGGAGCTCTGCTCGATGGCTCCGCCCATCTTGTGGACGCTGGTGACGACGAGGTCCGCGTCGGCGTCCATGCCCCAGGCCGGCAGGTCGGGGTGGAAGGGCAGATGGGCTCCCCATGCCTCGTCGACGATCAGGGGGATGCCGTGGTCGTGGCAGACGCCGGCGGTACCGCGGATGTCGGCGCACGAGCCCCAGTCCGTCGGGGTGATCAGCAGCATGCCCTTGGCATCGGGGTGTTCCCGCAGCGCCCGGCGCACGTCGTCGGGCTCCGGCGGGTGGGCCAGGTGCCGCTCGGTGTCGAACTTCGGGTGCACCCACACCGGTTGCACGCCGTTGACGATGACACCGGCGATCACGGACTTGTGGGCATTGCGCGAGACGAGGAGTTTCTCGCCCGGCCCGGCCACGGCCAGCATGGCCGTCTTGACCGACAGCGAGCTGCCACAGGTGGAGAAGAAGGTCCGTTCGGCACCGACGGCGTCGGCCATCAGCTCTTCCGCCTGAGTGAGCACCCCTTGTGACTCGCGGCGGTCGTCGAGCCCGTTCAGGGACAGCACGTCCGAGGCGAAGACCCCCTCCCCCACGATGTCGAGGACGCGTGGATCGGCTCCTGGACCCTGCTTGTGGCCGGGAGGCCCGTACACCACGTCGCCACGACGCCGGAACTCCTGCAACGCCTCCAGCACAGGGACACGGGAGTGATCCATTCTCGCCCTCCTCGTCGGGTGTGTCTTCGGTGATCGCGTACGCGGCCTGCGCCAGGGCGCCGACCGGCGGGGACCACGCACGAGTTGCACGGGCGCCGGGGCTGAAACGGCGAGACCGCTCCGGATCGCCGCGCAGGACGCGTGCGCGGGCGCTCGGGCACGCAGCGGACGGGAACGGCCGTGAGGCGCCGGGCGCGGAACGACACCACCCGGGTGAACCGGCCGCCGGGCCGGCCGCTGCCGGATCCCGGCCCGGACCGGATCCCCGGGACTCCGGCCCGGCCGCCGTGGGGGGTTGCCCGCCCCGCTCCCCGTGCGGGCGGCGGTTCAGGGGATCAGTTCCCGCTGGTGTCCGCCGCGCCACTCGGTGAGCAGCACGGTGGCGTCGTCGTCGAGCTTGCCGTCGTGGTGTTCCACCACGGCGGCCATCAGCCGGCGCAAGGTCTCGTGCAGGGTGTGCCGGCCGGAGTGGTGGCGCAGGACGAAGTCGACGAACCGGTCCCGGCCGAACTCCCTTCCCCGGGCGTCCCGGGCCTCGACGATGCCGTCGGTGTAGAGCAGCAGGCGGTCTTCCGGCTGGAGTTGTTCCGTGGCCATGGTGACCGGCAGGCGGAGGCCCGCGCCCATGGGGCCGGCCGGGGGGCAGGCCAGTTCGGTGGCCCAGCGGTTGCCGCGGATCAGGATCGGCAGGTGGTGGCCGCGGTTGATCCACGTCAGCCGGCCGCTTTCCATGTCCAGGTCGGCCAGGATGCCGGTGACGTAGCGGCCGGTGCTGAACTGTTCGATCAGGGTCTGTTCCACCTGCTCGCTGGTCTCGCTCAGGGAGGCACCCTGGCGGCGGGCGTTGCGGCACGCGGCCACGGCGACGTTGGCGGTGATGCCGGCGGTGGTGTCGTGGCCCATGGCGTCGAAGACGCCAAGGTGGAGGGTGCTGCCGGCCACGGCGTAGTCGAAGACGTCCCCGCCGACCTGGTAGGCGGGCTCCATCACCGCGCCCACGGTGACGTCGTGTCCGGCGTACGCGGGCGGCGGGGTGAGGTTCCACTGCATCTCCGCGGCCACGTTCATCGGCTCGGTGCGCACGAGACGCGCGTAGGAGTCGCTGAAGGACCGCTTGCTGAGCAGCAGCAGGGCCGTCATGGACGCGAGGTCGCGCAGGGCCTGCCGGACGGGTTCGTCGTCGGTGCGGGTGTCGGCCCGCAGCACGCCCAGGCGTTCGACGCCGTCGGTGATGGCCACCCACCACCTCCGGCCGCCGGGGCGACCGCCCGGCCCGGCCCGTTCGGATTCGGAGAGCAGTTCCACACGCTGGTATGCCTGACCGGGCAGACTGCCCGAGACGGTGAACTCCTCTCCCCCGTCGCCGGCAGCCGTCCCCCGGCCGGTGAGCCGGCGCAGCACCGTCTCACGGACGTCCACCACGAAGACCGCCACGTCGTGCATCCCCGCCACAGCGGCATGCTCGGCGATCATTCCCGGCAGCCGTTCGAGCGTGGCGGTGTGGCTGGCCTGCATCAACCGCATCAGCGACATCGCGCTGCGCTCGGTCACGGTCCGCCCCTCGCCGGGCTCACGCACGGACGATCACCGGTTTCGCAGCGTGATTCGCCACTTGTGGAACTCCTTCTGGCCGCTCAGGTGGGTCACCCGTCTCCGGGCACCTCATGTGTACCCGCCACCCGCACGGCACAGACGCCCGACGCTCCCGCGGCGGACCGTGAGACGGGCGGAGGGCCGACGACATCCCGCGACCGAGGGGGCTCGTACGACGGTCCCGGCGCCTTCGGCTCCCCCGAGGTCTACCCGGGATGGCGTCCGGCGAGCGACCCGCCGGGATCGTCGAGCAGGGCGACGCGGACGGTGATGCGTTTGCCGACGGGCTCCCGCTGCACCTCGAAGCCCTGGGCGACGGCCATGACGATCTCCAGCCCGTGCTGTCCCACCCGCCCCGCGTCCGAGGCCCGCGCGACCGGCAGGACCGGATCGGAGTCCCACACCACCACCTCCACCGCGTCGCCCACGATCCGCAGATCCAGCAGGACCGGGCCGGGCGCGTACTTGCGGGCGTTGGTGACCAGTTCGCTGACCACCAGCTGGGTCAGCTCCAGCGCGCGCTGCGAGACCGGCAGGCCGTGGTCCCTCTGCACGCGGGTCAGGAAGTCCGCGGTCAGGTGCCGGGCCCGGGCGATGACGGAGCCGTCACCGTCCAGGGCCAGCGTGGCCTGCAAGTCCCGTTCGTCAGGCGCCGTACCGTCTTCGCCCACCGGCACCGAATCCATCGCGGCCGCCTTCGTCACCCCGTTCACACCCCGCGCATACCCCCGCCCGCGCGGTACACGCCCCGTCCCCGATGCCGACTCTCCCGGCGCGAGGGCGCCGCCCGCACCGCGAGGGCAGCGGTGCGGGCCAAGGTCTTCGTGTGCCAGTATCACCCGCATGGCCGATCCACGAGGTGCGCAGACGGCGCCGGCGGGGCACACGCAGCCGCCCGGCGGGCTGTCCGCCGTGACCACCGCCACCGAGGGCATCCGCGTCATCACGCTGACCGGCGAGATCGACCACCACACCGGCGACACGCTGCGTCACGCCCTGGACACCGCCCGCACCGGCCGGCCCCGCTTCGTGATCGACATGCGGCAGGTCACCTTCATGGACTCCACCGGCATCAACATCCTCATCGCCGCCCACCAGGCCGCCGCCGAGGCCGGCGGCTGGCTCCGGCTGGCCGCACCGGCCGCACCCGTTCTGCGCACCCTCCGGATCGTCGGTGTCGACGAGGTCATCGCCTGCCGTCCCACCCTGCGCGACGCACTCGGCCCCTGACACCACCCCACCGGGCTCACCGGTCGTCCGACCGTCCGTCGCCGCGATCCGCGCCGCCGGGACGGCGGGTGCTCACACTCCTTCGGGACGTCACCACCCCCCGTGGCACCAGGCACCGGCGGTCGGCCGAGAGCCCCGGCCCCTCGCCTCGCGGGTCCTGAACAGCCGTGCTCCACCGCCGGCACCGGCCGCTTCCTCCCCGGGCGCGTCGGCCCTTCCCCGCCGCCCGCGTCACGCGCTCTTCCGGCGATCGTGCACCCGCCCGAGCCTGCGGCCCAGCAACAGGTAACCGGCCATCGCGCCGGACGTGTTGAGGATGACGTCGTCCACGTCGAAGACCCGCCCCGTGACCAGGGCGCCCTGGGCCGTCTCCACCAGCAGCATCACGATCGCGGTGAACAGCAGGACCCGCCAGAACCCCCGGGCTCCGGGGGCGAGCACCGGCAGCAGGACCCCGAACGGCACGCCCAGCAGGACGTTGCCGCCGACCTGCTTGACGGCGTCCCGCAGCTCGGGCTGGTCCAGATAGGCCCTGAGGGAGCGACCGGGGTGCAGGTTGCTGTGCGTCAGGGAGACGGAGGCCGGGGACGGCTCCAGGGTGATCTTGGCCAGTACCGCGGCGAAGGCCACCATGAAGACGAAGGCGCAGAGCATCGCCAGTATCCGCACCGGCAGCGGGAGCACATGCCGACGACGCGCGGGTCCGGGCTTCGTCTCCGCCGCGGGCCTGGCCTCGGTGGCCGCGCGGACGTCGCCCGTCCCGCCGGCCCGCGTGCCCCGGGAAGGGCCGCCGCTCCAGCGCGCCCGCGCCCTCGCGAAGGGCCCACCGGTGCCGGCCGCCCCCGTCGCCGGACTGCTCTCGGCGTCCTCACGGGGCCGCTCCGTGCCGTCCGGGCCGCGGAGGCCGAACCGGGCAAGGCGACTCGTTCGGGGCGCGCGGCCGGGAGAGGCTGCGCGTGAGGACAAGGCGATGCGGGCCATTCGATCCTCCAGTCGTCAACGACCCTGTGGGGTGAGGCGGTTGTCCGTCGAACCGGCGGAACGCCGGACGGGTCAGTACCCGTAGGAGACGTGCACATCCTTGAATCCGAGGGAGTGCAGCAGACCCTCCAGCATGTCCGTGGTGTTGGTCTCGGCCCGCGCGATCAGACCGCTGCCCTCGGCCGCCTCGCGGATGTGGGACACGGCGAGCTTCTGCACGGCGTGTTCGCTGTTGGGGTTGTCCGAGAACAGGTCGCCCAGACGGTCGAGCAGTCCACGCTGCTTGGAGACGGCGTAGGAGTGTTCCGCGTCCAGGGCGGCCCCGCCCAGTCGCGCGTGCGGGAGCCGCAACGTGGCCGACGTGCGGTCCTTGTTCACCGTCACGTCCTCGGCGCCCAGCTTGCCGAGGTCCACGTACGCGTCCACCGTGCCGGCGCCGACGTACAGGGTGCGGGTACCGCGCAGGGCGTCAGGGAGGAACTTCGTGTCCTTCTCCAGGTCGACGACGACCTGGAAGTTGCCCGAGGCCGCCTCGTAACGGCTCATGTCCTTGATGGACTCCAGCAGAGCGGGGCCCGAGCGGTCGTGCGTCTCCGTGCCGAACAGGCCCTTGACGCCCGGGAGCACGGCCAGTCCGATCCCGGCGGACAGCAGCGCGAGTACCAGCACGAGGGCCGTCACCGCCTTCGCCCAACCGGGCATGTGCGTACGGGAAACCGTCATCCGGCGGTCCTCCTTCCTGCCATCCGGATGCCCCTCGAACCCCGTACCAGACACGGGAGACGGAAGAACCGGCGCGAGGCCGTCCGGAGGCCCGGACGAACGCGCGGCTCGGTAGCATGCGCCGCATGGCCATCAGACTCGAGAACGTCGGCATCGCCGTTCGCGATCTCGAAGCAGCGATCTCCTTCTTCACCGATCTCGGCCTCACGGTGGTCGGCCGTGACACGGTCAGTGGTGAGTGGACCGACACCGCCGTCGGCCTTGACGGCAACCACGCCCGCATCGCGATGCTCCAGACACCGGACGGGCACGGTCGCCTCGAACTCTTCGAGTACATCCATCCCGAAGCAATCGAGTCGACGCCCACCCGTCCCCACGAGATCGGCATGCACCGCGTCGCCTTCTCGGTCGACGACATCGACGCGGCACTCGCGACAGCCGCGAGGCACGGATGCCACCCGCTGCGCGGCGTGGCGACCTATGAGGACGTCTACAAGCTCACGTATCTCCGCGGTCCCAGCGGCATCCTCGTGATGCTCGCCCAGGAACTGAAGAGGGACTGACGCCTCGTCCGTGACACCGGTCCGGGCCCGGCGCCGTTCGTGTCCCCCGGTCTCTGCCGCCCCCGGCAACAACACTGCGCGTGGGGGGGGGGGGGGGTGGGGAGGGGAGGAGGAGGGGGGGGGGGTGTTGTGTCCTGGGGGTAGGGGCGGGGGCTATCCCTAAGTTCTCTGTACTGTATGGCGTTGCG
>NZ_JBVJOT010000120.1:7816-8655 GCF_055583025.1 Streptomyces sp. NPDC104831
TTTCTTCCCCCTTCTCTCCCGCCCCCCCCCCCACCCCCCCCCCCCCCCCCCCCCCCCCCCCCCCCCCCCCCCCCCCCAGTGCCGGGTGTGCTTCGCGCCGGTCAGCCGCGACCGGTCTCCTTCACCGATTCCTTGGCCTCGCGGGACTTGCCGAGGGCCTCGGCGGCGCGGCCCTTGGCGATCAGCTCGGCGTTGCCGGTGGCTCGTCCGGCCGCTTGGGCGACCTTGCCGACGGCCTGCTCGGCCTTGGCCCGCGCCTTCTCGCTGGCGGTCATACTGCCAACCCTCCTCCGTCTCGGTAGGTGGTCCTGGCTGGCGCATGACCCGGCACGGCGCAGGCAAACCCCCGATCGCGGGCACGCACCGAATGGTCGCCGAGGTGTCGCCGTGGTGCATCGGACGGCCGGGAGCGGGAACCGTGCGGTGGGTGCGGATTCCCCTCATCCCGTGAAAGTAACTCGCATTTTGTGTGCTTGTAGGGGCGACCTAAGGGCATCCGGTGGCCAGGAGGTTGATAGCAATGGTTCCCCTGCTTCTGGTTCTTCTGCTCGCCCTGATCCTCTTCGGCGCGGGCTTCGCGTTGAAGGCTCTGTGGTGGATCGCGGTGATCGTACTGGTCCTGTGGCTCCTGGGCTTCGTCGTCCGGTCCGCGGACGGTTCGGGCCGCAAGGGGCGCTGGTATCGCTGGTAGATGCCGGCACTCGACATGAGGAGCACGGTTCATAGCGAAGCGGGGGGGGGGGGGGGGGGGGGGGGGGGGGGGGGGTTGGGGGGGGGGGGGGGGGGGGGTATGGTGGGGGGGGGGGGGGGGGGGGGGGTGTGGGTGGGGCCGGGGCGGG
>NZ_JBVJOT010000121.1:0-8127 GCF_055583025.1 Streptomyces sp. NPDC104831
TGAGATACGAGCCGACCTCCACCTCGGACTGCTCCAACTCGCCTGCAGCATCATCTGCTTGCGACGACTCCGAAGATCATTCTGAAATGATCAGTAAGAGAGCCTTACCCCTGGCGCTGGCTGCCGCCACAGTCGCCGCCCTGCCCATGACGACCGGCGCGGCCGCTGCCGCCGAACCCGCCCACGGCACCCTGCTGGCATCCACCCCGGCGGTGGTGAAGCTGGGGGCCGGGGCACCCGCCGTGCACGGCTGGCGCATCTCGTACGCGTCGACCGACTCACGGGGCGGAGCGAACACCGTCACCGGGACGGTTCTCGTGCCCGCCACCACCTGGTCCGGCGGCTCGGCGCGGCCGCTGGTGGCGTACGCGCCGGGGACACACGGACTGGCGTCGAAGTGCGCGCCCTCCGCGCAGCTCGCGGCGGGAACGGACTACGAGACGGCGAACATCGTGTCGCTGCTCAAGAAGAACTGGGCCGTGGTCGTTACCGACTACGCCGGATACGGGGCCGGACAGACGCCGACGTACCTGGCGGGCCGGTCACAGGGGCAGGCGGTGCTGGACTCGGCGCTCGCCGCGTTCCAGGTGCCGGGGAGCGGGCTGAGCGGCAGCGCGATGACGGCGGTCTGGGGCTACTCCCAGGGCGGGCAGTCGGCCGGGTGGGCCGGTCAGCTCGAACCCTCCTACGCCTCGTCGCTGAACCTGGCCGGTGTGGTCGCGGGCGGGGTGCCGGGCGACTTCAAGGCGTCGGCGCGCTACCTGAACGGCAGCACCGGCGCCTCCTTCCTGCTCCAGGGGGTCGTGGGGCTCGCGACCGAGTACCCGGACAAGATCCCCTTCGACGAGCTGGTCAACGACGCAGGACGGGCGGCCGTCGCGGACGCGAAGGACAAGTGCGTCTTCGAGACGCTCTTCGACTTCATCAACGACGACATCAAGCAGTACACCGCGGGCGGCCGGACGCTGGACGAGCTGATGGCGATCGGTTCCGTGGGGGAGGTGCTGGGCGCCCAGGACCTGGGCGGCACGAAGATCCAGGCACCGGTGTACCAGTACCACGGGCAGGCGGACGAGATCCTGCCGCTCGACCAGGCGATCAGCCTGAAGAAGCGCTACTGCTCGCGCGGTACGGCGGTGAAGTTCGACGTCTACCCGAGCGAGCACATCGCCACCCAGTTCCAGGCCGCGCCGAATGTCACCAAGTGGCTCACCGACCGGTTCGACGGCAAGCCGCAGCTCGTCGGCGACTGCCTCAACATCCTTCCGCCGCCCCGCTCCACGGCCAACCCCGGTGGCGGCGACTTCGTCGTCTCGCTGGACAAGTGGCTGCTCAAGGGCGGCCTCCAGCTCAAGACACTGGGCGAGACGGTGCTCATGCCGGAGGGGTCCACCTTCACGGCGGACACCGACCTGACGGCCCGGCGGCTCGAAGGATCCCTCGCCGTGCCGACGTTCCTGGAACACCTGCGGGTGATCGGGCTGCCGGTGCAGGTGCGCATCGGTCTGAAGTCCGAGGGGACGAGCGGAACCGTCTCGCTGGACGACGCGGGGCGGCTGGCCATCCACGGCAAGGCCCTGGCCACCGTGGAGATCGTGTCCGCCGGTGAGCTGGGAATCCACATCCCGGTCGGCTGCCGGACCTCCGAACCCGTCGAGTTCCCGCTGGACTTCGAGGGGCCGGTCTCCGCACTCGGCAGCGGTGGGCTGACGTTCTCCGGCACGACCACCTTCCCCTCCCTCACCGACTGCGGGCTGTTCGGACCCACGCTCAGCCTGGCCTTCTCCGGGCCCGGCAACGGCTACACCTTCACGGTCGTACCCCCGGAAGCCAAGTCCTACTGAGCCATCTTCATCGAGGACGCCCGGTGATGAGGGCCACGGGGCGGGACAAGCCCGTTCGCCGCGTGGCCCTCGGCCATCGTCCGGTCCACCAGGACCCGCGACGACTCGAACAGCTCGCGATGACTGCGTTGTCGCGGGGTGCGACGGAGAGGTTGACGAACGCGCCCGGCCGGCCGCGGTGTCGGAGACGCCGGCGAGGTGCTCGCCGGCGTCGACGGCCGGGCCGGAGCCCTTGACCAGGCCGGTGGCCCGGCGCGGCCACAACTGACCCCGGCGTACAGGGAATCGGCCGGGTACGGGCCGTGGCCGCACGCGCCGACAGCATCCTCCTGCGCGGTCGGCCGCTTCGCGCGTGAGCATGGCTTCCAGCAACCCGGACAGGGCCGAACCCCCTGCCCCACCGGTCGGGCTTGACCTCGACATAGTGACAAGGTGTCCCCTGAGCGGAGGAGGTGGTTTCGATCACCCGACAAACGGAACCTCGCGACATGCCGACATGCCGACATGGCCCCCGCCCTGAGCGCCGAGAACTCCTCGGTCAGGCTACAGACGGCCCTGGCGGCCGGCTCGGCCCCCGACCCCGGCATCCTGGACACACTCGTCGAGCGGTGCGCGGTCGAGCCGGACTTCTTCGTGCGGGACATGCTGTCCTGGGCGCTGACCCGCCTTCCGCCGGAGATCACCCTGCCCTGCGTTCGCCTGGAGCTCGCCTCGGAGCGAACCCAGGTCCGCAGCCAGGCGTTGCACACACTCTCCAAGATCGGCGACAGGAGCGCGTGGGCCTGGATCACGCGCTCCATGCTCCGGGACCCCGACGACGAGGTCGCGCGGACCGCGTGACGGGTCGCGGTCGCCCTCGTACCCGGGAACGAGCAGAAGGACCTGACAGACCAACTGGTCACGCAACTCGGCCGCGGCGATCGGGATGTGCGGCTGAGCCTGAGCCGGGCCCTCGTCGACCTCGGCGACGTGGCCGGGCCCACCCTGGAGGAAGCCGCGGCGAGCCCCGACCCGGCCGTGGCCACGCACGCCCGTGCCACCGAGCTGCTCCGGCGGAACCCTGCGGCCGGGTTCGACGCGGCTGTCGAGGAAGCGCGGCGAGTCGTCGCCCTCGGCCCGGAACGAGCCGCCGTCGCCGCGGCGGGGACGACCGAGCCGACCGAGCCGACCGGGGCGAGCGGGGTGAGCGGGGTGAGCGGGGTGAGCGAGTCGCTGAGGCCGCGGACACCACGGAGAACACGGAGTGCTGATCGGTGAAGTGGCCCGGCGTTCGGGGGGTGAGCACCCGGATGCTCCGGCACCACGACGCCCTCGGGCTGGTACGCCCCACCGGCCGCACCGTCGGCGGCTACCGCGAGCACTCCGCCGAAGACGTCCGCAGGACCTTCCACGTGGAAGGTCCTGCGGACCCCGGGGCTCTCGCTCAAGCAGATCGCACGCGCGGTCCAGGACCCGGCGTTCGCGCCGTCAGCCCTGGTCGGTGACCTCAACCGGTGGACGGAAGACCGCTTGGAGCGGGAACGGGAACTGCTGGAGCGACTCCGCGCGACCGATGCGTCGGCGCCTGCCGGCTGACAGGACGTCCTGCGCCTCGTCGCGCTCATGCAGGGGCTGAACGCGCCCTATGCCGCGCGCAGGCAGCAGGCCGTACTGGCGCCACCGAAGGGCGCCCCGGTTCCCGTCGAGCTTCTCGCCAGGGCGGTCCTCGCCGAGACCGACCCCAGCATCGCGGGCGCTGCGCTGGGCGCTCGCCCGGTCGGACGGCGGCGGCGTGGCGGCACTGGCCGTCGGCATGCGTTCCGAGGACGCCGCCATCACGCGGCGCGCGGTGCCGGCGATCGCCGAGACGGCCGACGCCCCCGGTGCGACCGCGGTCCTCGCGAAGGCGCTCGGGGACATGGACGCGACGGTGCGCGAGCGCGCCGCTCTGGTGCTGGGCAGGCGTGGCGTGACAGCGACCGTGCCGACACTCGTCGGCATGGTGGTCGAGGGCTCCAACGACGTCGAAGCGGCGGAGGTCCTCGGAATGCTGTCCCGAGACCCCGAGTGCGCGGATCGGATCACGACAGCACTGGTCGGCGAACTCTCGGCTCCCGGCACGAGCTCCGCGACGCGGATACGTCCGGCCCAGGCGCCGGTCGAGCTGTCGGGGACCACCGGGCGGGATGTCCTGCGCCGACTGGCTCGCGAAGACGACCCCGCCGTCGCTCGTGTCGCCCGCGCCTTCGCCACGGCCCTCGAACAGCGGTCCCCCGAGGTCTGAGGGGACGGGGAACGCCGGTCGTCACCTCCCTCCCCCCACGCTGACCATGATGGCGGGTCACCCGTACGTCCACGTCGCTTCCGGTCCCCGGCGGCCCGCCACTCCCGCCGGGCGGACCCGTACGCCCCGCACTCCACCTCACCGCGTGACAGGGCGCAGACCCCCAGGCGCGCGTACGCGTACTCGCTGTCGCCAGCGGTGGAGGTGACCGTCCCGGCGCGACTCTCTCTTAAATAAAGCCGAAAGAAAAGGGGGTTCACCTTCTTGACCCCGACATGGCTGCCGGGCATGGTTTCGGAGAGCGCTCTCCCGTTCCCGTGCGCCTTCCCCCAACTCTGCTTCCGAGGAGATGACTTCGTGTCCGCTCTTGGTCATCTGCGGCAACGCCACCGCGGCACAGGCCGCTCCTGGCGTCGGCCAGGCCCGGCACGGCGTCGCGTCAGGAGCACTACGGCACCCCGGCGTCCGCCACTGCCGACGGCGATCCGGACACCCGCCGGAATGCCGCTTCCGATCCACCACGAGAACGTCGCCAACGACGCGCGGGCACCCGCCTCGGGTACCTCGGCCGTCCCGTCGACCACCGGTCCCCACCCCTGACCCCTTCCGGGCCGCGTCGCCCCGGGCGCGGTCCGGAGACGACTCCCCTCCGGGCCGGACCAGCCCGCCCCGCAGCACGGCCCGGAGGGGACACCGACCCCCGTAGTACGCGTACATGGACGGCCTCCTCCGCCGGAGTACGGCCGACGCATCCCACCCTCCCCACACCGCCGCCGACAGGTCCGGGGCACCGCGGAGCGCGGCCCCCGGAAGCACTTCTGTCCTCGGCGACCCGACCCATCAGGAGCACCCGTTGTCCAGACCGGCTTCCACCACTTCCCTCCCCCGCCGGGCGGCCGTACCCCTCATCGCCCTCGGCGCCCTCCTCGCCTCCTCGTTGACCGTCGCGCTCGCCCCGGGGGCGCACGCGGCCGACACCCTCCTGTCCCAGGGCAGACCCGCCACCGCCTCCTCCCAGGAGGGTGACGGCTACGCGGCCGCCGCGGCCGTGGACGGCAACCTCACCGGAACCCGGTGGGCCAGCCAGTGGAGCGACCAGCAGTGGCTCCAGGTCGACCTGGGCCAGGTGTCGGACCTCAGCCGCGTGGTCCTGACCTGGGAGTCGGCCTACGGCAAGGACTACGAGATCCAGGCGTCCGACAACGGCAGTGACTGGCGCACCCTGAAGAAGGTGACCGGCGGTGACGGCGGCACCGACGATCTCGCCGTATCAGGGACCGGCCGCTACGTCCGGATGCAGGGCCTGGCCCGGTCCGGCGGATACGGGTACTCGCTGTGGGAGTTCCAGGTCTACGGTTCCGTCGGCGGCACCACCCCGCCGGCCTCGGGCGGCGCCGTCAGGGTCGAGGGCACCCAGGGCAACTGGCGCCTGACGGTGGGCGGCCAGCCGTACACCGTCAAGGGAGTCACCTGGGGCCCCGCGGCCTCCGACGGTCCCAAGTACCTGCCGGACGTCAAGGCGATGGGCGCCAACACGATCCGCACCTGGGGCACCGACGCGTCCAGCAAGGCGCTCCTGGACGCGGCGGCGGCCAACGGGATCCGCGTCGTCAACGGCTTCTGGCTCCAGCCGGGCGGCGGGCCGGGCGCCGGCGGCTGTGTGAACTACGTGACGGACACGACGTACAAGAACGACTCGCTCGCCGAGTTCGCCAAGTGGGTGGAGGCCTACAAGAGTCACCCGGCGACGCTGATGTGGAACGTCGGCAACGAGTCGGTCCTCGGACTGCAGAACTGCTACAGCGGCAGCGAACTGGAGGCCCAGCGCAACGCCTACACCAGCTTCGTCAACGACGTCGCCAAGAAGATCCACGGCATCGACCCGGACCACCCGGTCACGTCCACGGACGCGTGGACCGGCGCCTGGCCGTACTACAAGCGCAACGCGCCCGACCTCGACCTGTACGCGATGAACTCGTACAACAACGTGTGCAAGGTCCGCCAGGACTGGATCGACGGGGGCTACACCAAGCCCTACATCATCACCGAGACCGGACCGGCCGGCGAGTGGGAGGTGCCCGACGACGCCAACGGCATCCCCGACGAGCCGACCGACGTACAGAAGGCGGACGGTTACACCAAGGCGTGGAACTGCGTGACCGGTCACCAGGGAGTGGCCCTGGGCGCCACCCTCTTCCACTACGGCACCGAGCACGACTTCGGCGGCGTCTGGTTCAACCTCGTGCCCGACGGGCTGAAGCGGCTGTCGTACTACGCCGTGAAGAAGGCGTACACCGGCTCGACGGCCGGTGACAACACGCCCCCGGTCATCAGCGGCATGTCCGTCAGCCCCGCCTCCTCGGCGGCGGCCGGCGGCGAGTTCACCGTGCACGCCGACGTGCGTGACCCGGATGGTGACGCGGTCACGTACAAGATCTTCCTCAGCGGCAACTACGCGAACGGGGACAAGCGGCTCGTCGAGGCGCAGTGGCGCTCGGCCGGGAACGGGAACTTCACCGTCACCGCGCCCCAGAAGCTGGGCGTGTGGAAGGTCTACGTGCAGGCCGAGGACGGGCACGGCAACGCCGGCATCGAGACCAGGTCCGTCAAGGTCGTCGCCCCGCCGGTGAGCGGGACCAACCTGGCGCTGAACCGGCCCGCGACCGCCTCCTCCTTCCAGCCGTCCTACGGCGACTGCCCCTGCACCCCGGCACTGGCCGTTGACGGCCGCGCGGACACCCGCTGGGCCAGCGACTGGAGCGACCCACAGTGGTTCCAGGTCGACCTCGGCTCCTCCAAGGCCCTGCGCAAGGTCCAGCTCGTCTGGGACCCCGCCTACGCCAAGTCCTACGAGGTGCAGGTGTCCGACGACGCGAACTCCTGGCGTCCGGTCTACTCCACGACCGCCGGGGACGGTGACGTCGACACCATCGACGTCTCGGCCACCGCCCGCTACGTGCGCCTCCAGCTCACGGCGCGCGGCACGAGCTACGGCTACTCCCTCCATGAACTGGGGATCTACAGCTGACGGCTGGGCCCCGGACGACGGTGGCGGAGCCCTCCGCGGCCTCACCACCACCACCGCACCGACCGCACCACCCGCGCGACGCACACCCGCGCGCGCGACTCCCACCCCACGGGCAGGAGATCCCATGAGATCGAGTCCGAAACGGCTCCCCGCACTCCTCCTCGGCACCGCGCTGCTCGCCAGTGTCCTCGGCGTGGGCACCATCGCCTCCGCGGCCACCGACACCGACACCGACACCACGGCATCCGCGTCCGTCGCCCACACCGGGCACACGATGGCCGTGTCCACCCAGGCATCCGCCGACGACCCGGACGGCGACGGTTACATACCGGCCGTTCCCCAGGTCACCGGCGTCACGCCGTCCACGAACACCCCGCCCTCCCGCTACTTCCACGAGTTCCAGGCCAACTGCTCGGTCACACACACCGCCCCGGACGACCCGATCGTCTACCCGGGCCAGCCCGGCAAGTCCCACGACCACACCTTCATGGGCAACACCTCGACGAACGCGGGCAGCACCACCGCCTCCCTCTACGGCGGCGCCACCACCTGCAAGGCACCCGCCGACGCCTCGGCGTACTGGATGCCCTCGCTGTACAAGGGCGACCAGAAGATCCTGCCCGTCGGCCCCCAGACCATCTACTACAAGGCGGGCGTCACCGACTACACCAGCGTGCGGCCCTTCCCCAAGGGCCTGCGGTTCGTCGTGGGCGACCCGATGCAGAGCGCCGACCAGTTCCGCCACCACCGCGGCTTCGTCGAGGGCTGGGAATGCGGCGACAGCTACTTCAACACCGACTTCCCCACGACCTGCCCGAACCGGGCCGACGTGCAGCTCAACATCCGCTTCCAGGCGCCCAGTTGCTGGGACGGGAAGTACCTCGACACACCGGACCACCAGAGCCACATGGCCTACCCGGTCGTCAAGCCCGGCACCAACGACAACATGTGCCCCGCCGACCACCCGGTCGCCGTCCCGATGATCGAGTTCA
>NZ_JBVJOT010000122.1:0-6911 GCF_055583025.1 Streptomyces sp. NPDC104831
TTCGCGATCTCCCACAACCCATCCGGAACAATCCAACTCCACGTACCCCGCCCCATGCCCTGACCAACGAACAATCACCACATAGGACACGGTCTTAGTACTACTCCAGCAGCGCTCGTGTCCTGAGCTGCGCTTTCGGTGGTGGCAGCGGTGGGCGATGGCCTGGCGGCGTCTTCTCCAGGCCGACCACTCCAGTGCGTGGACGACGGGATCGCGGTCGGTTCGCGGGAGGGGCAGGGGGAGTGTCCAGGAGCCGCCGTATCTCTGCCACGGTGACCGGAACGAGGGCCGTTTCCGTTCCTGCGGCCCCCTTTGCGGCGTCGCTGGCCTGGGCGGCGAGTGTTGTCAGGACGGGTGGGCGAGCACGGCCAGGGTGATGTGCCGGTGCCAGTCGGTGTGGTGACGGACCTCGGCCGCTCGGGCCGGCTCGGCGCGAAGCAGGCGTCGGCGTCGGGCGGCTCCCTCTCCCACAGCAGGCGGGGCCGGCGCTGCGCCCTTGGCGCGGGTGTACCGGTCGGGATCCCGGTCCCGGACGGCCTGCTCCACCTCGTGGCCGGGGAGGCGGGACAGGAGCGCGAGCCTGACCCGGCGTCACCGTCCGGTCGCCCCGCCCGTAGTAGCGGCCTACGGTGTGTCCGGGCCCGAGCGGGGCGTGATCCATGAAGTCGCCTCGCCTTCATGCGCTGTGCCGGCCCCTGGGAGGGCGCGGCGGTCGGGAGCGCGGGATGAGTTCGGGCATTGAGGAGGCGGCCGTCTGGGGCCACCTCACCGCGTAGGGACCGGCTCTTACAGGAGTGGCCGTGTCCTGCCGTCGATCGCGGCGAGCACCAGGGCCTGGCAGGCGGTCATGTTGGTGGCCGCCACGGTGTTCAGGACTTGGTGGGTGGGGGTCGTCATCCAGGGTGAGGCGGCCGCAGTCGCAGAACCCTATGCGCTGGGCCAGAGCGAGGGACCTCTCCTGGGGGAGCAGATCGGCGATGGCGTCGACGGCCACGAGACCGAAGTCGATCGCGACCTGGCAGGCGTGATGGCACATGGCCGGGTCGGCGGCGAACTCGCCGGGCAGCGGAGCGTGCGTGCGGGCGACAACCGGCGGCCGCGGTGTGCGGCGGCGAGAGCGTGAGGACGGCATGCCGCGTTCAGCAGATCTGACGTGGAAGACGGCGGCTCCGCCCTCCAGGGTGAAGTACCAACAGCTCTGGTGGGCTCGGTGAGTGGAGGCGGACAGCTGGAGCGCGACCTCGACGACGGCGGACCGCTTCCGCACCTGCCTCGTGCCGTTGAGGAGGCCCGGAGCCCGCGGCCCCCGGCGGTGTGACACACAGGGGACCAGAGGCCCATCCGGCAGAAGTAGGCGGGCGCTATCTCTGCCGGTCAGAATGCCTGGCCCACCTCAGCCGTGCCGGATCATCGGGCTCCTCGCTGCTGCCTGCGCCGGCACGGCAGCGGTTCCGTCCGCGTGCGCCGCCGACCCCGACGGCGGTATCTCGATCATGAGGAACGAGCAGACCGGGCTCTGCCTCGACTCGGATGTGAATGGCAACGTCTACACCAAAGAGTGCACCTCGAACAACCCGTACCAGCAGTGGATCCCGTATTCCCAGAAAATCGATGGATACCCCGGCTGCATGATCAAGAACAATCGTACCGGACTGTGCCTGACGGCTGTCGATTCGGGAAGTGTGCGGACGCTTCCCTGCGGTACGGGCTATATGCCGCAGAACTGGCTAAGAGGCTGGTTCGGAAACAGCAACGCCCTGGCCGCTTCGGCGTGGGATAGGTACCCTGTGCTGGATTCGAACAGCAAGGGGAACGTCTATTTGAAGGAAGAGATAAGCGGCAACCGCTATCAGAGCTGGCTTTTCTTCAAGGTCTGACGCAGCCTGCTTCCGCCCGCCGTTGTTCCTCCCGGCCGGCGGCGCGGAACTCGCCTCGGTCATCCTGCACCACACCGCGTGAGTACTCACCGGCGACGGCATGTCCGCCCCGCGCCATGGCCACCTGCACGAGCACTGGAACGCCCCGAGGGGCCCGACCGCCCGGTTCGACGAGGAGCACGAGCAGAGCGCCGAACCGACCCGCGCCGCCCTGCTCCGCGCCCGGACGACCCCGCCGCGCACTCGCCGAACAGACACTTCAAGGGGGCGGCCTCGTCGCCCCCTTCCGGCGCATCGGCGCGGGCACCACCGGTACTAGGGGTACGGCGATCACCGCCACCACCGCCCCCTACCGGTGGATCGGTGAGCTGGTCCGCGTCCTCGACCTGACACCCTGACACGACCGCCGGAGCAGCCGCCGACACCAAAGCAGCTCTTCGACGGCGAGAGGCCGCAGGCGTGCGCGATGAGCGCTGTTGAGCGCACGGTCATCTCCAGTGCGTACCCGCAGCTGGCTGCGCGCCCGTGTCGGCCGCGCAGCGGTGGCGACAGTGGGACGTCCGCCGACCCGGCCGCGAGCGCGTACGGCATGGGTGGACGCGGGGTTCAAGCAGGCCGTGGTCGAGCATGGCTCCCGCCTCGGCGTCGACGTGGAGATCAACGCGGTCGCGGGACGATGGCCACGCTCCCAAGCGTCGAACGCGGAGTTTCACTTCAGGCATATTTTCACGCAGTGGTGGTCTACCCATTCACAACAGGAGTTATGTGCGCTACGCACAATGTCGTCGTCTCGGTCGTAGAACTCCGTGATGATGCGGCCGTCCTCAATTCGTGACACCCCTACTTGCTTACTGAAGTCGATCTGCAGTATTTCGAGCTCAACCCTCATACAACTCACCCCATACCTGCGAGCGGCTTCGGGGTGCCGGGCAAGCAATTTGTCGAGGTCTTCGAAGAACTCGGGGTCGCGTTCCGGCCCGCAGGCGGGCTTTGCGTTCATGGCAACGCTCCCTTGGATCGAGTGCGTTCAATCGCCCGATTTCCATGGTCTCTCGGCCTTGAAACCGGCGCCACTCGGCCCATGCGCAGGCGGAATGCGCGGCGGGAGGGGGTCATGGCGGCCGCGATACGTCACCGAACGCCTTCTCGGGGTAGGCCCCGCTCTGCGTAAACCCCACCGGGTCGGTCACGCCGTCGTTGACCGCCGTCACCGACCCCGAGTGCTGCGGCGGAGACTGTCCGCGATACCCCCTCCCGATTCCCGAACTTCACCTTCCCGACCGTCGTCGTCTACGTCTGAAAGGCGGAAGACGGCTCCAAACGACCGGAATCAGGCGCAGATCGTGGAGCTGCAGGCCCGGCCCGTCGGCCGGATACCCGACGCCGGCTGACCCCTCGCCTTGTGGCTGTGTCCCGGACCACAGCCGTATTCGTGCTGTCCCGCCCGATGCGGACGGCGGCGTGCTTCACGGCAGGCGGATGCCGAGATGGCGTCGGCGCTCGGCGACGAGCGTCTGCCAGCGCCTGCGCACGGTCTCCTCGGGCTGGGGCCAGCGGGCTGTGGAGGGCTGGGGGAGGGGCTGTCCGGCGATGCAGTGGGTGATGTCGGCGTAGTAGGCGCAGTCGCCGTTCCGGGCGAGGTCGCGTAGCCGGTCGGCGGTGGCGCGGACTTTGTCGTGGTCGCCGAGGACGGCGTGGCGTGGTGGAACGCGAGGACCACATCGAGGGCGGGTTCGGCCCCTCACCGCGTGGCATGGAGCCGGAATCCGGCGCGGTGATTCCGGCGTCGATCCGTGCCCGGGTGACGACCCGCCCGGGCTCGCGGGCCAGCGACTCAAAGACGAAGGACTCCCTCGCAGTCAGCGTCACCGGCCGGACCCCGACCCGGGCCTCGAACCGCGCGGTGTCCCGCTCTACCTCGCCGACCCGCAGCTGTCATGGACCGGGTACGGGCGGCTCCGCAGCCACGCCCCGGTCGTAATCCATACGCGCGGTCTGGACTTCCTCGATATGGCACTCGGCCCATGCCTTGATCGAGGCCATGACCGGCAGCAGGCTGCGGCCGAGTGGAGTGAGCTGGTAGTCCACCCGGACCGGCACCGACGGGGTCACCGTGCGGGTGAGCAGGCCGTCACGCTCCAGGCTGCGCAGCGTCTGGGTGAGCATCTTCTGGCTGACTCCGGCGATGATCCGGTTCAGGTCGCGGTACCGCAGCGACCCGTCGGCCAGCGCGTTCAGCACCAGACTCACCCACTTGTCGCTGATCCGGTCCAGCAACTGCCGGGCCGGGCAGGTGGCGAGATAGGCGTCGTAGGCGGCGCGCTCATCGGCGCGGCGCTGGGCGGCATTGCGGGTGGCCATGGCACTCCCGGGTCGGGTAGGCACTCCGAAGTGCGTACTTTCCGCAGGAGAGTAACACCCCATAGGTTCGTGGACATGAAAGCTGTGATCGTTCGTTCCTTTGGTGGCCCGGAAGTCCTGGAGATGGCCGAAGTACCGGTGCCGGAACCGGGTTCCGGCCAGGTCCGGATCCGGGTCGCCGCGGCGGCTGTCAATCCGGTGGACCTCCAGACCCGCTCCGGCGCGCTCACGGCCCGCGGCCTGCTCCCTGAGCGGGAGGTCATCGGCATCGGCTGGGATGTCGCCGGCATCGTCGAGGCGCTCGGGCCCGGGGTCGTCGGCTTCCAACTCGGCGACGCGGTGATCGGGTTGTCCGACCGGCTGGCGCTGTCGATCAAGGCGCAGGCCGAGTACGTGGTGCTGGACGCGGACGCGGTCGCTGCGGTACCGGCCGGCACCGACCTGGTGGCTGCGGCAAGCCTGCCCCTAGGCGGACTCACCGCTGCTCAGGCACTCGATACCACTGAGGTCAAGCGCGGCGACACGCTGCTGGTAACCGGAGCGGCGGGGGCGGTGGGCGGCTACACGGTGCAGCTCGCCGCGCTGGCCGGCGTGCGGGTGGTCGCCGTCGCGGGTGCCGACGACGAGGAGTCGGTGCGCGATCTCGGCGCGGATTTCTTCGTGCCGCGGACCGCGGACCTGCCCACCGCAGTGCGCGACCTGGTGCCCGGCGGCGTACACGCCGCGGTCGACGCGGCGTCCGTGGGCATGCCGGCGCTGGACGCGGTGCGCGGCGGGGGTTCGCTGGTCAGCGTGCTGGGCAATGCGCCGACTCCGCTGCGCGGCATCCGGGTGGGCAACGTGTGGATCCGCGCGGACGGCCCCCGCCTCGCCAAGCTGGCCGCCGCCGGGCTGCGTACGCGGGTCGCCGACGTTCTGCCGCTGGACAAGGTCGCCGAAGCTCATCGCAGACTGGCGGCGGGTGGGCTGCGCGGTCGCCTGGTACTGGTGCCTTGATACAAGAGGAACATCGACTGGCCGGTGGCTCACTCCGCAGCGATCGCCTGCGCTGCCGCGATGTCGCTGCCGCAGCAGATCCGCTCTGCAACGATGTCGGCAGGTCTGCTGTGCCATTTCCCAATCGGGCTGATGATGGGCCTGCGGAGCTTTGCCCTGGCGATGTCGGGCGGCATCCTCGTGTTGGGCCTGCCGTCCGGCACCACCATCACCCGGCGCCGATAGAGTCGACCGCTGAACCCGTTGCCGAAGCCACTGTGGCCACGACTGTTCGGCCTCCGGCGCGAACCGCTGGTTGACATGGGAAATGACCGGAGGCGGGACGCGCCCCGTCCACGCCGTATCCCCGGCCCATGCACGCCGAGACGAGTGACAGCGTTTCGGAATCCGGCATCCCGGTCCGCCGGACGGCAGTCACCAGCTGCCGCGTACGCTCGACGACTGCGACCCGGTCCTGCGGGGCGCACACGATCCACCACCGCCCCGCGGCCGCGCCGCAGTTCGACGAGCCCCTCCGCCTCGAGCGTCTGGTAGCCGCGCGGCACGGTGTGGACGCCCATCCCCAGCGCCCCGGCCGGCTCCCGTGCGGCCGGTAACCGGTCACCGGCGCGCGGCGAGCCGGCCAGCATGGAGCGTCACACGGCCGCGGCGACCTGTTCGGAGAGCGATTGCGGGGAGCTTGTGTCGATCTCCACCAGTATCGCGTCAACGCCTCCCCGAGGATTCCGTGATCAGACGCGCGGTGGTTTCGGCGTCATCGACCGCTACAACGAACTGACGGCCGCTGCTCAGCTCCAGCCACAGGGCATCGCCCGGCCGCAAGGAGACAGCGTGCCGGCCGGGCATCACTCGATAGCCGAAGCCCCTCAAGTCGGCAGGCGGGGCGTAGCCGGAGCGTGCCCCCGCGATCCGGTCCGGGGGGAGCGCCGGATCGGTAGCCGGGCAGCCGAGATGGTGACGCCGCGGGCGTCGACGGTAACCCTGGTGCTGCCGTCAGCACGATAAGCAAGCCCAAGGGAGCGCAGGGAGCAGCCACCAGCCCACCGAGGTGAGGCAGGCGAGAAGGATGCCCGCGACGGCGTGGAGCAGTTCGACCGGTACGCACCACGTGGGCCCCGCATTCCGGCTCCATGCCACCGGTGAGCGGCAGGCGGAGTCACCGACGATCCGTCTTCCATGCCAAGGCCGCACCGACGGCCCCGGCCACCAGACAAACGGCAATGGCGATCGGCCCGTGCAGGGACATGGGGAAGTCCAGGTCGTGCGGATCGGACAGCCCGGCGTTCGCGGCGAAGGATGCGGTGAGCAAATAGCCCTCGCCCGCAGCAACGCCCCACGCACAGGCGGCCACGAGCCGGTACTGCCCCGGCGTCTGACGACGACGCACCAACAGGTACCCGAACAGGAACGCCTCGGCGAGGTACACACCAACGGTGATGGCGACCAGCTTGAGCGGTGCCATGAAGCCGTCGGGGCCGGAGGAGCCTATATGGGAGACCACCTCACCGGGCAGCCGGTCGCCAACAGCGGCATAGACAGCCAGCTGTACCACGGCCACGACGATCCACGGGCCGGCGCCCTAAGACCGTGTCCTACGTGGTGAGGCGGATGAGTCGCTTGTAGCAGCACAGGGCGGCGGCGAGGCCGAGAAAGGCCAGGTAGTTGCGCGGGTCGCGC
>NZ_JBVJOT010000123.1:0-6117 GCF_055583025.1 Streptomyces sp. NPDC104831
AAGACCCCCTCCCGGATGCGGTCCCCCCCCCCCCCCCCCCCCCCCCCCCCCCCCCCCCCCCCCCCCCCCCCCCCGGGCCATAACAATGTGTCAACTCTACGCGTGTAGCGCGGAGTTGGCGCGCTAGCGTCGCCGACGCCCTGCCCCCTCCCCGCAGCCTCTTTCCCCGAGGAGAGTGCGCCATCAACGCGTCCAGCCCGCCCGCTGCCGTCGAACTGCGCGGCATCACCAAGCGTTTCCCCGGCGTCGTCGCCAACCGCGACATCGACATCACCGTACGCACGGGCACCGTCCACGCCCTGTGCGGTGAGAACGGCGCCGGCAAGTCCACCCTGATGAAGATCCTCTACGGCATGCAGCAGCCGGACGAGGGCACCATCACGGTCAATGGCGAGCAGGTCGTCCTGCACAACCCCGGCGACGCCATCGCCCGCGGCATCGGCATGGTGCACCAGCACTTCATGCTCGCCGACAACCTCACCGTGCTGGAGAACGTCGTCCTCGGCGCGGAGAAGCTGTACGGCATCGGGGGCCGGGCCCGCGCCCGGATCAAGGAGATCTCGGACGCGTACAGCCTGAACGTCCGGCCCGACGTCCTCGTGGAGGAGCTGGGGGTCGCCGACCGCCAGCGCGTGGAGATCCTGAAGGTCCTCTACCGCGGCGCCCGCACCCTCATCCTCGACGAGCCGACCGCCGTGCTCGTGCCGCAGGAGGTCGACGCGCTCTTCGACAACCTGCGCGAGCTGAAGGCCGAGGGCCTCACCGTCATCTTCATCTCCCACAAGCTGGGCGAGGTGCTGTCGGTCGCCGACGAGATCACCGTCATCCGGCGCGGCACCACCGTCGGCACGGCCGACCCGCGCACCACCACGCCCCGGCAGCTCGCCGAGCTGATGGTGGGCAGCGAGCTGCCCACCCCGGACACCGAGGAGTCCACCGTCACGGACGTCCCCATGCTGACGCTGGACGGCCTGCACCTGACGCAGACCGGCCTCGACGGCATCGAGCGGGTCATCCTCGACGAGATCTCCTTCACCATCCACCGGGGCGAGGTCCTCGGCATCGCCGGCGTGGAGGGCAACGGCCAGTCCGAGCTGGTCGAGGCGATCATGGGCATGCGGCAGCCCGACTCCGGCGTCATCACGCTCGACGGCGCGGACGTCTCCGCCGCCGCCACCCGCGACCGCCGCCGGGCCGGCATCGGCTACATCCCCGAGGACCGCCACCGCCACGGCCTGCTCCTCGAGGCGCCGCTGTGGGAGAACCGCATCCTCGGCCACGTCAGCGAGAAGCCCAACTCGCGCGGCGCGCTGCTCGACATCAAGGCGGCCCGCGCCGACACCGAGCGGATCGTCGCGTCGTACGACGTCCGCACCCCCGGCATCGACGTGACCGCGGCCTCGCTGTCCGGCGGCAACCAGCAGAAGCTGATCGTCGGCCGCGAGATGAGCCACCACCCCAAGCTGCTCATCGCCGCCCACCCCACCCGCGGCGTGGACGTCGGCGCCCAGGCCGCCATCTGGGACTACATCCGCGAGGCCCGCCGCGAGGGCCTGGCCGTGCTGCTGATCTCCGCCGACCTCGACGAGCTGATCGGCCTCTCCGACACCCTGCGGGTGATGTACCGGGGCCGCCTGGTCGCCGACGCCGACCCCGCCACCATCACCCCCGAAGAGCTGGGCTCCGCCATGACGGGTGCGGCCACCGGCCACCTGGAGCACACAGAGGACGACGAGCGATGAACAAGCTGACCTCACGCATCGACAAGGAGCGGCTGGCCCTCGGCATCGCCGCGCCGCTGCTGGCGGTCGTCGCCGCGCTCGTCGTCACCGCCCTGGTGATCCTCGCGACCGGCAAGAACCCCGGCGCCGCGTTCAGCGACATGATGACCTACGGCTTCGCCAGCGACAGCCAGGTCTACATCCTGAACAAGGCCACCACGTACTACCTCGCGGGCATCGCGGTCGCCGTCGGCTTCCGGATGAACCTGTTCAACATCGGTGTCGACGGCCAGTACCGGCTCGCCGCGTTCATCGCCGCCGTCCTCGGCGGCGCGCTGGCCGTGCCCGGCTGGATCGCCATCCCGCTGATCATCGTCTGCGCCATGGCGACCGGCGCCCTGTGGGCGGCCATCGCCGGTGTGCTGAAGGTGACCCGGGGCGTCAGCGAGGTCATCGCGACCATCATGCTGAACTCCATCGCCACCGCCGTCATCGGCTACCTGCTCCAGCCCGAGCGGCTCGGCGAACTCCAGCAGGGCGGCACCCTGGTCTCCACGAAGCCGCTGCCGTCGTCCTCCTTCTTCTTCAGCATCGACACCGGCCCGGCCGGCGTGCTGGACGGCTTCATCGTCGTCGCCGTGATCGTCGGCCTCGCCTACTGGTTCGTGCTCGGCCGCACCCGGTTCGGCTTCGACCTGCGCACCGTCGGCCAGTCCGAGAGCGCCGCCGCCGCGAGCGGTGTGTCGGTGAAGAGGATGGTCGCCACCAGCATGATCATCTCGGGTGCGGTGGCCGGTCTGATCGGCATGCCCACCCTGCTCAACGAGAGCCACCAGTACGACAACAGCTTCCCCACCGGGATCGGCTTCACCGGCATCGCCATCGCGCTGCTCGGCCGCAACAACCCGATCGGCATCGCGCTCGGCGCCCTGCTCTGGGGCTTCCTGGAGCGCACCACCAACCACCTGGAGTTCCAGGGCTACGACAAGGAGATCCTCGGCGTGATCCAGGGCGTCATCGTCCTGTGCGTCGTGATCGCCTACGAGGTCGTCCGACGCTACGGCCTCAAGCGCCAGCAGCAGCGGGTCGGCGCGGAACTCGCCGCCCAGGCCGCCGCCCCGACGAAGAAGCAGGAGGTGGCGTGATGACTGCCACGATGACCGACACGCCGCCGCCCGCGGCGCCCAAGGCGCCCGGCGCGCCCCAGCGCACGGGCCGCTCGCTCGGCCAGGTCCTCATGATCGTCGCCGGCGCCCTGCTGCTCCTCGCGGCCGTCCGGATGATCACCGACTCCAACCAGCTCGACTCCTCCGGCCAGGTCGCCGCCGCGCTCGGTCTCGCCGTGCCGATCGGCCTCGCCGGTCTCGCGGGCCTGTGGTCCGAGCGGGCCGGCGTGGTCAACATCGGCCTCGAAGGCATGATGATCCTCGGCACCTTCGGCGCCGGCTGGGTCGGCTGGCAGTCCAGCCCCTGGCTCGGCCTGCTGTGCGGCGTCGGCTTCGGCGTCCTCGGCGGCCTGGTGCACGCCGTCGCCACCATCACCTTCGGCGTCGACCACATCGTCTCCGGTGTCGCCGTCAACCTGCTCGCGCTCGGTGCCACGCAGTACCTCGCCAAGCTGTTCTTCGCCGACGGCGACGCCGCCCAGGAGGGCGGCAACCCCAAGCAGTCCCCGCCCGCGGACTCGCTGCCCGACATCACCGTCCCCGGTCTGTCGGACGGCCTCGCCTCCATCGAGAAGCACCACTGGTTCCTGGTCTCCGACCTGGCCGGCATCGTCGGCGGCCTGGTCACCAACCTGTCCGTGATCACCATCGTGGCGGTGCTGCTGTTCGTCGGCAGCTGGTGGCTGCTGTGGCGCACCCCGTTCGGGCTGCGGCTGCGCTCCTGCGGCGAGAACCCGGTCGCCGCGGAGTCCCTCGGCGTCAACGTCTACCAGTACAAGTACGCGGCCGTCGCCGTCTCCGGCGGCCTGGCCGGCCTCGGCGGCGCGTTCCTCGCGCTGGTCACCTCGCACACCTATCTGGAGGGCCAGACCGCGGGCCGCGGCTACATCGGCCTCGCCGCCATGATCTTCGGCAACTGGCGGCCCGGCGGGCTGGCCATGGGCGCGGGCCTGTTCGGCTACTCCGACGCCCTCCAGCTGCGCAACGGCGGCGTCACCGTGCACGCGCTGCTGCTGCTCCTGGTCGTCCTGCTCGCGCTGCTGGCCGGCTGGAAGCTGTACAAGAAGGCCGTGGTCCAGGGCGTGGTCAGCGCCGTCACGGCCGCGCTGGTGCTGGTCTGGTACCTCCTCACCGACGAGGTCCCGAGCGACTTCGTGGGCGCCACCCCCTACGTCGTCACGCTGCTCGTGCTGTCGCTGTCCGCGCAGCGGCTGCGGATGCCGAAGGCGGACGGCATGCGCTACCGGAAGGGCCAGGGCAAGTGACCCGCGACGAGGGCGCCTTCGACTGGGAGCCGCTGCGCGCCCGGGCCCGGGAGGCCATGGCCCACGCCTACGCCCCCTACTCGGGCTACCCGGTCGGGGTCGCGGCCCTGGTCGACGACGGCCGCACGGTCACCGGCTGCAACGTCGAGAACGCCTCCTACGGCCTCGGCCTGTGCGCCGAGTGCGGCCTGGTCTCCGAGCTCCAGCGCACCGGCGGCGGCCGGCTGACGCACTTCACCTGCGTCGACGGCGCCGGCGCCCTGCTGGTCCCGTGCGGCCGCTGCCGCCAGCTGCTCTACGAGTTCGGCGGCCCGGACCTGCTCCTGGACACCCCCGCGGGCGTGCTCCCGCTCTCCGAGATGCTGCCCCAGGCCTTCGGTCCGGACCATCTCACCCAGTAACGCCGTACGGCCCCCCTGCCTCCCGAGCAGGGGGGCCGCACACTTCGCACCTCCCGGAAGGAAGCCCCAGCCATGGCCATGGACGCCATCTCCGTCATCCGCACCAAGCGGGACCGCGGCGAGCTGACCGACCAGCAGATCGACTGGGTCATCGACGCGTACACCCGCGGCGAGGTCGCCGACGAGCAGATGTCCGCGCTCGCCATGGCGATCCTGCTGAACGGCATGAACCGCCGCGAGATCGCCCGCTGGACGGCGGCCATGATCGCCTCCGGTGAGCGCATGGACTTCTCCTCGCTCTCCCGCCCGACGGCCGACAAGCACTCCACGGGCGGCGTCGGCGACAAGATCACCCTGCCGCTGGCGCCCCTCGTGGCCGCGTGCGGTGCCGCCGTCCCCCAGCTCTCCGGCCGGGGCCTCGGCCACACCGGCGGCACCCTGGACAAGCTGGAGTCCATTCCCGGTTGGCGCGCCCTGCTCTCCAACGAGGAGATGCTGGACGTCCTCGACACCACCGGCGCGGTGATCTGCGCGGCGGGCGACGGCCTGGCCCCCGCGGACAAGAAGCTGTACGCGCTGCGTGACGTGACCGGCACGGTGGAGGCCATCCCGCTGATCGCCTCCTCGATCATGTCCAAGAAGATCGCCGAGGGCACCGGCTCGCTGGTGCTGGACGTCAAGGTCGGCTCGGGTGCCTTCATGAAGACGATCGAGGACGCCCGCGAACTGGCGTCCACGATGGTGGGCCTCGGTACCGACCACGGCGTGAGGACGGTCGCGCTGCTGACGGACATGGCCACCCCGCTGGGTCTCACCGCGGGCAACGCCCTGGAGGTCCGCGAGTCCGTGGAGGTCCTGGCGGGCGGCGGCCCCGCGGACGTGGTGGAGCTGACGCTCGCGCTGGCCCGCGAGATGCTGGACGCCGCCGGGCTGAAGGACGCCGACCCGGCGAAGGCGCTGGCCGACGGCTCGGCGATGGACGTGTGGCGCCGGATGATCGCGGCCCAGGGCGGCGACCCGGACGCCCCGCTGCCCACGTCGCGGGAACAGCACGTGGTGAAGGCCCCGGCCACCGGCGTCCTGTCCCGCCTCGACGCCTACGACATCGGCATCGCCGCCTGGCGCCTGGGCGCCGGCCGCGCCCGCAAGGAGGACCCCGTGCAGGCGGCGGCGGGCGTGGAACTCCACGCCAAGCCCGGCGACCGGGTGACCGAGGGCCAGCCCCTGCTGACCCTGCACACCGACACCCCGGAACGCTTCGAGTACGCCCTCCAGGCGGTGGCCGGCTCCTACGACATCGCGGCCCCCGGCACCGACGTCCGGACCACCCCGGTGGTCCTGGAACGCATCGCCTGACCTGCGGTCCCCTCGTCGGGTGACGGGGCCGGCGGACCTCCGCCGGCCCCGTCCGGCGTTCTCGGACCGGTGACGTCCCGAGGGGAACCGCTCCTCGTCCCGTGGACCGGCGGTCGGGGGGGGGGGGGGGGGGGGGGGGGGGGGGGGGGGGGGGGGGGGGGGGGGGGGGGGGGGGGGGGGGGGGGGGGGGGGGGGGGGGGGGGGGGGG
>NZ_JBVJOT010000124.1:0-5889 GCF_055583025.1 Streptomyces sp. NPDC104831
CGACCCGCGCAACTACCTGGCCTTTCTCGGCCTCGCCGCCGCCCTGTGCTGCTACAAGCGACTCATCCGCCTCACCACGTAGGACACGGTCTTAGTCGCCGACCGCCCTGTGACGGTTGTCACCCCGGCCCGGGTCACCGGATGTGCGTGCGCGGCGGCCGAACCCGGCCGGCCGCCGCGCACCCGTGTCTTTCCGTCCTGTCGGCCGAGTGCCGTCACTCGTTCCGGAAGACGGCCTTGCTGACCTCGGCGGGGTTCTCGAACTTCTTCTTCCCGAGGTGGGAGATGCGCTCGGTGATCTCCTTCGGCGCGTGGTTCTTCTCGGCGACCTTCCGAAGCTGGTCGGTGTCGGCCGGGTAGTCCACGCCGGACAGGGCTTTCTGCAGATCAGGTGGGGTGATGCCCGCCATGGTCCCTCCAGGCAGTGCGTTGGTGTCCGGACCGGCGCCCGATGTCGCGCCGGGACTGCACAGGTACCCCTCCGACCGAAGCGGATTCAGAAATTCCGGTAGGTGATGGGGCGCGCGGCCGGCGGGTACCCGACGGCGTGACCGGCAGGGGACCGCGCAGGACGCGTAGGAGAGGACCCGATGAGCGAGAACACCCCATCGCAGGCCGAGGGCGAGCGGGAACCGGACGCCCTCGACGCCGAGCAGCCACCCCGCACCACTCCCTCCCAGGCGGAGGGGGAGGACACCGCCGAAGAGGACCAGGAACAGGAGGACGGCGCGTAGGAGGCGTCATGAGCACGGCACACACCAGCGTCCCCGAGGTGCTGGACGCGCTGCGGGACGTGACCTACCCGGCCGGCAAGGAACAGCTGGTCTCGGCCGCCCGGCGGGCCGGGGCCTCCCGGGAGGTCGTCGAGGCCCTGCGCGGCATGCCCGCCGAGCAGTACGCCGGCCGCACCGAGGTCGCGCGGTCGGTCCGGGTGGAACCGGGCTTCGACCTCGGCCTCGACACCGGCCGGCCGGCACGGCGCGGCGGCCGGCCGGTGCTCTCCCGGCATCTGCGGGAAGAGCCGAAGAACCCGATCCAGGAGGAGTTCGACCGCTGACCCCGGCAACCGTCCGCCGAACGGGACGCGGCACCGTCCGCGTCCCGTCCGGCGGCGAGCCGCGTCCGCGGGTGCCCGCGCGGGCGCGCGCCCGGCCGTCGGCGTACTCGCGCGGCCCGGCCGGCGGCTTCACCCGTGGCGCTCATCCGCCGCCACCGCCACCGGGATCCCGCAACGACGGCGCTCGTGGCCGGATCCACCTCCTCCCTCCGCCGCGGACCGGACTCGCCTCCACCGCGCGGCCGGCCGCACTCCACCCGACTCCTTGACCGCGTTCCCGGGTGCGACCTAGCGTGACGCGGACATCCGGACAGGCAGGTCGGGAGGCTCGGTGACGGCGGATCCGCACGGCCCCGGCGGCGGGGTGCCCGCCCGGCGCCGGGCGCGGGTGGAGACACGCGGCCTCGACGTCATCGGGGACGCGGAGCGCAAGGGCACCCCCCGCACCCTGTTCTGGCCCTGGTTCGGCGCCAACGTCTCCGTCCTCGGCCTCGGCTACGGCGCGTTCGCGTTCGGCTTCGGCATCTCCTTCCGGCAGGCCCTCGCCGCCGGTGTGCTCGGCATCGTCGCCTCCTTCCTGCTGTGCGGCTTCGTCGCGGTCGCCGGCAAGCGCGGCTCGGCACCGACCATGGTCCTCAGCCGCGCCGCGTACGGCGTGCGCGGCAACCGGCTGCCGTCCGTCGTCTCCTGGCTGCTCACCGTCGGCTGGGAGACCGTCCTCACCGCGCTCGCCACGATGGCCACCGCGACCGTCCTCGGCAGCCTCGGCCACGGCGGCGGCACCGGGACCAAGGCCGTCGCCCTCGGCGTGGTGGCCGCGCTGACCGTCGTCGGCGGAGTGATGGGCTTCGACCTGATCATGCGGCTGCAGACCTGGATCACCCTGGTGACGGGCGTCCTCACGCTCGTCTACGTCGCCCTCGTCGCCGACCGGATCCACTGGAGCACGGTCGACGCCCTCCCGGCCGGCCCGGCACAGCGGTTCATCGGCGCGCTGGTGTTCATGATGACCGGTTTCGGCCTCGGCTGGGTCAACGCCGCCGCCGACTACTCCCGCTACCTGCCCCGGAACTCCTCGGGCCGGGGCGTCGTCGGCTGGACCACGTTCGGCGCGTCCCTGGCCCCGCTGGTGCTGCTGGTCTTCGGCCTGCTGCTGGCCGGCTCCTCCCCGGAGCTGAGCCGTGCCATCGCCGCGGATCCGATCGGCGCGCTGGCCGCCCTCCTGCCGGCCTGGTTCCTGGTGCCGTTCGCCGTGGTCGCCG
This sequence comes from Streptomyces sp. NPDC104831, assembly GCF_055583025.1. NCBI lineage: Bacteria > Bacillati > Actinomycetota > Actinomycetes > Kitasatosporales > Streptomycetaceae > Streptomyces > Streptomyces sp. NPDC104831. The sequence continues at coordinate 2,320 of NZ_JBVJOT010000124.1, forward strand.
TGCTCGGCCTGGTCGGCGGCGCCGTCCTCGACATCTACTCCTCCGGCCTGGCCCTGCTCTCCGCCGGCCTGCGGGTACCCCGCTACCTGGCCGCCCTCCTCGACGGCCTCCTGATGATCGCGGGCTCGGTGTACATCGTGTTCTTCGCCGACGACTTCCTCGGCCAGTTCATGGGATTCCTCACCACACTCGGCGTGCCCATCGCGGCCTGGGCGGGCGTCATGCTCGCCGACCTGGCGCTGCGCCGCCGCGACTACGACGAGGGCGACCTGTACCGCCCGCACGGCCGCTACGGCGACGTCCCCCTCCTCCCGCAGTGCCTCACCCTGGCCGCCACCGCCGTCGGCTGGGGCCTGGTCACCAACACCGCCGCGCACTGGCTCACCTGGCAGGGGTATCTGCTGGCACCGTTCGGGCTGGGCGGCCGGACCGGGCCCTGGGCGTACGCCAACCTCGGCGTCCTCGTGGCCCTGGCGCTGGCCTTCCTCGGCACGCTGCCGACGGCCCGGACCCGGGTACGGCGCCAGGAGGCGCCGGCACCCGGCCCGGCCCCCCACCGGGAGGCGGCGCGTCCGTGAGCCCCGGGCGCTCCTCACCGGCATCGGCGTGACCCCGCGAGACCGGGCGGGCCGCGTCGCCCGCCCCCGCTTCCCGGCGGGGACGCGCCGTGACCGGCGTCCACGTCCCGGGAACGCCCCGCACCCCGCGCATTCGGATCCGTCTGTGTGTTCCGGACCCATGTGCTTCGCACACGCATGCCCCGCACCCCACCGGGTACGCGAGGCGGGAGCACGCCCGGAGCGCCGAGCCGTCCGGGCAGCCCGTACGACTGCCGACCCTGGGGACCAGCCATGGAGACATCCGCACACGCCGACCCGCCCACACCGGCCCAGCAGGCACTGGACGCGCTGACCGTCAACGCCGAGGACCAGACGGCCCTGGACACCCTCGCCCACAGTGACGTGCTCGTCCCGGTACCGGACGACGCGTTGGACGGAGAGGGCGCCGACGCCACGACGGTGGCCCTGCCCGTCCTCGAACAACCCGGCGGCGACGCGGTCGTCCCGGTGTTCACCACCGAGGGCGAGATGACCGATCTGCTGCCCTTCGTCTCGCGCTACCGTCTCATCCCGCTCGGCGCGCTCGCCGCGCAGTGGCCGGACGAGAACCTCTCCCTCGCCATCGACGGCAGCTCCTCCCACGCGCTGACCCTCACCTCGCAAGGGGTCCGCACGCTGCTGGCCCGCTGAGCCGCACGGACACGTCCCACGGGCGCCGCCGGGGCATCCCCCCCGGCGGCGCCCGCGTCCGTACCGACCGACCGGCGGGCCCATGGCCCCGGGGCCCGGCGGGCCGACGCACCGCCCGTTGCGCCACGGCGACGGCCCCGGCGCAGGCCGTCCGGAACTGGCCCCCCGCCGCCGGTGGTCACCGGCCCGCAGGGAGGGAAGAGCACGGCGCCGAGGTGCTGCCGGTCGGCGCGGAATTGGTGTTCTAGGACTCCTGCCCGGCCAGCAGGCGCCGCAGCACCGCCCGCTGGAGCGGCAGCACCTCGGCGTGCAGCGCACGGCCCTTGGGGGTGAGCGCCACCCACACCCCGCGCCGGTCCTCCGCGCACACCGAGCGCTCCACCAGACCGTCCTTCTCCAGCCGGCCGATCAGCCGGGACAGCGCGCTCTGGCTGAGGTGCACCCGGCCGACCAGGTTCTGCACCCGGCACTGCTCGCCCTGCTCGGGCGGCTCCGTGGCCAGCAGATCCAGCACCTCGAAGTCGCTGGCGCCCAGTCCGTGCGGGTGCAGGACACGGTCGATCTCGCACATCGTGCGCGCGTGCACGGCGAGGATGTCCCGCCAGCGTTCCTCCAGCCGGGTCTCGGCCGTCTTGACTGCCATAACCGCACGGTAGCACCGAACCGGCCACTCGTTGAGTGTGCAACTAGTGCCTGGTCGGGCGGTCGCGACGGCCTCAGGCCGCCGGGTCTTGGAGCAGCCCCAGGTGGTTGCCGTCGGCGTCCTTCACGAAGGCGATCAGCCGCCCGCCACCGACGTCCTGCGCGTCCTGGAGCAGCTCGGCGCCCGCCGCCAGCAGCGCCGCGAGCCGCTCCGGCAGGTCCGCCACGTGCCAGTACGGCACCGGCCCGGTCATCCCCTTGGCGTGCCCGTTCGGGTCGAGGCCGATGTCCTGGCCGGCGGCCTTGTAGCCGACGTAGTACGGCTCGTCCGCGTACGGCTCGACGCCGAGCAGCGCGCCGAACAGGGCCTTGGCGCGGTCCAGGTCCTTGACCGGGTAGATGATCGTCTGCAGGCCGGCGGCCATGATGCTCACTCCTTCGCACAGCGGTGCCCGACAGCGCGGGCGGGCACCGGCGGCTTCCCCGCCGGTGCCCCCAACGCTAGGGCCGGACGGCCCGCGGCGGCTTCTCCGATCCTGACCGGTTGCCGTCACTCGTTGCGCAGCACCTCGGCGAGCAGCCGCAGCCGGTCCCCGAGCCGCACCCCGTTGCGGCGCAGGAACGGCGGCCCGGCCACCACCTCCCCGCTCCGGTGCATCCAGCGCCCGGTCGCCACGCCGGCCACGCCCTGCGCGTCGAGATCCTCAGCACCGGACCCAGCGTGCTCACCGGCACCGCGTCGGCGGCCGGCACCGGTGGCCCACGTCCCGCCGGGAGACCGCACGGCGAGGGCACCGGACGCGGTCTGCTCGGCCTGCGCGAGCGGGCCGCCCTGTACGGCGGTGAGCTGGACGCCCGGCGCAGACTCGGCGGCGGCTTCCGCGTCCGCATACCCCTGGACCGGCCGTGACCCCGGACGCGTCCGGACGGGCGCCCCGCGTCCTGATCGCCGACGACCGGACGCTGATCCGCAGCGGCTTCCGGCTGATCCTCACCGCCCGCGGCATCGAGGTCGTGGGCGAGGCCGCCGACGGCGCCGAGGCCGTCGCCGCGGGCCGCGAACTGCGGCCGGACGTCGCCCTCATGGACATCCGCATGCCGGTCATGGACGGCCTGGAGGCCACCCGCCGCATCCTGGCCGAGGCACCCGGCTGCCGGGTGCTCATGCTGACCACCTTCGACCTGGACCGGTACGTGTACACGGCCCTGTCCCTCGGGGCCGTACGGCTCGTCGGCACCGGCGACGCCCTGCTCGCCCCGCAGATCACCCGGCGCCTGGTGGAGCGCTACGCGGCCGCGGCCGGCCGGCCTCGGCCGCGCCCGCCGGCCTGACCGCGCTCACCCCGCGCGAACGGGAGGTGCTCACCCTGATGGGCCGGGGCCTGTCCGACACGGAACTGGCCGCCGAACCGACGCTCAGCGAGGCCACGGTGAAGTCCCACGTGGCCCGCATCTTCGCCAAACTCGGCCTGCGCGACCGCGCCCAGGCGGTGGTCGTCGCCTACGAGACGGGCCTGGTGAGACCGGGGACACGGTGACGGGGGCTCGTCGCCGTCCTCGGACCGGTGTGCTGGTTCCGCGCCCCGCCACGCCGTGGGGGGGGGGGGGGGGGGGGGGGGGGGGGGGGGGGGGGTGAGGGGGGGGGGGGGGGGGGGGGGGGGGGGGGGGGGGGGGGGAG
>NZ_JBVJOT010000125.1:0-5046 GCF_055583025.1 Streptomyces sp. NPDC104831
GGGGGGGGGGAAACCCTTTTTTCCCGAAAGGGTTTTGTGCGTGGGTGGGGAAAAAAAGGGGGGGGGGGGGGGGGGGGGGGGGGGGGGGGGGGGGGCCTTCCCCCCCCCCCCCCCCCCCCCCCCCCCCCACTCGCGTAACACGACCTCCTGTGCTGCGAGCCGTCGGGAGGGATCGGGCGTATCGGGCGCATCGCAGGGTACGTGAGTGATGCACCGGCCCCGCAGACCCAGCAGCGGAACTCTGCGCCTCCTGTCTGCGGGGCCGATGCCCGCCTCCCTCCCGCGACGCAGAGGCCGGACGAGCCTCCGGCGCCTCGCCCCGGCACAGGCCGGGCATCCCGTGCGCCCTCCCGCGAAGCCCCCGGCGGCGCTCCCGCATATCTCCGCCCGGCGACCGGTTCCTCAACGGTGATGGCGTTGTCGAACCCGTTCGCAAGGGTGCTGGTGTGCGGCAGGGCGCCGTCGGGCGGGGTGCGGGAGGCGGCATGGGGGCGGGGTCGGTGGACGGCTGGGAGGGCGGCGTCGACCGGGAGGGCCGGCGGGACCACCGGGACATCCGGCGACGGCTTGACCGGGGCGCCGATCCGGAGGCGCTGCCACCGTGCGGAGGACGGCCCCTGTACCGGTCCGTGGCGTTCGGCTCGGCCGAGATTGCCGTGGAGCCGACCGGGCGCGTCGCCGGCGTGGACGCCCTGCCGAGCCATGTCCGTGGCCCTTCTCGTCACGGGCAGCCCGGGGGCAGCCGCCACCCGAGCCGGACGAAGCCTAACCCCCGGAAGGACGACGGGAGTTGAGCTGTCTCCGAGCGCGCGTGCTGCGCTCGGTGCGCAGCTCCACCACGACCCCGGCCGGGCCGAGCAGGGCCTCCAGCGTGTCGGCGAGCCGCTGCGGGTCGCCGCCGAACGGAAGCGCGAGCCGCTCCCGGACTCCCCGCAGGACGAGTTCCAGCGCGCCTGTTGTGGAGACCTGCCGCCCGCGAGCGGCCGGGCATTGCGTCAGGCCATGCGGTGTCGGACCTCTGATCAGCGTTTCCAGCGACGCCTCCCAGGCGCCCTTTGCAGGGCCGACCGGAGCCGCCCGCCGCCGGCCTCACGTAGGTCGAAGACCACGAGGCCGGCCATGGGGTGGGACGGCACGCATATACCCCCCGGGGGTACTTGACGTCGGTTACGTCGCCCCCGTAACCTCCACACCAGGACGACAGATACCCCCCTGGGGTATAACTCGGATCGAGGAGCAACCCATGTGCACGACATCCACGGCATCGCAGAACGCCCCTACCGCGGCAGTTGTCCGTGCGGGCACCGCCGGCGACAACGGCCTGCCGGACTGGCACCTGCGCGGTGAATGGTTCGATGTGTGCAGCTGCTCGCTGCCCTGCCCCTGCACCTTCGCGCAGTCGCCGACGAACGGGTCCTGCCTCTTCACCCTCGTCTGGCAGGTGCACGAGGGGCACTTCGGGGATATCCGCCTCGATGGCCTGGGTGTGGTCGCGCTCGGCGAGTTCGCCGGGAATATGTGGGTCGGCGACCCGGAGGCGACCATGAAGGTGATGCTCTACATCGACGCGAAGGGCGACCAGGCCCAGCGCGACGCGCTCGAGCAGATCTTCGCCGGACATGTGGGCGGCTGGCCCGGCGAGTTCGGCTCCCTCATCAGCGAACTGCGCGATGTGCGGTACGCCCCGGTCCACTTCGACGCGGCCGAGGATCTCTCGTACTGGCGAGCCGAGGTATCCGACAAGGTGGCCGTCGGCGCCAAGGCCCTCACCGGCCCCACCGCCGACCCCTCCCGCCGTGTCCAGCTGATCAACGCCCCGGGGGCCGAGGTCGGTCCCGGCCAGATCGCCACCTGGGGTGTGGTCGACGCTGATCACTCGGAAGGCTTCGACTTCTCCCGCCCGTATCGCGGGGGATCGAGCAAGCACTTCCCCTTCGACTGGCGTCCCTGACCCTGGTCCTCGAACGCTTCCGCCTCCGGCGGAACGATGTGACCGTCAGCGCGGACGTTCGCCACTGCTGCCGAGCCGTCCGCGCGGCCCAATCGGCGCTCTGGGTGTGCCACCCGGTCGTCGCAGCCCAGTACCACCCCGGAACGTGACACCCAATCCCGAGGCCGGCGAACAGGCAGGCCGGCACCGACACCTCCGAACCCGGACGTCGCGCAATCCAGCATGGGACACCGCCCCCCATCGACGTCCTCACCCAGATCAGCGCCGCCGGCCTGCGCCCTGCAGGAAGTCGCCCCGGGGCTCCTGGGCGACCACGTGCACGGCTGCGTCACGAACGCCGCCCGCACCGACCCCGCCCCGTCCGAAGAGAAGTGCGCAAAACTCGTCGGCTCCCTGCGGCGCGCTCTGCGTCCGTAGCCATGCGGCGAAGGCGACGGTCCTTCACCGCTGGCCGCTCCGGCCCCGCACTTACCCCTGCCGGGTATATACACTGGTGATCAGCTGTTTCGCCTCGAGTATGGATGGAAGCCATGACGACAGCCGCCCATCGGCCCGGTGCCTGCGGCGCCGCGCTCCGGTGGACGCGCGCTGCCGTCATCGCGTTGGTGGCCGCGCTCGCCGTCGTCATCCACCACGAGACGGCCGGCGCCATCACGCACGCGCCACCTGCCTGGTCCTCGGCGGGCATGCACCACACGGCGGCGCCGGCGATGTCCGGCCACATGAGCGGTCATGCCGTGCTGTCCGGCGGCACGGCTCCGACCGCGGCGCACGACGATAACGGTGCGTGCTCCAGCGCGGCGATGCAGCACTGCTCCGCCGCCGGGGTCGACAGCCTGAAACTCGCGCCTCCACACCAAAGGGCGCCCGCCGGCGCTCCGGCTGTCCCCCCTGGCGCTGCCGCCGGTCGGCACGTCCCCGGCACCACAGGCCGGGCACCGCCCGATCTTTCCGTCCTGTCCCGATTGCTGCTGTAGGCCGCGTCCACGGCCGCACGCGCTCAGGCGTGCGCTCGGCCGTGCCCACACGCGAGTCGAAACCAACAGCACTGTCGAGACGAAGGACCCCTGTCGTGACCATCATGAACCGCCGCTCCCTCCTGTTGTCCGGGCTCGGCGTCGCCGGCGCGGGGGCGCTCGCCGCCTGCAGCGCCTCCAGCAGCACGCCTGCCCTGGTCAGCCCCTCTGGGTCGGCCGTCGCCGTCGCCGACAAGAAGCGCACCCAGACCGGCAGGACACACGATGTGGCCTTGACCGCTACGCAGGCCAGGGCCGGCCTGGGCGCCGGGATCACCGCCAGGACCTGGGCCTTCAGCGGCCAGGTCCCGGGCAAGGAGCTCCGTATCTCGGCCGGTGACACGCTGGCCGCCACACTGTCCAACCAGCTGCCCCGGCAGGCGACCACCTCCATCCACTGGCACGGCATCGCCCTGCGCAACGACATGGACGGCGTACCGCCGGCCACTCAGACCGCCGTGCGGGCAGGACGCAACTTCACCTACCGGTTCACCGCGGACGCTCCCGGTACCTACTTCTTCCACCCGCACGTCGGTGTACAGCTCGACCGGGGCCTGTACGCGCCGCTGATCGTGGAGGACCCCAGGGAGCCGCTGTCCTACGACGAGGAGTGGGTAGTCGTCCTCGACGACTGGCTCGACGGCGTTACCGGCACCCCGGACGACGTCTTCGCCGAGCTAGGGCACGGCATGGGCGGGATGCACATGAGCCACGACTCCACCAGTCCGTCCAGCTCCTCCGACCACGACATGGACGACATGGGTGGCATGGACATGAGCGGCGGCATGGACGGCATGAGCAGCTCCCCGTCCGCCTCCTCCCTCAGCGGGGGCATGGGCGGGAAGTTCATGCTGATGGGCGCCCAGAGCCCACTGCTCGGGGGCGACGCCGGAGACGTGAGGTACCCGCATCACCTGATCAACGGGCGCGTTCCCACCGACCCGGCGGTCTTCCGCAGCAAGCCGGGCAAGCGCGTCCGGCTGCGCCTGATCAACGCCGGCGGTGACACCGCCTACCGGGTCGCCCTCGGCGGCCACAAGCTGACCATCACCCACACTGACGGCTTCCCCGTCCAGCATCAGCGGGTCGACGCCCTGCTGATCGGCATGGGCGAACGCTACGACGTCCTCGTCACCCTGGACGACGGCGTATTCCCCCTGGTGGCGCTGGCCGAGGGCAAGAACGCCACCGGCATGGCCGTCATCCGCACCGGCTCCGGCAGCACCCCGAAGGCGAACGCCCGTCCGAGCGAACTGGACGGCATGCTCATGGCCGCATCGCAGCTGCGCGCGGCGGACGACGTCCGGCTGGCATCGAAGAAGGCCGACCGGGTTCACCGCATCGAGCTGACCGGCAGCATGATGACCTACGACTGGGCCATCAACGGCCGGCGATTCGACATGAACAACCCGACCGCGCATCCGGTCACCGTCGAGGAGGGCCAGCGGGTCCGGCTCGACTTCGTCAACACCACCACCATGTGGCATCCGATGCACCTGCACGGCCACACCTACCAGCTCGGCAGCAGCGGACCGCGCAAGGACACCACGATCGTCCTACCGAAGAAGACTGTGTCGGTGTACTTCGACGCAGACAACCCGGGCCAGTGGATGCTGCACTGCCACAACGCCTACCACGGCGAGGCGGGCATGATGGCGCTGCTTGCCTACCAAGGCTGATCCCCTGCAGGCCCCTGCGGTGCCGGATCCAGCCCCAGAGACCGAGTTCAACGGGGAGGTCCGGCATCGCCGCTGCCGGAACAGCCCGCCGTGCTGCACGGACACCGAGCAGGGATCGTCCAGGGCCCCACGCCCCTGGGGCGGCCATCCAACCTTGGGTGACAAGCCTGGCTTGCAGGGCTTGCCCGGCGGGCAGGGCTTATCGTCGACGACGACGGTGACGGTGGCCTGAGCGGGCGCGTTGACGACCGGGGTGCCCACGGGTCGGTGCCGGCCGCTTGCGCCACGTTGGTGATGGCGCACTTAGAGGTCCTAACAAAGGCGTTGGACGTGGCGGTAGGTGATGAGGCAGGTGGCGAGGCCGAGGAAGGCTTCGTGGATGTCGTCGCGTCGTTCCCAG
>NZ_JBVJOT010000126.1:0-5027 GCF_055583025.1 Streptomyces sp. NPDC104831
AAATACACACCGACCCCCCCCCCCCCCCCCCCCCCCCCCCCCACCCTTCTCCCCGCGGGGCGTCCCCCCCCCCCCCCCCCCCCCCCCCCCCCGCCCCCCCCCCCCGCGACCACCCCACACCTCGGCCGTGGAGCCCCATCGATGCACGTTCAGCACGGCGCGCGCCGCACCGGCGCGGCGCACGTCACCCTGCTCACCGAAGGCACCTATCCGCACAGCCACGGCGGCGTCAGCGTCTGGTGCGACCAGCTCGTCCAGGGCATGCCCGACCTCGACTTCGACGTCATCGCCGTCACCGGCACCGGACGCGAAGGCGTCGTCTGGGACCTGCCCGGCCACGTCCACAGCGTGCTGTCCGTGCCCATGTGGGGAGCCCCGCCCGAGGGCCGCCCGCCCCGGGGCCGGGCCCTCGCCCGGCTCGCCGACGCCTACGAGAACTTCCTGACCGCACTGCTCGACCCGGGGGCCGAGGAGCGGTTCCCGGCCGCGCTGTACGCCCTCGCCCGGGCCGCCGCCGAGGGCACCCTCAGCCCGTTCCTGCGCGGCGACCGGGCCGTCTCCCTGCTCGCCGGGGTGTGGACCCGCCCCGGACTCCCCGTCCGGGAGGCCCGGCCCACCCTGCACGACGCGCTCACCGCCACCACCCTGCTGGAACACGCCCTGCGCCCGCTGGCCGCGCCCCCGCCCCGGCACGGCGTGGCCCACGCGGTCAGCGGCGGCGTGGCCGTGCTGCCCGGCCTCGCCGGCCTGGAGCGGTACCAGGTCCCGCTGCTGCTCACCGAGCACGGCGTCTACCTGCGGGAACGTTACCTCGGCTATCGCACCGCCCCCTACCGCTGGCCGGTGAAGGCCGTCGTCCTCGGCTTCTTCCGGCTGCTGGCCGAGGAGAGCTACCGGCGGGCCGCCCTGATCACCCCCGGCAACCGCTACAACCGGCTGTGGGAGGAACAGGGCGGCGCCGACCCCCGGTCCATCCGCACCGTCTACAACGGCGTGGACCCGGCCGCCTTCCCGCCCGCCGGGCCCGAACCGCAGACGCCCACCCTCAGCTGGGCCGGCCGGGTCGACCCCATCAAGGACCTGGAGACCCTCATCCGCGCCTTCGCCCTGGTCCGCAAGGAGATACCCGAGGCGCGGCTGCGCCTGTTCGGCGGCACCCCCCGCGGCGGCGAGGCGTACCGGGAACGCTGCGAGGCGCTCGCCGCCGACCTCGGCCACGCCGACGCCGTCACCTTCGAGGGCCGGGTCGACGACATCAAGGACGCCTACGCGGCCGGGAACGTGGTGATGCTCTCCAGCATCAGCGAGGGCTTCCCGTTCACCCTCATCGAGGCCATGTCCTGCGGCCGGGCCACCGTCTCCACCGACGTCGGCGGCGTCCGCGAGGCCGTCGGCGACACCGGCCTGGTCGTGCCGCCGCGCGACCCGGACCGCATGGCGGCGGCGGCGCTCGAACTGCTCGCCGACGCCGCACGCCGCCGCGCGATGGGCGAGGCCGCCCGGCTGCGGGTGATCGAACAGTTCACGCTGCGCCAGACCATCGACACCTTCCGCTCCATCTACCTCGAACTTCCCCACCACGCCCGGCCGTCCACCGAACCGGCGGCGCGCGGGCAGCACCTCAGAGCCGCGGAAAGCCTCGCCGGATGAGCGGGCCCATGGCACTCGAACCGGGCGGCGCCGAACAGGACACCCTCGCCCTGCGGCTCGCCGTCCCGCCCGCCCGCGGCGACGACCGCACCCTGGCCCTCAGGCTGCCGGGCCACGGCGGCGACCCGGAGGCGGTGAGCCGGCTCGCCGCCGACCTCGCCGACCGCGTCGGCCCCGCCGTCCACCCCTACGAGGTCGCCGCCCTGCTGGAGGCCGAGGGCCTGACCGCCGAACAGATCAGACAGCGCTACGGCCACCCGAACCTCTTCTCCCTCGCCACCGCCCTGTACGAACAGGTGCCCCGCACCTACCCCGAGCCCGCCCCCGCCGCCGACCCCTGGCGCCCGGACACCCTGCGCTGCCTGCTGCGCGGGGTGCTGTTCGCCCTGCCGGGCCTCGCCTACCTGCTCACCGCGCCGCTGTGGCACCCGGGCCGGCACACCGCCGCACCCGTCGTCGCCGGCCTGGTCTCCTGGGCCTGGGGGCAGGCCCTCGGCCACCGCACCCACCTGCGGCTGACGACCGGCCGCCGGGAGGCCGCCCGCACCCTGCTCTTCGGCGCCCCGCTCGGCGCCGCCCTCGCCACCGCCGCCGCGGTCCCGCCGGCCGGCCCCGGCCCCGTCCTGCTCGCGGCGGCGGCCCAGTCGCTGTATCTCGCGGCGGCCGGCGTGCTGCTCGTGCTGGCCCGCGAGCGGCTGCTGCTCGCCGCGCTGACCCCGCTGATCGCGGGCGCCGCCGCCCTGCCCTGGTGGGACCCCGGCCCGGTGGTGCGCGCCGGGCTGCCGCTGCTGGCCCTGCTGGCCACCCTCGCCGCCACCGCCCACGTCCTGCGCGAAGCCCTCGCCCTCCCGGCCGCCGCCGTCGGCGGCCCCCGGCCCCGGCTGCGCCGGTCCCTGCCGTACGGGCTGTTCGGGCTGGCCGCCGGGATACTGGTGCTGCTGGAGGGACGGCACGAGCCGTACGCGGTGATCGTGCTGACGGTCAGCATGGGCCCCGCCGAATGGCTGCTGTACCGCTACCGGGGCCTGTCCGTGGCCGCGCTGCGCGCCGCCGCCACCCCGGCCGGCTTCCTGCTGCGCTCCGCCGCCGTCCTGGCCGGCTGTCTGGGCGCCTATCTGCTGCCGCTGCTGCCCGCCGCCCGGCTGGCCGGAGCCGCCCCGGCCACCCTGCTGCTCCTCGCGGCCACCCTGTGGACCGCGCTGCTCCTCCAGGCGTTCGGGACCGCCTGGCCGCCGGCCGTGATCTGCCTGACCGCCGCGGCGGTGGCCGGCCCGCTCCCACGGCCCGGACCGCCCCCCGGACCCGCCCTCCTGCCGCTGTGCTGTGCCGCCGCCGTCCTCGGCCTGGTGGCGTACGCGCTGCTGCTGCTCGGCCGCCCCGCCCGGCACGTCTGACCCCGTCCCCGCTCCGCCGACCCACCGGAAGGACACCCCAGTTGACCTCCCTACCGCTCGCCGCCGTCACCGGAGCCGAGGGCTTCATCGGCTCCCACCTCACCGAGGCCCTGGTCGCCTCCGGACACCGGGTCAGAGCCATGGCCCAGTACAACTCCTTCTCCTCCTACGGCTGGCTGGAGACCCTCGCCCCCGACGTGCTGGACCAGGTGGAGATCGTCCTCGGCGACGTCCGCGACCCCGGCTCGGTCCGCGCCCTGCTCGACGGCGCCGACGTCGCCTACCACCTGGCCGCCCTCATCGCGATCCCGTACTCCTACCAGGCGCCGCACAGTTACGTGGAGACCAACGTCACCGGCACCCTCAACGTGCTGGAGGCGGTCCGCGCCCTCGGCACGCCCCGGCTGGTGCACACCTCCACCAGCGAGACCTACGGCACCGCGCGGACCGTGCCCATCACCGAGGACCACCCCATCAACACCCAGTCCCCGTACGCCGCCTCGAAGGCCGGCGGGGACCGGCTCGCCGACAGCTACCACGCCAGCTTCGCCACCCCGGTCGTCACCCTGCGGCCGTTCAACACCTTCGGGCCCCGGCAGTCCATGCGCGCCGTCATCCCCACCGTCATCGGCCAGGTCGCGGCGGGGGAGCGCACCCTCACCCTCGGCGATCTGCGCCCCACCCGGGACTTCACCTTCGTCAAGGACACCGCGCGGGCCTTCCTCGCCGTCGGCACCGCCCCCGCCGAGCAGGTCGTCGGCCGCACCTTCAACGCCGGCACCGGCGGCGAGATCTCCGTCGGCGACCTGGTCGCGCTGATCGGCAAGGTGATGGACGCCGACCTCGACGTCCGCGCGGACCCCGCCCGCATCCGGCCCGCGAACTCCGAGGTGATGCGGCTGGTCTGCGACGCCACCCGGCTCACCCGGGCCACCGGCTGGCAGCCCGCCCACACCCTGGAACAGGGCCTCGCCCACACCGTGGAGTTCTTCCGCGACCCGGCCAACCTGGCCCGCTACAAGACCGGCATCTACAACATCTGACCCCGTCCGCACGGCATCGCCCCACGAAGGAGGAGCCCCATGCACGCAGTGATCCTGGCCGGAGGCAAGGGCGTCCGGCTGCGGCCCTACACCACCGCGCTGCCCAAGCCGCTCGTCCCGATCGGCGACCAGCACGCCATCCTGGAGATCGTGCTGCGCCAGCTGTCGGCCGCGGGGTTCACCCGCTGCACCCTCGCGATCGGCCACCTCGGCGAGATCATCCGCGCCTACGTCGGCGACGGCTCCCAGTGGGGCATGACCGTCGACTACGCCACCGAGGAGAGCCCGCTCGGCACCATGGGGCCGCTGCTCGGCCTCAGGGACCGGCTGCCCGAGGACTTCCTGGTGATGAACGGCGACATCCTCACCGACCTCGACTACGCCGATGTGCTGCGCCGCCACCGGGACTCCGGCGCGCCGCTGACCATCGCCACCTACGCCCGCAAGGTGAGCATCGACTTCGGCGTGCTCACCACCGACGCCAGCAGGGTCGTCGCGTTCACCGAGAAACCCAGCATGGACTACCGCGTCTCCATGGGCGTCTACGGCCTCAGCCGCGCCACCCTGGACGGCTACACGCCCGGTCTGCCGCTCGGCTTCGACGAACTCGTCCTGGACCTGCTGCGCGCCCAGAACCCGCCGCACGCCTACGACTTCGACGGATACTGGCTGGACATCGGCCGCCCCGACGACTACGACCGGGCCAACGCCGAGTTCACCAGCCGCAAGTCCCTGCTGCTCAAGGGAGCCTGAGTACCGCATGCGCATCCTCGTCCTCGGCGGCACCGGATACCTGGGCCGCCATGTGACAAAGCGGCTGCGGGGCCCGCCCGGTGCGCCGGGGCTCGCCACCGGCCTCTCTGTCAGCGCCGCTCTCTCCTCCCCCCCCCCCCCCGAACAGACAGGAAAGCTCCCCCAAGACCCCTGAGTGGCGGCCCCC
>NZ_JBVJOT010000127.1:0-4963 GCF_055583025.1 Streptomyces sp. NPDC104831
GGCCCCGACACCCCCATCATCACCACCGACGCCCGCCACCGCGCCGACGCCAAGAGCGCCCTCATCACCCTCGTCGAACACGCCCTCATGGCACGCTTGAAGTAACACCCAAGTGCGTCGGTCGATACGGCAGTTGTCGTAAAGGTTTCGGAGCCGGCTGTGGCCTTTGACACGGTCGGCTCCGGTGTTCATAACAGTTCGGCAGACGTATGGCCGGACATCACCACGCCACGCGGTCGCACGGTGCCGCTGCGCGCACGAACGTCCCGCCTTTTGGCAAGGCTCGCTCTTTATGACCGTTTTATCTGGCGTTTACAAGCGCTTCATCACGGGGGTTCCGCTGTTTGGAATCGCGCTGGTCCACGTGCTGGAATGCCTGAACTGCCCCATGGTCGAAGACGTACTCCGTAGTGGTCTGTGGCGATCCGGGCTCTGAGAGACTGCGGCACGACGTAGGTGCCGACCGCCGAGAGGTTGTTGGTCGAGTGAGGCGAAGCAAGAACGGTCCCGAGCCGTCGGCGCGGGGCAACTTCACCCCGCCGCCGCGCGCTGCGGCGCCCACCCCCGTTCCCGGTGCGGAGCCGGCAGCGGCTCCGGCGTCCGGTGGCCGTCTCTCGCCTCGGAACTGGCGGGTGCCCACCCGGCTGAACGCGATCCTGCTCATACCCGTGCTGGTCGGCCTCGTCATGGGCGGCTTCCAGGTGAAGGGCTCGATCGACACCTGGCAGGAGGCGCGCGACGCCGAGAACACCGCCCGTCTGGTGCGTGCCGCCCTCTCCTACGCCGACGCGCTGGAGAACGAGCGTGACATCACCGCCGAGCCGCTGCTCCTGAAGAAGAAGGACGCCGAGAGCAAGCAGGTCGTCGAGGGCGCCCGCAAGACCACCGACCAGGCCGCCCGGGAATTCGAGGAGGCGGCGAAGAGCGCGCCGGGCAAGTCCGGCCTCAAGCGCCGGCTGTCCCTGTTCCACGAGGCGGAGCCGGAGCTGGCCAAGCTGCGGCAGGCCGCGTACACCTCCCGGATGACCGGTGTGAAGACCGAGGAGGGCTACGTCGAGGTCGCCCACCCGCTGATGGAGTTCGCCAACGAGCTCGGCCTGGGCACCGGAAACATCACCTCCTACGGCCGCACGGTCTACGCCATCTCGCTGACCAAGGCGGCGCTGTCGCTGGAGCGGTCGATCGGTACGCACCTGCTGGTCAAGCCCGGTCCGGACGCCCCGAACCTGACGACCCAGCAGATCTCCCTGTCCTCGTACGCCTACCTGGAGCGCATCGCGCTGGAGGAGTACCGGGGCGGTGGCACCGAGGCCGACGCGCAGAAGCTGAAGGACGCCACGGCGAAGGTCGAGACGGACGCCGCCGCGCTGGCCCAGGAGGCCAAGGGCAAGGACCCGGACTACGTCGCCCCGCCGTCCGACCCGGCCGACATGGTCACGGCGCTGGCCACCATGAAGGACACCGGCTCGCTCACCCGCGCCGGGCTGGCCGCCAAGGGCATCACCGCCGACAACTGGTTCGCGGTGAACACGCTGAAGTACAAGGCCTACCGCCAGATCGAGGCGGACATGGCCGACAAGGCCGTGAGCGAGGCGTCCGGCATCGCCGACGACGCCAAGACCTCCGCCCTCGTCACCGGTGCCGTGGTCGTCATCGGCCTGCTGGCCGCGTTCATCCTGGCCGGCCTGGTGGCCCGGCAGATGAGCCGCTCGATGCGCCGGCTGCGCAACGCCGCCTTCGGCATCGCCGAGCAGCGGCTGCCGATGCTGGTCGACCAGCTCTCCCGCACCGACCCCGGCCGGGTCGACACCCGGGTCGAGCCGATCCCGATCAACAGCAAGGACGAGATCGGCGAGGTCGCCCGCGCCTTCGACCAGGTGCACCGCGAGGCGGTCCGGCTCGCCTCCGAGCAGGCGCTGCTGCGGGGCAACATCAACGCGATCTTCACCAACCTCTCGCGCCGCAACCAGTCGCTGATCGAGGGCCAGCTGACCCTGATCACCGACCTGGAGAACAACGAGGCGGACCCGGACCAGCTGGAGAACCTGTTCAAGCTGGACCACCTGGCCACCCGTATGCGCCGCAACGGCGAGAACCTCCTCGTGCTCGCCGGCGAGGAGCCCGGCCGCCGCTGGGACCAGCCGGTGCCGCTGGTCGACGTGTTGCGCGCCGCCTCCTCCGAGGTGGAGCAGTACGAGCGCATCGAGCTGTCCGGTGTGCCGGAGGCCGAGATCCACGGCCGCGCGGTCACCGACCTGGTGCACCTGCTGGCCGAGCTGCTGGAGAACGCCACGACGTTCTCCTCCCCGCAGACCAAGGTGCGGGTCACCGCGACCCGGCTGCCCGACGGCCGCGTCATGATCGAGATCCATGACAAGGGCATCGGTCTGACCGCCGAGGACTTCGCGGACATCAACCACAAGCTGGCCAACCCGCCGACCGTGGACGCCGCGATCTCCCAGCGCATGGGCCTGTTCGTGGTCGGCCGGCTGTCCGACCGGCACGGCATCCGGGTCCAGCTGCGCCCTTCGGGCGAGCAGGCCGGCACGACCTCGCTGGTCATGCTGCCGGACGCGATCACGCACGGCGGTGGCGGCGAAGCCCCGCTGGAGCGCGACGAGTTCACCGTCTCGCAGATCATCCCGGAACAGCAGTTCCAGGGTGGGGACTTCGGCGGTCAGCAGCAGCCCGTGCGCACCGCCGCCGAGCTGGGCTTCGACGACAGCCGGTACACCGAGGGCCCCGACGGCGGCCAGGAGCTGGACCCCGTCGGCCGCACCCGGCTGCGCGAGGAGCGCCGCGCCGCCCTGGAGGCCCAGACGCACGGCCGGCAGCACGCCGAGCCGCAGCACGAGACCGCCGAGGCCCCCTACCAGGACCCGTTCACCGGTCAACAGCAGGCGTACCAGGAGCAGCCGCAGCAGGCGTACCCGGAGCAGCAGGCGTACGAGGCGCCGGCGTACGAGGAGCAGCACACCGGATCGTACGAAGAGCAGCACACGGGGTCGTACGAGGAGCAGCACACCGGGTCGTACGAGCAGCCGTACGACGAGCGGTACTACGCGCCGGCCGGCGAGGTGCCGCAGCACGAGGGCTTCCTGGCCGGCGGCGGTTACCCTGAGCCCGAGGCACCGTATGCGGAGCCCGCTCAGCAGCCGTCCTACCAGGACGACTGGCCGCAGCAGGACGGCTACCAGAACGGCTATCCGGCCCAGTACGCTCCGGAAACGGAATCCCCGCAGGCCGCTGACGCGAGCGAGCGCGACGGCGTAGGCTTCGACCGTCCGGGTACGGCCTCTCCCGCCGCGCACGCGCTGACCGATGCCGGGCTGCCCCGCCGTGGCTCCGCCGCGGACGGTTCCCAGGGCGCCGGCTCCGCGAACGCGAACGGCACGGCGCGCGTGCGGCAGGACGCGACGTCCCCGGCACCGGGGAGCACGCAGGGCACGGGCGGCGACGGCGACTGGCGGTCGGCGAACGACGAGCGGTGGCAGCAGGCCGCGCAGCTCAAGAAGCCCAAGGCAGGCGGGGTCACCGCGTCCGGTCTGCCGCGGCGGGTGCCCAAGGCCAACCTGGTCGAGGGTTCCGCCGAATCCACCCCCCAGGGAGGCCCCCAGGTCTCCCGCGCCCCGGAGGACGTCCGGGGCAGGCTGAGCAACCTGCGTCGGGGCGTCCAGCGCGGGCGCAGCGCAGGCAGTGATACGAACGGCCAGGGCTTCGGTCCTGACAGCACCTACAACCAGGAGCGTTAGTGTGAGCCCGATGAGCCAGGCGGCACAGAACCTGAACTGGTTGATCACCAACTTCGTGGACAACACCCCGGGGGTGTCCCACACGGTGGTGGTCTCCGCCGACGGACTCCTTCTGGCGATGTCCGAAGGCTTTCCCCGCGACCGCGCCGACCAGCTCGCGGCCGTCGCCTCCGGTCTGACCTCGCTGACCGCCGGTGCCTCGCGCATCTTCGAGGGCGGCAGCGTGAACCAGACGGTTGTGGAGATGGAGCGAGGATTCCTCTTCATCATGTCCATCTCGGACGGGTCGTCCCTCGCGGTGCTGGCCCACCCGGAGGCGGACATCGGTCTCATCGGGTACGAGATGGCCCTCCTGGTGGACCGCGCGGGCACGGTTCTCACCCCGGATCTCCGCGCGGAGCTCCAGGGAAGCCTTCTCAACTAGTAATCGGACGATGCGTATACGTGTCCCGGGGCCGTAAGGTTTCGGGACGCGGCTTCCACAAGGATGGGTGCCCGGCGCAGTTCGGAGGAGGAGAAAGTGGCAACACCCCCAGGCAGTTCGTCTTCGGGCAATTGGTCGTACGGACCTGCCCAGGGCCAGAACGACGGCTCGGCGAACCCGTACAACTTCCCCTCCGCCCCCAGCCACCGCCGGCCCTACACCCCGCAGGGCCCCGGACCGTACAACCAGCCGCCGTACGAACCGCCGCAGGCCCCGCGCATCCAGCCGGTCCAGCCGCAGCGCCGCCCGGAGCCGGCTCCGGCCTCGGCGTCGAACAACCCCCTGGTGCGTCCGTACGCCATGACCGGCGGCCGGACCCGCCCGCGCTACCAGCTCGCCATCGAGGCACTGGTGCACACCACCGCCGCTCCGCACCAGATGCAGGGCCAGTTGCCCGAGCATCAGCGGATCTGCAACCTGTGCCGGGAGATCAAGTCGGTGGCCGAGATCTCGGCCCTGCTGACGATCCCCCTCGGCGTGGCCAGGATCCTCGTCGCCGACTTGGCGGAGGCGGGCCTGGTCGCCATCCATCAGCCCGGCGGCGACGAGAACGCCGGTGGCCAGCCAGACGTGACACTGCTCGAAAGGGTGCTCAGTGGACTTCGCAAGCTCTAGCGGCGGTCCTTCCCGCTCCACCACCTCCGCGAAGATCGTGGTGGCGGGCGGCTTCGGCGTGGGCAAGACCACGTTCGTCGGCGCCGTCTCGGAGATCAACCCGCTGCGCACA
>NZ_JBVJOT010000128.1:0-4670 GCF_055583025.1 Streptomyces sp. NPDC104831
TGCGGCGGGACGGGAGATCGGACGTTACCGGCATCGCGAACTCGTCAGCCACGCAGTTTCCGCACCGTAACCAGCAGTTACGGGACAACCTCTAGGTAGAGAAGCCTCATTCGCCTTGACACCGCTGGAGTTCCACGTGAACACGCCGCCCCGACGAGATCCAACTTCCCTGCAGGACCGCGTTCGTGCAGCTTCTGAGTCTATGGAGCAGACTCTCGAGTCGTTCCACGCAGAGATAGACGGTACCGACGACCCCAGGCTCTGCCATCGCGAGCATCTGATCCATCTGGCAGTCCAAGTGATCGAGGAGTTCCGCAAGTACAAGCACGAACTAACAGCTGTGCTGGCAGAACTGCCGCCGGAGGAAGGAGAGACGCAGTCCTCAGCTGAGGACCTGGCGAAGAAAATCTTCGGGCCCCGTCGCTGTGCCAAATTCCTCGCACTCATTCTGCTGCAGTTGGATGCCGTGCTCAGGCGGCCACACGTGCTGGTCGTGTTCCATCCACATGTACATGTAGCGTTCCTCGCACGGAACGCCGCACTTGAGGGCGACGCTGAGGTTGTCGACGCGTTCACCAAAGACGTACTGGGCCGGCACCCCGGCCGCTGGCGCGGAGCCGTGGAGATGGCCCTGTTAGGGGACTGGGTCGACCTGTTGGCATGCAGAGACGGTGCTTTCTACGTCAAGGACGTGCTCAAGCGTGAGGCGAAGGAGCACCACAGGCAGCTGCAGCCGCTGTGGGAGCGGAAGGCAAGGGGGAAGTCGACCCTCCTGCTGGGGCAGCCGGTTGACGCGACCCGAACCGTCGAAGACCTGCTGGTCGATCACCGCACCCCCGAACAGAAGCTGCTGTCCAACGAGCTCGACACGCGGATCGCTTCGGTGCTGAAGGCGATGCGACCTGCCGAGCAGGCCCTCGCCCTGGAGTGGTCAGCGGCCCGCGACTCCTGGGGTTCGGTAGCCAGCGAACTCAGCTACGAGCGACAGTTCGGAGACAGGGTGCGGCGCAAGCTCAAGAGACTGGGCGACCGCCACATGGACCGGGCCGCGGCGGCAGACCGCACCGCACGGAGACTGAAGTGAACATACTCTCCGCCGCGCTGCCCGAATTCCTCGGGAGCCTGTGCGCCACACTCATCGTGGCGCTGGCCGGCTGGATGAAACGCCGCTGGCGCCGACAGGCCCGCACGCAGGACACCACGCTGAGTCCTGCGACCGGTGAGACCGGCCGGGCCGGTGCCATGGACCGCCCCGGCCCGGCCGCTGACCAACGTCAGCCAGCCGATCCGACATCCAGGACTTCGGCGATCCCGCTCGCCACGCTGCAGGTGCCCCAGCACGAAGCGCCGAACGCTGTGATCGGCGCAGCGCTGTCCAGGGGCGGGGCCTCGGCCACGGCGTCAACGGCGAGCACCTCTTCGTGAAGGCGATTGGACAGCTCCGCCATGACGCCGGGCAGCCGGCGGGAGGCGGCGACCGCGGTGAAGAAGCCTGGTCAGAAGGCCGCCCTCGAGTTCCTGGTCCACCGAGGCGACTACCAACCCGTGGTCGACGGCTGGCTGTCGCAGGCCCTCGCCAACCACTTGGGCCACTACGCCGACCCGGCCACTCGCACGGCCGCCGCCGACTCGCTGCCCGACCGGGTGAGGGCCCACGCCGCCCTGCTCGCCGCGCTCACCCGCCTTCACGCCCCGGACGCCGACGGCGAGCTGGGGTTCGCCGACCGCCTCGCCCAGGACGACCCGGCCGCCACCCACGCGCTCGCCGCCTGGCTGGAGCACCGCCTCGTGCCTTCCAGTCCGGCGGGTGCGACAGTGCGCGGTGAGCCCGGCCGACCGCGTGGTGGCCTCCTGGGTGGAGGTGACCGGCTGCGGCACCCGCTACGAGGACCTGACGGCCGACGGCCAGGTCCACGTCGACTACACGCCGCCGCTGGGGGAGCCCTGGTTCGAGGGAGGACGACCCCGACTACAACCCGGTCTGCGCCTACCCGCGCCCGCCGAAGCAGTGGTGCGACGCATACATCGGATGTCGCCTCTGCGGGCAGTGCCGCGCACCGCACGTCTGGCTACCGCTCCCGAACTGATCACCAGCACCCGTGCCCGGGGCAGCGCCCAGCCCCGGGCACGGCATAGTGCCGGGGTGACCACGACACCGGACCGTCTGGACCTGCCCGCCCGCCGGCGCCGCAACGCGCGGCTGATCGCCGCCCTGACCCAGCTGATCGGCGCCTGCGCCGAAGCGGCGGGCGCCGTCTACCAGCCGATCGCCGCCGCCCCGCACACCCAGGAGGCCGTGGAGGCCCTGTGCTCGTGAAGATCCGGCAGGGGGACATGTCCCCCTGCCGGATCTTCACGAGCACAGGGCCTCCACGGCCTCCTGGGTGTGCGGGGCGGCGGCGATCGGCTGGTAGACGGCGCCCGCCGCTTCGGCGCAGGCGCCGATCAGCTGGGTCAGGGCGGCGATCAGCCGCGCGTTGCGGCGCCGGCGGGCGGGCAGGTCCAGACGGTCCGGTGTCGTGGTCACCCCGGCACTATGCCGTGCCCGGGGCTGGGCGCTGCCCCGGGCACGGGTGCTGGTGATCAGTTCGGGAGCGGTAGCCAGACGTGCGGTGCGCGGCACTGCCCGCAGAGGCGACATCCGATGTATGCGTCGCACCACTGCTTCGGCGGGCGCGGGTAGGCGCAGACCGGGTTGTAGTCGGGGTCGTCCTCCCTCGAACCAGGGCTCCCCCAGCGGCGGCGTGTAGTCGACGTGGACCTGGCCGTCGGCCGTCAGGTCCTCGTAGCGGGTGCCGCAGCCGGTCACCTCCACCCAGGAGGCCACCACGCGGTCGGCCGGGCTCACCGCGCACTGTCGCACCCGCCGGACTGGAAGGCACGAGGCGGTGCTCCAGCCAGGCGGCGAGCGCGTGGGTGGCGGCCGGGTCGTCCTGGGCGAGGCGGTCGGCGAACCCCAGCTCGCCGTCGGCGTCCGGGGCGTGAAGGCGGGTGAGCGCGGCGAGCAGGGCGGCGTGGGCCCTCACCCGGTCGGGCAGCGAGTCGGCGGCGGCCGTGCGAGTGGCCGGGTCGGCGTAGTGGCCCAAGTGGTTGGCGAGGGCCTGCGACAGCCAGCCGTCGACCACGGGTTGGTAGTCGCCTCGGTGGACCAGGAACTCGAGGGCGGCCTTCTGACCAGGCTTCTTCACCGCGGTCGCCGCCTCCCGCCGGCTGCCCGGCGTCATGGCGGAGCTGTCCAATCGCCTTCACGAAGAGGTGCTCGCCGTTGACGCCGTGGCCGAGGCCCCGCCCCTGGACAGCGCTGCGCCGATCACAGCGTTCGGCGCTTCGTGCTGGGGCACCTGCAGCGTGGCGAGCGGGATCGCCGAAGTCCTGGATGTCGGATCGGCTGGCTGACGTTGGTCAGCGGCCGGGCCGGGGCGGTCCATGGCACCGGCCCGGCCGGTCTCACCGGTCGCAGGACTCAGCGTGGTGTCCTGCGTGCGGGCCTGTCGGCGCCAGCGGCGTTTCATCCAGCCGGCCAGCGCCACGATGAGTGTGGCGCACAGGCTCCCGAGGAATTCGGGCAGCGCGGCGGAGAGTATGTTCACTTCAGTCTCCGTGCGGTGCGGTCTGCCGCCGCGGCCCGGTCCATGTGGCGGTCGCCCAGTCTCTTGAGCTTGCGCCGCACCCTGTCTCCGAACTGTCGCTCGTAGCTGAGTTCGCTGGCTACCGAACCCCAGGAGTCGCGGGCCGCTGACCACTCCAGGGCGAGGGCCTGCTCGGCAGGTCGCATCGCCTTCAGCACCGAAGCGATCCGCGTGTCGAGCTCGTTGGACAGCAGCTTCTGTTCGGGGGTGCGGTGATCGACCAGCAGGTCTTCGACGGTTCGGGTCGCGTCAACCGGCTGCCCCAGCAGGAGGGTCGACTTCCCCCTTGCCTTCCGCTCCCACAGCGGCTGCAGCTGCCTGTGGTGCTCCTTCGCCTCACGCTTGAGCACGTCCTTGACGTAGAAAGCACCGTCTCTGCATGCCAACAGGTCGACCCAGTCCCCTAACAGGGCCATCTCCACGGCTCCGCGCCAGCGGCCGGGGTGCCGGCCCAGTACGTCTTTGGTGAACGCGTCGACAACCTCAGCGTCGCCCTCAAGTGCGGCGTTCCGTGCGAGGAACGCTACATGTACATGTGGATGGAACACGACCAGCACGTGTGGCCGCCTGAGCACGGCATCCAACTGCAGCAGAATGAGTGCGAGGAATTTGGCACAGCGACGGGGCCCGAAGATTTTCTTCGCCAGGTCCTCAGCTGAGGACTGCGTCTCTCCTTCCTCCGGCGGCAGTTCTGCCAGCACAGCTGTTAGTTCGTGCTTGTACTTGCGGAACTCCTCGATCACTTGGACTGCCAGATGGATCAGATGCTCGCGATGGCAGAGCCTGGGGTCGTCGGTACCGTCTATCTCTGCGTGGAACGACTCGAGAGTCTGCTCCATAGACTCAGAAGCTGCACGAACGCGGTCCTGCAGGGAAGTTGGATCTCGTCGGGGCGGCGTGTTCACGTGGAACTCCAGCGGTGTCAAGGCGAATGAGGCTTCTCTACCTAGAGGTTGTCCCGTAACTGCTGGTTACGGTGCGGAAACTGCGTGGCTGACGAGTTCGCGATGCCGGTAACGTCCGATCTCCCGTCCCGCCGCA
>NZ_JBVJOT010000129.1:0-4581 GCF_055583025.1 Streptomyces sp. NPDC104831
GGGGGGGAGAAACTTTTTTCCCGACAGGCCCCTCTTCGGGTCTGCCTGGAAACATCACCCTTTGGGGGATCCGCGACCAGCTCCTCTCCTTCCGGGACCGGGGCAGCCGGCTCCCCGCGCACGAGGCCGCCTACTTCGCCGACCGGGTCCTCGTCCACCTCACCAGCTGCGACGCGCGCCGCGAGGACCAGTGGGAGAAGACCTCCTGGTGGCACTTCATCCGCGCCGAGCGGATGAGCGAGGAGTACCGCACGCTCCTGGGCATCGGACAGACCCGCAACCTCGTCGCCACCCGAGCCGAGGTCGCCTCCACCCGCACCGTCGGCCGCGTCATCATCGAGGCACTGCTGCTGTGGGGCCTGCTGGGCCGCGGCATGGACGGCGACGCGGACATCGACCGGGTGCTCAACGCCCCGACGAGCGAGGCGTGGATCGACCCCTGGTCCGCGCACCTGCGCTCGCTGGGCGTCCGGTTCGTCCTCGGAACCGAGGTGCGGGAGGTCCTCTACGACGGCGGGCGCGTCACCGGCGTGCGGGTCTCGGCCCGTGACGGGAGCGGCGAACACACCGTCACCGCCGACCACTACGTCTCCGCCATGCCCGTCGAGCACGCCCGGCGCACCTGGGGTCCCGCGCTGCGCGCGGCCGACCCGCAGCTCGCCCGGTGCGACGCGCTGCAGACGGACTGGATGACCGGTGTGCAGTTCTACCTGCGCACGCCGACACCCGTCGTCCACGGGCACGTCAACTGCCTCGACTCGCCGTGGTCGGTGACCGCGATCGGGCAGGCGCAGTTCTGGGACGCACGGGACTTCCCGGAGGACTACGGCGACGGACGCGCCCGCGACTGCCTGTCGGCGATCGTCTCGGAGTGGGACAAGCCGGGGATCCTGTACGGCAGGACGGCCCGTGAGTGCACGCGCGAGGAGATCGTCGAGGAGTGCTGGGCGCAGTTGAAGGACGCCCTGAACGACGCCGGCAAGACGACGCTCACGGACGCCGACCGGATCGCCTGGTTCATGGACCCGGCCGTGACAGGACTCGGCGGCCCCGACCCGCGAAACCGCGAGCCGCTGCTGGTGCACCCCGCGGGCACGCTGTACAACCGCCCGTCGGCGCAGACCGCCGTGCCGAACTTCTTCCTCGCCGGGGACTACGTCCGCACGGACGTGGACCTGGCGACGATGGAGGGCGCCAACGAGTCGGCGCGACGAGCCGTCAACGCGCTCCTCGACCGGGACGGCTCGCCCGCCGAACGGTGCCGGATCTGGGAGCTGTACCGCCCCGGGGAACTGGAGCCCCTCAAGCGCGTCGACGAGCTGCGCTACCGGCTCGGCCTGCCCAACACCTTCGACCTGGGCTGAGCGGACAGGCCACCGCGGACCCCCACGGCCTCCGGCAGCCGCACGCCCCCGGTCCCGAGGTGTGTCGGTCCGCTCTCCCGGCGGCCGGGGCGAAGTGCCGGAGACGGCTCGCGCGCAGAGGTGCCGTGACATGACCGCCTCCGCGCGGAAGGGCCGGGGTGCCGCGCGAGGGCATCGCGCACGGTACACGCACGCGATCCGGTGGGCGTGGCCGCGGTGCCGCTCGCCTCGGCGGCCTCCGGCATCCCGGTCATCGCCCGGGCGGACGGGCCACGGCCGGGGCGGCGCCGGCGGATGCCGCCGCGCCCCGACCCCGGCCCCGGCCCCGGCCCGTCCGGTCCCGGCCCATGGGTGAGGCCGAAGGGATGAGGGCCGCGCGCGGAGCGGTCGTCCGCGTCAGATCACGCCCTGGGCGAGCATCGCGTCAGCGACCCGTTCGAAGCCGGCGATGTTCGCGCCGGTGACATAGTCGCCCGGGGCGCCGTAGCGCTCCGCGGTCTCGTGGCAGGTCGCGTGGATGTCGCGCATGATGTGCGCCAGTTCCTCCTCCACCCGGGCCGGCGACCAGGCCGTCCGCGCGTGGTTCTGCGCCATCTCCAGGGCGCTCACCGCGACCCCGCCCGCGTTGGCGGCCTTGCCGGGGCCGAAGGCGACCCCCGCGCGCTGGAAGAGGTGCACCGCCTCGGGCGTGGTGGGCATGTTCGCGCCCTCGGCGACCACCTTCACGCCGTTGCGCACGAGCGTGGCCGCGTCGTTCCCGTCCAGTTCGTTCTGGGTGGCGGACGGCAGCGCGACGTCGGCCGGCACCTCCCAGACCCGTCCGCCCGGCACGAACCGGGCCGAGGCCCCGCGCCGCTCGGCGTACTCGCTGATCCGCCCGCGCTCGACCTCCTTGACCTGCTTGAGCAGGTCGACGTCGATGCCCTTCTCGTCGACGACGTACCCGCTGGAGTCCGAGCACGTCAGCGGATTGGCACCGAGGGCGAGCAGCTTCTCGACGGTGTAGATCGCGACGTTGCCCGAGCCGGAGACGACCGCGGTCTGGCCCTCCAGGTCCTCGCCGCGCTCGCGCAGCATGGCCGCCGCGAACAGCACGCTGCCGTACCCGGTGGCCTCGGGCCGGATCGCCGAACCGCCCCACCCCGTTCCCTTGCCGGTCAGCACGCCGGCTTCCCAGCGGTTCGTGATCCGCCGGTACTGCCCGAACAGATAGCCGATCTCGCGTCCGCCGACCCCGATGTCACCGGCCGGCACGTCGGTGTGCTCACCGATGTGCCGGTACAGCTCCGTCATGAACGACTGGCAGAACCGCATGATCTCCGCGTCACTGCGGCCGTGCGGGTCGAAGTCGCTGCCGCCCTTGCCGCCGCCGATGCCGAGACCGGTCAGCGCGTTCTTGAAGATCTGCTCGAAACCGAGGAACTTGATGATCCCGAGGTTGACGGACGGGTGGAAACGCAGGCCCCCCTTGTACGGGCCGAGCGCGCTGTTGAACTCCACCCGGAAGCCCCGGTTGACGTGCACGCGTCCCTGGTCGTCCTGCCAGGGCACACGGAAGATGACCTGGCGCTCCGGCTCACACAGCCGCTCGATGAGGCCTGGCTCGGCGAACTCCGGCCGTGCCGCCAGCACCGGCGCCAGGGTGTCCAGCACCTCGTGCACGGCCTGGTGGAACTCGGGTTGGGCGGGATTGCGCCGCTCGATCTCGACACGCAGGGCGTCGAGTCGGGTCTTGCTCTGGTCTCGGGTCGTCACAGGGTCCCTCTCTGGCACGGCTGTCACCGGTACGAGACCGGTGAAGGGGCGCCCGGCTCCGTTGCCGCGCGCAGGACGGGCCGCCCCGGACCCCTCGTCAGGTGTCATCCTGGCCTCCGGGAACGGCCGGCCCCTCAGTGTTACCCCTGTGTAAACCCCGAGGCCAGCATGGTCACGCAACTGTCCGGAGTCTGAGATCACAGGCTGTCGCGGCGGCCCTGCGGCCCCGCGGCCATGCCCGGCACCACCTGGCGTTCCGTCACCGGTTCTCCCGTGGCGGCCCCGTAGGACAACCGGCCCGCCGGGGCGGCGCCGCGGTGTCGCCGTTCCCGCCGGCTTCCGGCCCGGGCGCCGTCGTGCGCCTTTCCGCACGGACCGGCCGGGGTACGGAACTCACGCTCCGGCTTCCCTCGCCCGCAGCCAGGCCCGGACGTCGTCGACGACCCGTCCCGATTCCTCGGTCACCCGGCCGTCCGCGTCGGCGATCGGGCACTGCACGACCAGGCCGGCGAGGCCGGCGAGATCCGTCATCGCCGCCACCTCCGCGCGCCGACGAGGGTCGTACCGGGCGAAGTCGTCACACGCTTCGACCAGCGCGGTCAGTGACGGCAGCCCGCGTACCAGCAGGGACCGCAGGTCCTGCAGGACGCCGCGCAGGGCCGTGCTGCGCTCGTGCAGGGCGGACGCCGCGTCCAACGCCTCGCTCCACCGCTCCAGGTCCCTCGCCCTGTGCTGCCGGGCGTCCGCGAGCGCCTGGGCCTGCCACCTCACGACGACTTCCCGCCAGAGGCCGGCCGAGGTGGTCCGGATGCCGGCCAGCACCTTCGTCCCGCCCGCCGTCCCGCCGCCGCCGACGGCTTTGGAGCCCCCGGCCAACCGCGCCAACGCCGCGCTGCGGGCGGCCGCCCCGTGCAGGGTCCTGATCGCCCTGCCGGTGGAAGCGGTGCCGAAGGTACGCACCACGCGCAGGGTGCCCGCCTCGGCAACACGGCCGACGACGAGGTGGCCGGCCACCCCGAGGGCCGCGCCGCCGGCCAGCTTGACGACGGCGGCCGGCACGGCGCTCCCGCGCGGCCGTGGGAAATCGATGCCCTCCTCCTCGTGGACGGTCGGGCCTTCGATCGCGGGCGGTTCGGCCAGGTCCACGTGCTTGAGGCGCCGAAGCAGCTCGTGGAAGGGGACGAGGGCCTCGTCGTGGAGCGCCTGCCGCGCCTTCCGCAGGGCGGCGTCCTCCTCGGCGCATCGCTGCTCGAGCGCCTCGTGACGCTCTTTCAGACGCTTGTACCGCTGCGGTTTCGACTTCGCCGGCGCGACGGTGTCGACTGGGTCGATGGCCATGTTGCCCCCCTGGGTGCTCGGCTCGGAGATCTTACTGATCATTTCAGAATGATCTTCGGAGTCGTCGCAAGCAGATGATGCTGCAGGCGAGTTGGAGCAGTCCGAGGTGGAGGTCGGCTCGTAT
>NZ_JBVJOT010000130.1:0-4335 GCF_055583025.1 Streptomyces sp. NPDC104831
CCCGAGGGCCTCCCCCCCGCCGCCCGGCGGAGTGAAGGGGGGGAGGAAAATCCTCTGCTGACCTGCGGTTTCGTGTGACGCGCGGGGGCGGCCCTGGCAGTGCCGGGGCCGCCCTCGCGTCGGTCGCGGCGCGAGCCGCGGAGCGTCACGCGGCGAGCTTCTGCTTGACCTGGGCCAGCGAGGGGTTCGTCAGCGTGGTGCCGTCCTCGAAGAGCACGGTCGGGACCGTCTGGTTGCCCCCGTTCGCCTTCTCCACGAAGGCGGCGGACTCGGGGTCCTGCTCGATGTTGATCTCGCTGTACGCGATGCCCTCCCGGTCCAGCTGGCTCTTCAGCCGCCGGCAGTACCCACACCACGTCGTGCTGTACATCGTCACAGTGCCCTGCATGTCTTCGCTCTCCTCGGACAGCTCGGAAAATTCCGTCGAGGGGAGAACACGGGCGGGCGGACCCTCATTCCCGGGCGGGGTACCGCCGTCGCCCGCCGGCGTGTCGCCCCTCGCCCGCGGTGTGACACCTGCCGCATCCATACGACGATCAGCCTGTAAACAGTACGACTGCGAGCTCCCGCCTGTGGACAACTCGCACAGCCGTCCCGGACGACCTGGCAGCATGGCGGTGTGACAGCAGCAACGCATTCCACCCTTTTCCCGCGGGCACCGGAGTCGGCCGACGCGGTGCTCGAAGGGCTCGACCCCGAGCAGCGCGAGGTGGCCACCGCCCTACACGGCCCGGTGTGCGTGCTGGCCGGAGCGGGCACGGGCAAGACCCGGGCGATCACCCACCGCATCGCCTACGGAGTGCGGGCCGGCATCCTGCAGCCGTCCAGCGTCCTCGCCGTCACCTTCACCAACCGCGCGGCCGGAGAGATGCGCGGCCGGCTGCGCCAGCTCGGCGCCCAGGGCGTGCAGGCCCGCACCTTCCACTCCGCCGCCCTGCGCCAGCTCCAGTACTTCTGGCCGAAAGCGATCGGCGGCTCCATGCCCCGGCTGGTGGACCGCAAGATCCAGCTGGTCGCCGAGGCCGCCGCTTCCGCCGGCACCCGCCTCGACCGCAACGAGCTGCGGGACGTGACCGGCGAGATCGAATGGTGCAAGGTCACCCAGACGGTCCCCGCCGACTACCCGTACGCGGCTGCGAAGGCCGGCCGCGAGGCGCCCCGCGACCCGGCCGAGATCGCCCACCTCTACGCCGCCTACGAGGATCTGAAGCGCGACCGCGCGGTGATCGACTTCGAGGACGTCCTGCTGCTCACCGTCGCCGTCCTCCAGGACCGGCACGACATCGCCGAACAGGTCCGCGCGCAGTACCAGCACTTCGTCGTGGACGAGTACCAGGACGTCAGCCCGCTCCAGCAGCGGCTGCTGGACCTGTGGCTCGGCGAGCGGGACAACCTGTGCGTCGTCGGTGACGCCAGCCAGACCATCTATTCGTTCACGGGAGCAACCCCGGACCATCTGCTCGACTTCCGGGTCCGGCACCCCGGCGCCACCGTAGTGAAGCTGGTCCGCGACTACCGCTCCACCCCCCAGGTGGTGCGCCTCGCCAACGGTCTGCTCGCCCAGGCCCGTGGCCGCGCCGCCGGGCACCGGCTGGAACTCGTCTCCCAGCGGCCCCCGGGGCCCGAACCCGTCTACACCGAGTACACCGACGAACCCGCCGAGGCCGAGGGCGCCGCCCGGCGCATCCGCGAGCTGATCGACGCCGGCGTGCCGGCCGCCGAGATCGCCGTGCTGTTCCGCACGAACTCCCAGTCCGAGACCTACGAGCAGGCGCTCGCCGACGCCGGGGTCCCCTACCAGCTGCGCGGAGCCGAACGTTTCTTCGACCGGCCCGAGGTCCGCAAGGCCGGCGTCGCCCTGCGCGGCGCGGCCCGCTTCGGCGGCAACGACTCCCTGCTGGACGACGTCGTGGACCTGCCCTCCCAGGTGCGGGCGGTGCTGTCCGGCGAGGGCTGGACCACCGAGCCGCCGGCCGGCTCCGGCGCCGTCCGGGAGCGCTGGGAATCCCTGGCCGCCCTGGTCGGCCTCGCCCACGACCTCGCCGCCGCCCGGCCCGGGGCCACCCTCGCCGACTTCGTGGCCGAACTGGACGAGCGGGCGAACGCCCAGCACGCCCCGACCGTCCAGGGCGTCACCCTCGCCTCCCTGCACGCGGCCAAGGGCCTGGAGTGGGACGTCGTCTTCCTGGTCGGCGTCGCCGAGGGCATGCTGCCCATCACCTACGCCCGCACCGACGAGCAGATCGAGGAGGAGCGCCGTCTCCTCTATGTCGGTGTCACCCGCGCCCGGGAACGCCTCCATGTCTCCTGGGCCCTGTCCCGCTCGCCCGGGGGGCGCTCCCACCGCAGACCGAGCCGCTTCCTGGACGGCCTGCGCCCCGGCACCACCCCCACCGTCGGGCAGTCCGGCTTTGGCGCGGGCGGCGGCGGTGTCGAGCGCGGGTTCACCGCCGGCGCGGCCGCCGCCCCCCGGCGCACCCAGCGCACCCCCGCCCGCTGCCGGGTCTGCGGCCGCACGCTCACCGACGCGGGCGAGATGAAGCTGATGCGCTGCGAGGACTGCCCCTCGGACATGGACGAGGGGCTCTACGAACGACTGCGGGAATGGCGGGCGGTCCAGGCCGGGCGCAGCGGACAGCCGGACTTCTGCGTCTTCACGGACCGGACACTCATGGCCATCGCGGAGGCGTGCCCGGAGACCTCCGCCGAACTCGCCCGCATCCCCGGTGTCCTCAGTCGCAAGCTGCGCAGCTACGGAGCCGATGTTCTGGCCATTTGCGCAGGCCGGGAGCCTGACGGACTTGACGGGGACGGCTGATGGCAACTCGTCGAAAAAATAGTTTGCGCATGCCCCGGCAATCCCCATAGGTTCTAGGCACGGAAGCAGCGGCCTTCTCCAAGGCCCCGGTTCCGTGTTGTACTTGCATATCCGAGCGGACTGGTTCACCCCGGTCCCCAAGACGCCGAGAGGAGGCGAATCCAGTGATCAGCATCAGCTTCAGCACCATCAGCGCGGCCAAACTGACCGATCGCTCGACCGTCTCCGCGTGCATGCTCGGCGCCTTCCACCAGGGCACCGGTCTGTCCGGCATCTCTGCCGTGCGTCCGGCGTCCTCCGTTGCCCCCGCGGGCCTTCCCGTCCGCGAGCGCAATGAGCGACCGACCAAGGCACTGGAAGCGGTAGTGGCACAGGCGCACGCCTATGCCTTTGCGGCGGCCGGTGCCGGATTCCGGAAGCAGACGACGCAGCACCACCTGATGTGGGCCTTCCGTGGGCCAGAACCCTGGAGTGATCCAGCCTGATCGCCGATCAGGCCGGCGCCTTCAGGGCCGCGGAACCCCATCCGGGATCCGCGGCCCTTCTGTTTGTCCCGAACGGGACAGCGGAGCGAAGGGGCCTCGGGACAAGAAAAGAACCCGGTACCAAGCCGCCACCGGTCTACCGGCCGGACCCAGAAGACGAGGAAGAACCATCGTGCAACTCGAAGCGCACGCCCCGTCCGTACCGCCTTCGCAAACGATTCCCCCGCCCGGCCTCACGGAGGACCCCGCCTTGACCCCCCTGACCGCGCTCACCGCGCTCGACGAAGCCATCGAGAACCTCGGCGTAGCCGTCCCCTGCCGCTCCTACGACCCGGAGGTCTTCTTCGCCGAGTCGCCCGCGGACGTGGAGTACGCCAAGTCCCTCTGCCGCACCTGCCCGCTGATCGAGGCATGCCTCGCCGGGGCCAAGGAGCGGCGCGAGCCCTGGGGCGTCTGGGGTGGCGAGCTGTTCGTCCAGGGTGTCGTCGTCGCCCGGAAGCGGCCGCGTGGCCGCCCGCGCAAGAACCCGGTCACAGCATGAACACCGCAGGAACGATCGACCGCCCCCTCACGCACGACCCCAAGAAGCAGGCCCCGATGAAGCCGTCCGCCAGCGAGCCCGCCGGCTCCGCGACCCCAGACTCCACCATCACCGGCGCGACCGAAGCGCGCCAGAACAGGAACCGTGAGATGCAACTCATGCAAGAAGCCCTGGCTCGTGCGCATATGCACGACCGACTCCATGACGCCGTGCGCGAACGCCGGGCCCTGCGCCTGGCGGTCGCCCAGCGGATGCAGCGCCGGGCCGAGCGCGCCTCGCTGCGCGCCCGCCGCGCGCTCGCCATGGCCGTCATGCAGTAACGAACACACCCGAGCAGCGGTGGCCTCCCGGACCCGGGAGGCGAGGCTTCCCGGGGGGGGGGGGGGGGGGGGGAAGGGGGGCGGGGGCCGCGGGGGTGTGGGGGCGGGCGGGGGCCCCCCTCGGGCACACAGGGGAAACGCTTCGGACTCCGCCGCCTAACCCTTCCCCCC
>NZ_JBVJOT010000131.1:0-3668 GCF_055583025.1 Streptomyces sp. NPDC104831
GAGAGGCACCCCCCCCCCACCCCACCCCCCCCACCGCCCCCCCCTCCACTCCCCCCCCCCCCCCCCCCCCCCCCCCCCCCCCCCCCCCCCCCCCCCCCCCCCCCCCCCACCCCCGTTTGCGTTTCCTGACCGCTTCCGACCAGGCCGTATCGGTCTCTTTCGTTCCGACAGGGAAACGCTCGGCCGGATGGTCGGTCTGTCGTACGACCCCTCATACCAGAGCGGGACGCTCCCCGGGGGACTTTGACGACTGCCCACCACAGTGGATGCGCGGGCAACTACTGTGAGTGTCCGTCGGGCGACGCGCGGCCGGATTCACCGGTCCCGCCGGCCGACGCCGCGATCGCGCGTGCCCGCATCGACACATGCCCGCCGCGCGCACCGCACGAGGACCCCAGGCCCGACGGACCCGTACGAGGACGCAGATGTCTCACCTCCGCGCAGCGGCCGCCCACGCCGACCGTCGCGAGGGCGGCCGGCACGGGCGACCGGCCGCCCGACCCGCTCCCGCGCCGCCCGAGACGCGCATACGGCCCCGGTTGCTGCGGCTCGCCGTCCTGCCGCCCCTCGCGGTCGCACTCGGCTGCGGTGCCGCGGTGCTGTTCAGCGTGCGCTCCGCCGGCGACCACGGCCCCCTGCTGTGGGCCGTGGTCGCCGGGGCCGCCGTCGTCACCGTCGCCGCCATCCTGCTCGCCGCCGTGGCCGCCGACCGCACCGCCCGCTCGGTCGCCGACCGCCTGGACGCCCTCAGGCACACCGCCGCACGCGGCGAGGCCGACCTGCACGCCCTGGTCGACGCGCTACGCCAGGGCGGGACCCCGCCCCAGCGCGGCCGACACCACCGGCCACCCGCCGACGCCGACGACTTCGAACTGCTCGCCGCCGACCTGGCCCGGGCGCACGACGGCGCCGTCACCGCCGTCGTACGGGCCGCCCAGCTCTCCAGCCGGACGGGCAGCGAACAGAAACTGGAGGTGTTCGTCAACCTCGCGCGCCGCCTCCAGTCCCTCGTGCACCGCGAGATCTCGATCCTCGACGACCTCGAGAACGACATCGAGGATCCCGACCTGCTCAAGGGCCTCTTCCACGTGGACCACCTGGCCACCCGGATCCGTCGGCACGCCGAGAACCTCGCCGTGCTCGGCGGCGCCGTCTCCCGCCGGCAGTGGAGCAACCCGGTGGGCATGACCGAGGTGCTGCGCTCCGCCATCGCCGAGGTCGAGCAGTACTCCCGGGTCAGACTCGTGCCGCCCATCGACGGCGAACTGCGCGGCCACGCCGTCGCCGACGTCATCCACCTGCTCGCCGAACTCGTCGAGAACGCCACGGTGTTCTCCGCCCCGCACACACAGGTGCTGCTCCGCGCCAGCCTCGTCACCTCCGGGTGCGCCGTGGAGGTCGAGGACCGCGGGCTGGGCATGCCCGTCACCGAGCAGAACCGGATGAACGCCCTGCTCGCCGACCCCGACCAGGTCAACGTGGCCAGCCTGCTGGCCGACGGCCGCATCGGCCTCTACGTCGTCTCCCAGCTCGCCCGCCGCCACGGCATCCGTGTGCGGCTGCAGACCAACATCTACGGCGGTGTGCAGGCCGTACTCGTCATCCCGCAGGCACTGCTGGGGCCGACACGGGACGCGCCGGGCACGGACACGGGCGCGGGCGGGGACACGGCCCCGCGCGAGAGCGCGGCCACGGGCCGGGGCATGGGCGCCGAGGCCGCCCTTGTCACGTGGCCGCGGGTGCCGGTGCCGGTGCCCGCGCCCCGGAAAGCGGGCGGGGGAGCGGCCGAGCCGGGCACCGGGAACCACGCCGGCAGCGAGCCCGCGAACGGTTCCGTGCCCGGGGCCGCTACGCGCACCGGGGCCGGGGCCGGTGGGACCGGTGGCGTGGGAGCCGGAACCGGAACAGGGCGGGGAACGGGCGCCGTTGACGGTTCCGAGGCCGGGAGCGGGGACGGCGCCGCCCGGGCGCCGGGGACCGGGCGGCGGCGGCACGCGCAGCGCGGACCCGGGCGGCACGGGGCCGAGGACGGTACGCGCGGACGACACGGCGGCGCCCCGCCCCCGCTGCCGGTGCGCGGCAGCCGTGCGGCGCGGCCCACCCCCGCCGAGGCCGTGCCCGGTGCCGGCGCCGAGGGCCGGTCGGTGGCGGAGGCCCACACGGACACCCTGCCCAGCCCGCGCGCCGACACGGTGCGCGACGCCCCGGCGGAGAAGCCCCTGCTGCCCCGCAGGCGCGCCCAGGCGCACATCGCGCCCCAATTGCGCGGCGGCCCGGCCCCCCGTCAGAACGCCGACGGCGCCGCCGGCCACGACCCCGGCCTGATGGCCGCCTTCCAGCGCGGAGTCGGGCTCGCCGAGGCCCAGCAGCGACTGGAGTCCGGCCACGAGGAGCCGGGACAGGAGCCGCCGGGCTACGGCGGGCCGGCGCACGAGGAGCCGAGGCACGACGAAGCGGCCTGCGACGCGGCCGATGAGGAACCGGGGCGCGAGCGGGCGGCGCACGAGGAACCGGGGCGCGAGGAAGCGGCCCCCGAGAGGCCGAGGATGGGCAGTGCCTCGTACAGGGCCTACGGGGAAACGGCGTACGCCGCTACCGCGTACGGACACATGGGTTCGGTCCCTATCGACGCCCTGCCCATGGATGCGGCGCACACGGGCTCTCGCACCATGGCCGCCGACCACACGGGCCCGCCCCCCATGGGCGCACCCGGCAGGGCGGCCGACCACACGGGCGGCAGGGCGGCCGACCACATGGGCCCGCCCCACACGGCACCGGAACCCACCGCCTCCGGCCACACGGCTCCCCACCACACAGCCCGCCACCACATGGCCTCGGAGCACACCATCTCCGGACAACCTCCGGCTCCCGCCCCCATAGGCCAGGCCCGCGCCCACGCGCCCGCGCCGGACGGCGTGCGCGGTACCGGCCGAGCCGAGGGAAGCACCCCGGCCGGATGACCGCACCCGCCCCCGCTCCCACACCCGCACGCCGTACCCCCACCCCCAGCGCTCCCGCAGTTTCCCGTACCCCAAGGAGTCGATCCACCATGGCGAGCGACGCGCCGACCGTCCCCGCATCCGACCTCGACTGGCTGCTGAGCGGCCTCGTGCAGCGCGTACCGCACACCACCAGCGCGGTGCTCCTCTCCTCCGACGGGCTGGTGAAGTCCGTGCACGGCCTGGACGCCGACAGCGCCGACCACATGGCGGCCCTGGCCTGCGGCCTGTACTCCCTCGGCCGCAGCGCGGGCGTCCGGTTCGGCGACGGCGGCGCCGTGCGCCAGGTCGTGGTCGAACTCGACGCGACCCTGCTCTTCGTCACCACCGCCGGCTCCGGCACCTGTCTCGCCGTGCTGGCCGGCCGCGAGGCCGACGCCGCGGTGCTCGGCTACGAGATGGCGATGCTGGTCAAGAGCGTGCGCCCCTACCTGGTCACCGCCCCCCGGCAGCAGGCCGCGGGCACCGCGGCGACGAGGCCCTGAGCGTGGCCGCAGCCGGCGACGGGCCCTGGCTGGACGAGGCGGCCGGCCGGCTGGTGGGGGCGGTTCGGGGCCGCGACAGACCCACCCCCCCCCACCCCCCCCCCCCCCCCATGTCCCCCGTGCGGGTCCCCCAAACCCCCCCACCCCGCTCTCCCCGTCCCCAAAACACACACGCCCCCTCCCC
>NZ_JBVJOT010000132.1:0-3663 GCF_055583025.1 Streptomyces sp. NPDC104831
GCACCACGGCCGTAGCCGAGCCGCCGCCGCGCCAGGTGGTCCGCCACCATCTCCGTGGTGATCGGCACGCCGGCGGGAAGACCCTCCAGCGTCGCCACCAGCGCGGGGCCGTGCGATTCGCCCGCGGTCAGCCAACGCAGCCTGCTCAACGGTCCCCTCCGGCGCCACTGTCGGTGAAGGCCCGGTCGCCGTGCAGCCAGGAGACCTTCCGGTACATGTCCCGCTGCGACAGGGCGGAGAGCATCGCGTTGCGCTCCTCGGCCCGCGAGCCGGCCGGGTGGTACAGCTCGCTGCCCATGCGCCGGGCGACGAGCTGGATCCGTCCCGCGCGTTCACGGCGTACGGCGTTGTACTTCTCCAGACGCTGCACCAGGTCGTCCTCCCGGGCGGTCTCGGTCAGCTCGCCCAGGACCACGGCGTCCTCCAGGGCCTGGCAGGCACCCTGGGCCGCGTACTGGAGCATGGGATGGGCGGCGTCACCGAGCAGTGCCACCCGACCGTCGGTCCAGGCCGGCGCCGGGTCGCGGTCGCACAGCACCCATTCGCGCCAGCCCTCCCCGAGTTCGAGCAGGCGCCGGGCGGTTGTCCCGATGCCGGGGAACCCGCCGAGCACCTGCGCGCGTTCGGCCTCCCGGCCGGCCACCGGCACCGTCGCGCCGTTGTCGCGGGTGACGGCGAGATTCAGGTACCTGCCGCCGCCGATGATGTAGTGCACGAAGTGCCACTTGGGACCGGCCCAGAGCGTGACCGTGTTCCAGCGCAGTTCCTCGGGCACCTTCTCGATCGGTATCACCGAGCGGTAGATCGTGTGGCCCGACACGCGCGGTTCGCCGTCGCCGAGCATCTGCGCGCGCACCGCGGAGCGGATGCCGTCCGCACCGATCAGCGCGGCGCCGTGGAAGGCACGCCCGTCGGTGGTGTGCGCGGTGACGCCCGTGGCGCTCTGCTCGTAGCGCTCCACCGCGGCGTCGGGGACCAGTTCGACGGCGTCCAGCTCCTGGCAGGCGGTGAGCAGCGGCTGGTAGAGGTCACCGCGGTGCACCACGGCGTACGGATTGCCGAACCGGTCGCGGTAGGCATCGGTCAGCTCCATGCCGGCGACCTTCTCGCCCGTGGTGCCGTCCATGAAGCACAACTCGT
Source organism: Streptomyces sp. NPDC104831 (assembly GCF_055583025.1). Taxonomy (NCBI): domain Bacteria; kingdom Bacillati; phylum Actinomycetota; class Actinomycetes; order Kitasatosporales; family Streptomycetaceae; genus Streptomyces; species Streptomyces sp. NPDC104831. The sequence goes on from NZ_JBVJOT010000132.1 coordinate 1,141, forward strand.
CGATGAAGACCGCCTGTTCGCGCACGCCCTCGCCCACGCCGAGGCGGTCCAGGGCGTGGAAGGCGTTCGGCCCGAGCTGGATGCCGGCGCCGATCTCGGCGAAGGTGCCGCGGCGTTCGAGCACGGTGACCCGGTGCCCGTTGCGGGCCAGCGACACGGCCGTGGCGAGCCCGCCGATGCCGCCCCCGGCGATCAGTATGTGCGTCATGCGAATCGTCAGTTCCTTTCTGGTGCGATCACGTCGATGGCCTGTGGCCTAGGCCGGGGTGCGGGCCGGGGGAGCCGGCAGCGGATGCCGCGGGAAGAGCCGGTGGAACTCCTCGTGGAAGGCGGGGAAGGTCTTGGCGACACAGCCGGGGTCGTCGAGCGTGAGGTTCCCCGTGCGCAGGTTCAGCACGGAGAACGCCATGGCGATGCGGTGGTCGCGGTGACAGGCGATCCGCGCGGGGGAGGCGCTGCCGGGGTGCACCGTGATCCAGTCCCGGCCGGTGTCGGTGCGCACGCCGAGCGCCCGCAGGTTCCGGGCGACGGCCTCGATCCGGTCCGACTCCTTGAGCCGGGCGTGGCCGATGCCACGGATGGTCAGGGGCGCGTCGGCCAGCGGGGCGATCGCCGCCAGCGTCATGAACGTGTCGGAGATGTCACCCATGTCCACGGTGAAGCCGCCCCTGAACGTGCCGGTTCCGCTGACCGTGACCTCGTCCGGGCCGCGCCGCACCCGGGCCCCGGCCCGCTCCAGCACCCCGGCGAACCGCACGTCGCCCTGGAGACTGCCGTCGCCGAGGCCCCGCACGGTGACCGTCCGCCCGGTGACGGCCGCGGCGGCGAGGAAGTAGGAGGCGGTGGAGGCGTCCGGCTCGATCCGCACGGCGGCGGCCCGGTAGCCGGTGGGCCGGACGGCGAACTCGCCCGGGGTGTCCTCGGTCACCTCGGCGCCGAAGTGCCGCATCAGCGCGAGTGTCATGTCGACGTAGGGACGGCTGACCAGTTCCCGCACCCTGAGCAGCAGGCCGCCGGGCAGCAGCGGGCCCGCCATCAGCAGCCCGCTGAGGAACTGGCTGCTGAGGCTGCCGTCGACGTCCAGCGCGCCGCCGTCCAGGCCGCGGGCGCGGATCCGCAGCGGCAGCGTGCCGCCCGGCCCGGTGCGCACGTCGGCGCCGAGGCGGCGCAGCGCGTCGGCGAGCGGTGCCACGGGCCGGGCCGTGAGCTGCTCGCTGCCCGCGAAGACGAAGTCGCCGTCGCCGGCGGCGGCCAGCGGCGGCAGGAAGCGCGCGGCGGTGCCCGCGTCCGCGCACCAGACGCGGCCGCCGCCCCGCGGGCCGCGGCCCAGCCCGGTCACCCGCCAGGCGCCCTCGTCGTCCGACGACCGGATCCCCGCGCCCAGGTCGCCGAGCGCCTGACGGAAAGCGAGGGTGTCGTCGCTGATCAGCGGAGCGGTGAGCACGCTGGTACCGGTCGCCGCGGCGGCGAGCAGGAGGGCTCTGTTGGTCAGTGACTTCGAGCCGGGAACACGGGCGTACAGCGTCGTGGGCGGCGGGGGGACGGTGGTCATCGCTGTCCTTTGTCGAGTGCGGCGGGCATCGGAGGCGGCGCCGGGGAGGGAGTGCAACGGCACGGAGGGACCGGGGGACGGCGGCCCGGGCGATCAGCGGGCGGCGGCGGCGAGCACGGCGGCGACCTCTTCGGCGATCTCCCGCGGCTCGCGGTGTTCGGCACGCACCGACACCACCGCGAGCCGCCGGTACAGGGGCAGCCGGGCGCGCAGCAGCAGCGCGAGACCGGTCCGGGGGTCGCCGTCGAGCAGGGGCCGGTCGCCGTCGGCCCGGACCCGGTGCGCGAGCGTGTCCAGCCCGGCCCACAGGTGCACCACACGGCATCCGCGCAGCCGGGCCCGGGTGCCCTCGTGCAGCACCGCGCCGCCGCCGAGCGCGAGCACACCGGTGTGCTCGGCCAGGGCGGCTGCGACCGCCTGGTGCTCCAGCAGCCGGAAGGCCGGCTCGCCCCGCTCCCGCAGTACCTCGGGAGCGGGCCGGCCCGCCAGCCGGGCCACGTCCTCGTCGGTGTCCCGGAAGGACACCCCCAGCAGTCCGGCCAGCTCCCGGCCGACCGAGGTCTTGCCCGCGCCGGGCATGCCGATCAGGATGGCCGCGGGTCCGGTCATGGAGGTGCCGCCTTTCGGGTCGAGGGGCGTCGGGCCGTAACGGGTGAGGGCGGGGCCTCGGGCCCGGTCGTGGGTGTCGTCGGGTGTGAACCGCCGGATTCGCGCGGCGTGGAGCACGGGCGGCCGACGACTTCGCGCGCCGTGACGGCCGTGGACGCGTCACCCTCGCGCCCGGCCGCTCGCCGGCACCGCGGTACGGGGAGGCGTCCGCACCCGGGTCGGGGACCGACTCCCGCGCCGGGGGGGGGGGGGGGGGGGGGGGGGGGAGGGACGGGGGGGGGGGGGGGGGCGTCCGAGAGGGAGGGGGGGCGGGGGTGGTAGGGGGGGGGTTGGGGGCAGGAGTTAAAGCAGCGGGGTGGGTG
>NZ_JBVJOT010000133.1:0-3557 GCF_055583025.1 Streptomyces sp. NPDC104831
CTGGAACAGCTCCCACAGCTCATCCGGCACCAGCCGCTCAACGATCCCCGCCACGGCAGCAGCCTACCCAGCCAAATGAGATGACTTGTTAGGCGCCGGCCAAAGGGACCCGAGTGCGGCGTGAGAGAGTTCACGGGTTCAGTGCGGCCAAGGATGTGGGCCGCAGACATGATGGGGGTGGGGTATATGAGGCGAACAAAGAAGAACGCGGTGATACTCGGGCTGTCGGCGGCCCTGGTTTTCACGCTCGGAGGGGTGCCGAACGCCGCGGCCGAGGGCGGAGTGGTCACCGGCGCGGTCTTCTCGAACCCGCTGGGTACCACGGAGGACGAGCGGGAGGGCATCATCAAGCGCGAGATCGAACTGATCGAAGGCGCTCCGGCTGGATCGCGTATACGGATGTCGATGTACTACGCAGCCGACGTGAAGGTGCCGAACGCGCTCGTCGCAGCCCATCAGCGTGGTGTCGATGTACAGATCATCTTCGACAGCGCTGCCGCGACGACCGACGACGCGAACTTCCCGGCCGCCTACGGACCGCTGGTCACGGAGCTCGGGGCCGACACCTCCAAGGCATCCTGGGTGCTGACCTGCGGACAGGGTCGAGGCTGCATAGGTCAGCGGCAGATCGACACGGGCGGCCACAGCGGAATCAACCACAACAAGTTCCTGCTGTTCTCAGAGACGAAGGGCAGCCGCAACGTCGTCCTGCAGACCTCCGCGAACATGTCGCACTACCGCGACTCGACCAAGGGCTGGACCGACGCCCTCGTCCTGGCCGACAACAACGGCATCTACCAGGCCTACGACGGATACTTCGACGACCTAGCCCAGCAGAAGCGTGACGACAACTACTACGACACACGCAAGCCGACCGCGTCGCTCAACGCCAAAGTGCACTTCTATCCGCGCCACGAGGCCAACGGCGATCCCAGCAACGATCCAGCCGAGGACACCATCGCCGGGATCCTCGACAACATCGAATGCTTCGGGAACACGAAAACCGGGATCGGCGACGACCACCGGACGCGCATCCGCGTCGGCATGTACGCGATGACCCGTACATATCTCGCGGACCGGCTCGTGGCCCTGGACGCCAAGGGCTGCTACGTCGAGGTCGTGCAGACCTACAAGCCGAGCGTGACGGCTGGTGGCGCCCCTGGTTGGTCCACGCAGTCTTTGCAGACCCTCCTGAGGAAGACCACCAACCAATACAACGGCGTGCTCGTGCGCTACTACTGCGAGAAGTCGACCCCCTCGGAGCCGTATGTCCACTCGAAGTACCTCCTGGTGGAGGGCAAGCTCTATGGGACTCCGGACCGCAAGATGATCTACACGGGCAGCCATAATTGGTCGCGTGACGCGCTGCGGCAGAACGATGAGGCGCTCCTGCAACTGGAGGACACCAACGTCTTCGCCTCCTACGTCCAGAACTTCACCACCATGCGCGATGCGGCCAGCCACAAACCTGCCAACGGGGACGCCATCTCCGCCACCTGCGTCTGAAGCTTCTCTTTGAGGGCTGATCTCCGGGGGATGTAGCTCTCGCGCAGTGAGCTGTGCTGATCTGGGTCGTTGCTGATCGCGTCGGCTTGCAGGGTCGGATCCCCGGGGGTGGCGATGTTTTGGCGGGAGGAGCAGGGACGACGTGAGGCTCGTGCATGTCAGCAGACCTCTGAACTCCGCGCTCGGATCGGAGAGTTTGCAGCACTGCTGGCCGAGCAGGAGGCCGCCGTGTCCGCGGCTGGAGATCACGCGGGAGACGATAACTCGGCGACAACCCCGTCCACGCCGACGCCGACCGAAACCCGCCGCGCCAACGAGCGCCTCAGCAGCGGCCGTTGAGGTCAGGGAACGTCACACGAGCGGTCCGCACCATACGCCGGATTCCCGGGCATCGGCGGCCCCGTCCCCGTACGCCGCCGCCACGCCTGGGGTAGCCCCGCGACGGTGCGAGCGCGACCACGGCCCGGCTCTCCCCGTGAAGAGCCGGGCCGCCTCGGAACAGCCCGCGGATCAGTCCGTCGAAGGGATCCGGTCGGCGATCGCCTGCGCAAACCAGGCCGCGTCCGTGGACACGTCGTCCAGCCCTTCCTCCGCCACGACCTGCAGCAGATGGCGCAGACCAAGCCCTCTGCCCGGACCGGAAGTTGACCAGAGCCCGCCACACCACGCGGTCTGCCCGTGTAACGTCAAGATCAGCTGTCGTGGTTCCGAAGTAACCGGTCGCCCGTGAGCGCGAGTTCACGGGCGTCTTGCTGTTCCAAGTCTCGGAGGACCAGGACGATCACCTCCGGGTCCCGCACGGTGCGGGGCCCGATCTCGAGTCTCCTGGAGGACACCATGGCTACCGGCACCGTGAAGTGGTTCAACGCGGAAAAGGGCTTCGGCTTCATCGAGCAGGACGGCGGAGGCCCCGATGTCTTCGCCCACTACTCCAACATCAACGCCTCCGGCTTCCGTGAGCTCCAGGAAGGCCAGAAGGTCAACTTCGACATCACCCAGGGCCAGAAGGGCCCGCAGGCGGAGAACATCACCCCCGCCTGACCTGCTCCACACCGACCGCCCGCCCCAGATCGCCGATCATCGGGGCGGGCGGTCGTTAAGACGTCGTTTCAGTTGGTGAGTCGGCGGTAGCTGATGAGGGCTGCGGCGATGCCGACGAAGGCGAGGAAGTGCTCGGCCTTTCGCTCGTACCGGCGGTGCAGCCTTCGGCATCCGGCCAGCCAGGAGACGGTTCTCTCAACGACCCAGCGGTGTCGGCCGAGCCGCGTGGACAACTCGATGCCCTTGCGGGCGATGCGGTGGCGGATGCGACGCTCGCGAAGCCATTTCCGCAGGTGGTCGTAGTCATAGCCCTTGTCGGCGTGGAGCTTGGCCGGACGCCGGCGGCGGGGGCCGCGGCGGGAGCGGATGGGCGGGATCCCGCGTACGAGCGGTTCCAGGCCGAGGCTGTCGTGCATGTTGGCGCCGGAGATACCCAGCGACAGCGGCACGCCGTTGCGGTCGGTGATGAGGTGGACTTTCGATCCCGGCTTGCCGCGATCGGTCGGATTCGGTCCCGTCAGTGGCCCCCTTTTGCCGCCCGGACGCTGACAGAGTCGATCGCGCACCGCGACCAGTCCAGCTCGCCCCGGGCGCCGAGTTCGTCGAGGATGACGCGGTGCAGCCGGGCCCACACCCGGTCCCGGGTCCACTGGGCGAAGCGCCGGTAGACCGTGGGCCAGGCCGGCCCGATACCGGCGGCAGCTGCCGCCAGGTGCAGCCCGAGGTGGCGACGAAGATGATCGCTGCCAGGCATTCGCGGTCCCCGGCCCGTCGGCGGCCGCCACCCTGTGGGCGAATGACCTCCGTCGGCGGGACCACCCGCCGAAACAGCGTCCACAACTCGTCCGGCACCAACCGCTCGACCAGATCCGTCATGCACGGCTCAACGAGCGATCACACCATCAGAAACGGCGTCTTAGACCGTGTCCTATGTGGTGATTGTTCGTTGGTCAGGGCATGGGGCGGGGTACGTGGAGTTGGATTGTTCCGGATGGGTTGTGGGAGATCGC
>NZ_JBVJOT010000134.1:0-3554 GCF_055583025.1 Streptomyces sp. NPDC104831
AGAAGACCCGGAGTGCCGGCTCCTCTAGCCCTCACCCCCTCCCTCCGCACACCCCCCCCCCCCCCCCCCCCCCTCCCCCCCCCCCCCCCCCACCCCCCCCCCCCCCCCCCCCCCCGGGGCGCTCGCTCAGACGGAGGTCCGCTCCACCGGGATCCACAGCTCGGCGTCCGCCGTCTGGTCCCGCACCGGGCCGACGCGCAGTATCTCGGGGCCCGGCCGGCTGCGGTACGGATTGGACGGGAACCACTGGGTGAACACGTCCCGCCACAGGTGCTGGAGCGCCTCGGGGAACGGGCCGGAGCTCTCGAAGACGGCCCACGTGCCCGCCGGAACGGGGAGGACGTCCATGTCCCCGGGGGCTTCGGCGCCGGTCACCGCCGCGTGGTAGTAGTCCAGCTCGGTCCCCTCGGCCCGGCTCGGGTCGAGCCGGTCGCTCACCGCGACGATCCCCTCCGGCGCCTGGTCGGACAGCGCCGCGACGCGCCCGAGCGTCTCCGGGTCGATGCCCCGGACGAAGTCGGCGATCGCCTGGTTGACCCCCGTGTGGACGAGCGGGACGCGGGCCTTCCTGCCGACCACCCGGAATGCCTCCTTCTCGGTGATCCTGTATCGCATGCTGCTGCTCCCTTCGACGATGAGGCGGAAGGACATCCGGGGCTGGGAACGCAGGGCCGCACCGGTCCGCCGGGCCTCCCCCGGCCCCACGCCGTGGACGGCGCGGAACGCGCGGGCGAACGCCTCCCCCGAGCCGTAGCCGTAGCGCGTCGCGACATCGAGCAGCGTCCGCTCGCCGGCGAGCACCTCGGCGCCCGCCACGGTCAGCCGCCTGCGCCGGATGTACTCCGACAGCGGGACGCCGGCCAGCGCGGAGAACAGCCGGCGGAAGTGGTACTCCGACGTCATCGCGATGCGTGCCAGCTCGGCCGCCTCGATCGGCTGGTCGAGGTGCGACTCGATGTGTTCCATGGCCTGGTTGAGCTTCTCCAGCACCCGGGCCTCCTTCCCTTTCGCCCACTCACGCTAGGAGGGCACCACCCTGCCGGACCCGACTTCCCGTGCCCGGTGCGGTCGGGTGCGGCGGCGGGGAACCCGGGCCCCCTGTCGCCGCGTTGGGCCCAACGGGTTGACAATTGGTCATCTCATCACCCGAACGGACCCCCCTGGCGGGCGCCATCTCATATCTGAGATAGCCTCAAGGTCATGTCAGACGACTACCTCGTACGCATCGGCAAGCTCATCCGTGACGCCCGGCAGCACCGGGGCTGGACGCAGGCGCAGCTCGCGGAGGCGCTCGGCACCAGCCAGAGCGCGGTGAACCGCATCGAGCGCGGCAACCAGAACATCAGCCTTGAGATGATCGCCCGAATCGGTGAAGCCCTGGACAGCGAGATCGTGTCCCTGGGCTACGCGGGTCCGATGCATCTGCGCGTGGTCGGCGGCCGCCGTCTGTCCGGCGCCATCGACGTCAAGACCAGCAAGAACGCGTGCGTGGCCCTGCTGTGCGCGACGCTGCTGAACAAGGGCCGCACGGTGCTGCGCCGGGTGGCGCGCATCGAGGAGGTGTACCGCCTGCTGGAGGTGCTGAACTCCATCGGCGTCCGCACCCGCTGGATCAACGACGGCGTGGACCTGGAGATCGTGCCGCCCGCGGAGCTGGAGATGGCGGCGATCGACGCGGAGGCCGCCGTGCGCACCCGCTCGATCATCATGTTCCTCGGTCCGCTGCTGCACCGCATGGACCGCTTCAAGCTGCCGTACGCCGGCGGCTGCGACCTGGGCACGCGGACCATCGAGCCGCACATGATCGCGCTGCGCCGGTTCGGTCTGGACATCGCGGCCACCGAGGGCCAGTACCACGCCCAGGTGGACCGCTCGGTCCGCCCCGACCGGCCGATCGTGCTGACCGAGCGCGGCGACACCGTGACCGAGAACGCGCTGCTGGCCGCCGCCCGCCACGACGGTGTCACGGTCATCCGCAACGCCTCCTCCAACTACATGGTCCAGGACCTGTGCTTCTTCCTGGAGGCGCTGGGCGTGAAGGTGGAGGGCATCGGCACCACCACGCTCACCGTGCACGGCGTGCCGACCATCGACGTCGACGTCGACTACTCGCCCTCCGAGGACCCGGTCGAGGCGATGAGCCTGCTGGCCGCCGCCGTGGTCACCGAGTCGGAGCTGACGGTGCGCCGGGTCCCGATCGAGTTCCTGGAGATCGAGCTGGCGGTCCTGGAGGAGATGGGCCTCGACCACGACCGCAGCCCCGAGTACTGCGCCGACAACGGCCGTACGCGCCTGGTCGACCTCACGGTCCGCCCCTCCAAGCTGGAGGCGCCGATCGACAAGATCCACCCCATGCCCTTCCCCGGCCTGAACATCGACAACGTCCCGTTCTTCGCGGCCATCGCGGCCACCGCGCAGGGCAAGACCCTCATCCACGACTGGGTCTACGACAACCGCGCCATCTATCTGACCGACCTCAACCGCCTCGGCGGCCGGCTCCAGTTGCTGGACCCGCACCGGGTCCTGGTCGAGGGCCCGACCCGCTGGCGCGCCGCCGAGATGATGTGCCCGCCGGCCCTGCGCCCGGCGGTGGTCGTCCTGCTGGCGATGATGGCGGCGGAGGGCACGTCGGTGCTCCGCAACGTCTACGTCATCAACCGCGGCTACGAGGACCTGGCGGAACGCCTGAACTCGGTCGGGGCGCAGATCGAGATCTTCCGGGACATCTGAGACGCGTACGCCGCCGCATGCCGCCCTGCCCCGTGAGGAAACGGATCAGGGCGGGCGGGGCGGCGGCAGTTCCGGGGGCGCCCCCGGCACTGTGCACCGCCGGTGAAACGGGCCCGCCGGACTCCGACCGGTCACCGGACTCCGCCTCGCCGCGGGCGAACAGGGCGGTTCGGCCCCGGTCGTCATGGCCGGGCTGGCCGCTCGAGGGGCCCTGGGCCGGCAATCACGCGCGCAGGTGGTGGCTCACGTCGCCCGTCAGGCGGATGTGCACGCGGCGTTCCGCGAACCGCCACCGGCCGTCGTGACGCTCGAAGCGGTCGTGGTAGCGGCCCGCCGCGATGGGCCGCAGCGGCAGGCCGGGCAGGGCCTGGAAGACGGTGACGTAGGAACGCGCCGTGGCGGTGCCCGCCTCCTCGTCGACCTCGACGGCGATGTTCGTCGTGGCGTGGTGGGTACGCGGCGTGCCGTCCTCGTAGAGGATCACGGTGTCCCTGAGCAGCCTCTCGACGGCCGCGCCGCCCTCGGCCGGCGCACCGCTGCCGAGGAACACGGCATCGGCGAACAACGCGCCCACCCCGGCGAAGTCACCGTCGTCCACCAGTTGCGCGTACTCGGCGATCAGGTTGACCACGGCGTTCGTGTCAGCGACCGGGTTCATGACACGCGAGGGTAGGGGACGGGAGCCGGCACGGCGAGTGCCGGACGGGGCGGGGGCGTGGGCGGCGTGGGGGAGGTGGTCCCCGCCGGACACAACCCCCGGGTCCGGGGGGTTTGCGGGGCGGGGTCAGAAAGTCCCCTCCCCACAAACGTCGAACACATTTTCC
>NZ_JBVJOT010000135.1:0-3426 GCF_055583025.1 Streptomyces sp. NPDC104831
TGCGTTTCCGACTCTATCAGATCTTTTCTCGATCCGATTTCCTCGGTGCTTTCCAGGTTCCCGCTCTCGCGTTTCCCTTTCCGGCGGTTCCGACTTTATCAGAAGTTCTTGGCCGGTCTGACCGGCCGCTCATTTCTGAGTAATCGGAGGATGTTCTCTTGAGTGTCGTTAACGACTCTCCGAGGCATCAAGTAGATGCTAGCGAGTGTCCGGCCGGATGTCCAGCTCCAGACAACTCATTGAATCTACCTCCCCACTCCCTCCGTGTCAACGGCTCTTGCGGGGCGAAGAGGAGACTAGCAGCTCAGAGGGGGTGAGTGCACATCGACGGGATCACGCGGCCGTGGGCAGGGACGCGCTGCGCTCCGTCGGCCCCAGGTCGCCCGTCTCGCCGGCGCGTGTCGCGCGGCCGCCGAGCACGTAGACGTACGCGAGAAATGCCAGCTCGGCGGCGATTCCGATGCCGATGCGGGCCCAGGTGGGCAGGCCGGAGGGAGTGACGAAGCCTTCGATGGCACCGGAGACGAACAGGATCAGGGCGAGGCCGATCGCCATGCCGATGGCCGCACGTCCCTCCTCCGCGAGAGCCGCCCGCCGCGTGCGCGGGCCGGGATCGATCAGCGTCCAGCCCAGACGCAGCCCCGTGCCGGCGGCGACGAAGACCGCGGTCAGTTCGAGCAGACCGTGCGGCAGGACCAGGCCGAGAAAGGTGTCGAGGCGGCCCGCCGAGGACATGAGGCCGAAGCCCACGCCCAGGTTCAGCATGTTCTGGAAGAGGATCCAGAGGACGGGAAGGCCCAGGAAGACGCCGAGGACCAGGCACATCGCCGCGGCTTGGGCGTTGTTCGTCCACACCTGGGCGGCGAAGGCGGCCGCGGGGTGGCTGGAGTAGTAGGTCTCGTACTCTCCGCCCGGGCGGGTCAGCTCGCGCAGCCGGCTGGGGGCCGCGATGGACGACTGCACCTCGGGATGGGTGCCGATCCACCAGCCCAGGAGGACGGCGACCGCGGTCGACACGAGCGCCGTGGGCACCCACCAGTGGCGGGCGCGGTAGACGGCGGCCGGGAAGCCGCGGCCCAGGAAGTGGGTGACGTCCCGCCACGAGGCCCGGCGGGCGCCGGCGACGGCGCTGCGCGCGCGTGCCACGAGCCGGCTCAGCCGCCCGGTCAGCTGCGGGTCGGGAGCGCTGGACTGGATGAGGGAGAGGTGGGTGGCGGTGCGCTGGTAGAGGGTGACGAGTTCGTCTGCCTCGGGGCCGGTGAGCCGGCGCCGGCGGCGGAGCAGCGCATCGAGCCGGTCCCATTCGGCTCGGTGTACGGAGACGAAGACGTCCAGGTCCATCGGGTCTGCCTGCTCCTCGGCTGGTCGTCCACGGCTCTTCGTGGACGCTCGTGCTTCCTGTCAGCTTGTCGTACCGCGACGTGATCCGCCCTCAGCTTGGCAGACTTGCGGTTCAGGGGGCGGACCAGGGAAGGACGGCGGGCGTGAGTGAACTGGTGACCGGCGAGGCGGTGGCGCTCGAACTGCGGCCCGCGAAGCTGCCGAGCAGGGCGCTCGCCGTGTTGCTCGACCTGGCGGTGGCGATGGCCGCGTATGTCGTCGTGGTCGTGGTGCTGCTGGCGTCGACGGCGTCGCTGGACGAGGCCGCGCAGGTGGCGCTGTCGATCGCGTCGTTCCTGCTGGTGCTGGTCGGCGGGCCGATAGCCGTCGAGACCCTCAGCCAGGGGCGTTCGCTGGGGAAGCTGGCCTTCGGGCTGCGGGTGGTCCGGGACGACGGCGGGCCGATCCGGTTCCGGCACGCGTTGGTGCGGGGTGCGGTCGGGGTGGTCGAGATCCTGATGACGCTCGGCGTGGTGGCGTGCATCGCCTCGCTGGTCTCGGCGCGGGGACGGCGGCTCGGCGATGTGTTCGCGGGAACGCTGGTCGTGCGGGAGCGGATACCCGCGGGGCGGGCCGGATTCGTGCCGCCTCCCCCTCCGTGGCTCGCGGGGCGGTTCGCCGGGCTGGACCTGTCGGCGGTGCCGGACGGGCCGTGGCTCGCCGTCCGGCAGTACCTGACCCGGATGGCGCAGCTCGATCCGCGGGTGTCGGCGGACATGGCGCAGCGGCTGGCGGCCGACCTCGCGGGGCGTACGGGTGCTCCGGTGCCGCCGGACCTGCCGCCGGCCGCCTTCCTCGCGGCCGTGGTGCACGAGCGGCAGTCCCGTGAGGCCCGGCGGGTGTCCGCCGGCGCTGGTCCGGCGGTCGGCGGCGGCCCGGGCACCGCCGGGTTCGCGGGGCCGGGGGGACAGGCCGGGGTTCCGGACTCGTGTCGCCCTCCGTTGCCGCAGGGGGATCAGCGGACCGGGGCCTCGCCGTACGGGGGGCAGGTCCAGGGGCCGGTCCGGCCCGACGACTCGTATGCCTCCGGCTCCTCACCGGCCGCGCCGGACGCCCCTTCGCGACCGGGGCGCGAGGAGCCGCCGACCGGACGGCCGGCCACCGGGTTCGTGCCGCCGGCGTAGGCGGGTCGCTGCCGGTGCCGCTCGCGGGGCCCGGGGCCGGGGGTCAGTCGAACCGCGACGGCGGTGACTGAAGGTCCTCCAGCTCGATGCCGGGCGCGGCCAGGACCACGTCGCCGGCGAGGTGGACGGTGTGCTGTTCGCCGGTGTCCAGGGCGGTGACCTGGTACTCGTCCACGGTCAGGGGGCCGTTGTCAGTGGCGTGTGCTTCGCTGTTCACCAGGGCCCAGGACTGGTCTACCGTGCGGGGGGCGAGGACGGGATCGGTGAAGGCCACGAGGCGTACGCGGGTCGCGGCGGACGAGGGGGTGAGGCGCAGGAGCCGGGCGATGGCGACGAGGAACGCGGGGGAAGTGCCGGTGAAGGCGTGGGCGCGCACATTGCCTTCGGTGGCATGGAGGCCGGTGGGGTCGGTGCGGACCCAGGTGACGCCGTCGAGGGCGGCGCCGCGCACCTGCCAGTCACCCGCGTGCAGTTCGAGGCGGAGGGGGCGGCCGAGGTCGTCCAGGGCGAGGTCCACCGAGCCCCGGTGCTCGCCGGCGGGCCCGGTCAGCCGGGAGACGTAGCGCCAGCCGGACGGGCCGGGGGCGCATTGGAAGTGTTCTTCCGCGAGGGGGGTGTGATCGTGCGGATCGTGGAGCGAATAACGGCCGCGGGGCATGGGGGTCCTGGGTCTTGACGGGCTGGTCCGGCCGGAGGTCCTGGGTCGGGGCCAAAGGGGCAGGCCCCCGGCACGGGGGTGCGGGGGCCTGCCTCGGAGGGCCTGGTGACGGAGGAGGCGCCGGTGGGCCGGCGCACTCCCCCGGCGGTCGGGCCGGGGGAGCTACGGCTCAGTAGCGGTAGTGGTCCGGCTTGTACGGGCCGTCGACGTCCACACCGATGTACGCCGCCTGCTCCGGACGCAGCGTGGTCAGCTTCACGCCGA
>NZ_JBVJOT010000136.1:0-3401 GCF_055583025.1 Streptomyces sp. NPDC104831
TGCGAGAGGGTGAAAAAAAACGCCAAGGAGGGACAGGCGGGGGGGGAGGGGACTAGCGCGGAAAAAAAGGAGCCGGCCGGGGGCAGGCGGGTCCCCCCCCCGCCACCGGCCGTCGCCGTGTGCGTTCAGAGCGCGGTGAGGTGCCCCGGCTGCTCCGGCTGCCGCGGCACCGGCCCGGGTCCCTCGGCGGCCGCCCGCGGCCCGCGCCGGCGTGCCGCCGCGGCCGGTCCCGCGGTGGCCGCCCGCGGCCCGGGCCCGGAGCGGGCCAGGGCCGGTTCCGCGGTGGCCGTGCCCGGCTCCAGGGCCAGGACGGCCGCCACCGGATGCTCCTTGTCCACCGCCGGGCCGTCGGGCCGGGGCGCCGCCCGGGTGAGGAGCAGCACACCCCAGGAGGCCAGTCCCGCGCCGACGACGGCCAGCAGCACCCCGCCGGCCCCGCCCCGCAGGCCCTGCCCCAGCAGACTGAGGCCGATCACCGCGGCGGCCACCGGGTTGGCGAGGGTGACCACGGCGAGCGGCGCGCCCAGCCCGCCCCGGTAGGCGGTCTGGGACAGCAGCAGCCCGCCGACGGCGAACGCGGCGACGAGCACGGCGCCCACGATCACCTCGGTGTCCAGCACCGGCCCCGAACGGTCCGTGGCCGCCACCGTCACCGTCTGGGTGAGCGCGGACGCCACCCCGGAGGCGAAGCCGGACGCGGTCGCGTGCCTCAGGCCCGGCCGTGCGCCGGGCCAGGACAGCAGGCCGATGGCGGCGGCCGTCGCCCCCGAGACCGCCAGCGCCGCCGGCAGCGACAGCACCCGCGCGGGCGCCGGACCGGACGCGGCGACCAGCAGCGCGGCCAGTCCCAGCAGGGTGAGCGCCGTACCGCGCCACTCCACCGCCCGGACCCGCCGCCCGGCCGCCCGCGCGCCCAGCGGCACGGCCGCGACCAGGGTGAGCGCGCCCAGCGGCTGTACGACGGTCAGCGGGCCGTACTTCAGGGCGACGACGTGCAGCAGCGCGGCGGCGGCGTTCAGCCCGACCGCGGACCACCAGGCGCCGGTGCCCAGCAGGCGCAGCAGCCCGGTGCCGGCGCTGCGCGCGGCCAGCCGCTCCTGGGCGACGGCGGCCAGCGCGTAGGCGACGGCCGACACCAGTGACAGGCCGAGGGCGGCCAGGGCGGCGGTGCTCATCGGCCCGCTCCCGCCAGGACGGGCTCGCGGGTGACCGGCAGGCCGGTGCCGCGTCCCGCCGTGGTGGCGGTGTGCCGGGGCCGGGGGATGGCGGCGAGGGCGAGGGCGAGCATCACCGTGGCCACGAGCGCGTCGAGCCAGTAGTGGTTCGCCGTGCCCACGATCACCAGCAGGGTGGCCAGCGGATGCAGCAGCCACAGCCGGCGCCACCGGGAGCGGGTCGCGGCGATCAGGCCGACGGCCACCATCAGGGCCCAGCCGAAGTGCAGCGAGGGCATCGCCGCGAACTGGTTGGACAGGTGGTCGCTGGCGGGCGGGCCGTACACGGAGGGGCCGTAGACCCGGCCGGTGTCCACCAGCCCCGTCCCGGTCAGCATCCGCGGCGGGGCCAGCGGGAAGGTGAACGGCAGTACCAGGGCGGCGGTGGTGACCACCGCGAGGACCCGCCGGGCCCAGACGTAGTGCGCGGGCCGGCGTACGTACAGCCAGACCAGGAAGGCGAGCGTGGCCGGGAAGTGGACGGTCGCGTAGTAGGTGTTCGCCAGGTGGACGAGCGTGTCGCCGTGCAGCAGCGCGGACTGCACGGCGTTCTCGTGGGGCAGGTGCGCGGCCCGCTCCAGGTCCCACACGCGGCGGGCGTTGCGGAAGGCGTCGCCGGTGTGGCCGGTGGCCAGCTGGCGGCCCAGTTTGTAGACCAGGAAGAGCCCGGCGACCAGCAGGAACTCACGTATCAGAGGCGGGCGTGCCGGGGTCGCCGGTGCCGTTTCCGCCTCCGCAGGCTCGGTTCGGGCATTCATCCCCCGGCCCCTTCGCTGACGGTGGTGCGTGGGTGGTGCGTACGCCCCGGCCGGTGGCCGGGACTGATCGATACGTTTCCGTACCGATACGCCAGTGTACCGATACGGCCGAGTACCGGTACACTGGCGTATCGATTGATGTGCGCCACACTGGAGACAGCACGAGTGAGGGGAAGCAGCGCATGACGTCGCAGGCCGCGGAGGGACCGGACACGGTCGTCGCCTCGCGCCGCTCCAAGATCACGCCGGAGCGTGAGCGGGAGTTCTTCGACGCCGTGCTGGAACAGATCCGCGAGTGCGGCTACGACTCCGTCACCATGGAGGGCGTCGCCGCCAGCACCCGCTGCAGCAAGTCCACGCTCTACCGGCAGTGGAAGACCAAACCGCAGTTCGTCGCGGCGGCGCTGCGCGCCAGCCGCCGGGTGCGGTTCGCCGGCATCGACACCGGCTCGCTCGCCGAGGACCTGCGCCAGGCCGCGCGGGCCGCGGGCGACTGGTCCGGCAAGGACACCCGGCTGCTCCAGGCGCTGGGGCACGCGGTGACCTCCGACCAGGAACTGGCCCGGGCGCTGCGCGAGGCGCTGATCCACCCGGAGATCGCCGCGCTGGAGGAGATGCTCGCCCGGGGCGTGGACCGTGGCGAGGTCCGGGCGGACCACCCCGCGCTGGAGTACGTCCCCGCCATGATGTTCGGCGTTCTACGGGTACGGCCGGTCCTGAATGGGCAGTATGCCGACGCCGAGTACCTGGTCCGGTTCGTGGAGGCGGCCGTGCTGCCCGCGCTCGGACTGGAATGAGACCCAGGCCGCCGTTCACGGGATGACTGAACGGCGACCTGCTCGCGCCGCACCGTGGGGACGGGGGCGGCGCGCACCCCGGCCGGGTGGGATTCCCCTTGAGCGGAGGGGAACCCCACCCGGCCGACTTGCCTCTCCGCTCCCGCCGCGCTAGGCGGGCCGGCGCGGATCCGGGTAACCGGGGCCGGTGGGCGGTCGTTGGCGATGTGCTCCTCGGATGACCCTGGACGACCCTTCGAAGGGATCACGCCGGATGGCCGCCATCTGTCCGAACTGCCATCTGGCGGAAATGATCGCGTACGTCGTCAACGACGAGGGGCTGCACCCCTTTCCGTGCCCGGAGTGCAACGCCGGCACGCTCCGCTCCGGCCCGTACGGGCACCTCTTTGGAGCGGCGCCGTGCGCCACCGACGGCTGCCGGGGGTCCGTGCGCGACGACTACCGGTACGACGCCAAGGGGCGCCTGTCCCGCCTGGACCGCATCAGGTGCCGGCGCTGCGGGACGGGTACGGCGAAAGCCTGAGGCCGCCCGCCCGGAGCGGGGGGGGGGGGGGGCGGGGGGGGGGGGGGGGGGGGGGGGGGGGGGGGGGGGGGGGGGGGGGGGGGGGGGGGGTGTTGTGCTCGTGTCGGTG
>NZ_JBVJOT010000137.1:0-2533 GCF_055583025.1 Streptomyces sp. NPDC104831
GAAGGACAGCGCCCGGAGAGGAAGCGCGGGGGGGGAAAAAAAGATCGTGCCGAACAAAAACCCGCCAAGGAAAGAGAGGACCCCAGGACGGCGAGGGCGCCCCCCCCCCCCCCCCCCCCCCGCCCCCCTTTCACGTGACGGTTCCGTCGCGCTCCGCGCCGGTGTCGGCCGGCGTCAGTGCTTGTCGCCGTCCTCCGGGGCGTCCTCCGGGGCGTCGTCCGTGGACCCGGCCGCTTCCCCGGACTCGTCCGGGGCGTCCTCGGCGAGGGCGTCGACGAACTCCACGCCGTCCAGCTCGGCGAGCCGGTCGGAGGCGTCCGTGCTGCCGTCCCGGTCGGCCTCGACGGCCTTCGCGAACCAGTCCCGCGCCTCGCGCTCCCGGCCGGCGGCCAGCAGGGCGTCGGCGTAGGCGTAGCGCAGGCGCGCGGTCCACGGCTGCACCGAGTTGGAGGCCAGCTCCGGGCTCTGCAGGGTCACGATGGCCGCGTCCAGCTGGCCCATGTCACGCCGGGCGCCGGCGGCGACGAGCCGCATCTCCACCTGGCCGGCCTTGTCCAGCTTGTGCACCTCCGGTGCGCCGGCCATCTCCAGCGCCTTCTCCGGCCGGCCGAGTCCGCGCTCGCAGTCGGCCATGACCGGCCACAGCTCGACGGTGCCGGTCATGCGCCGGGCGGCCCGGAACTCGGCGAGCGCCTCGCTGTACTTCTGGCTGGCGTACGCGGCGAAGCCGGCGGCCTCGCGCACGGCGGCCACGCGGGAGGCGAGGCGGAGCGCGACCCTGGCGTAGCCGTAGGCGCCCTCGGGGTCCTCGTCGATCAGCCGGGCCACCATCACCAGGTTCTTGGCGACGTCCTCGGCGAGCGTCTTGGGCAGGCTCTGCAGCTCCTGGCGGACGTCCCTGTCGATCTCGTCGCCGGTGACGTCCTCCGGGATCGGCAGCCGCTTGATCGGCTCCCGGTCCCGGTCCCGCTCATCGCGGAACCGGGCGCCGCCGGCGCCGCCACGGCGGTCGTCCCGCCCGTCACGCCTCTGGAAGCCGCCGCCCGGACGGCCACCGCGGTCGTCCCTACGGGGCCCACGGCCGCCACGGTCGTCACGGCCCCGGAAACCACCGCGCTGGTCGCCGCGGTCGTCACGACGGTCGTCCCGGCGGAAGCCGCCACGGTCGTCGTCACGCCGGTCGTCACGACGGTCGTCGCGCCGGAAGCCGCCGCGGTCGTCGCCACGGCGGTCGTCGCGCCGGAAGCCACCTCGGTCGTCGCGCCGGTCGTCACGGCCCCGGAAACCACCGCGCTGGTCGCCGCGGTCGTCTCGGCGGTAGCCACCTCGGTCGTCGTCACGGCGGTAGGACGGGCGGTCGCCACGGCTGTCGTCGCGGCGGAAGCCACGGTCGTCGTCACGACGGTCGTCGCGCCGGAAGCCACCTCGGTCGTCGCGCCGGTCGTCACGGCGGAAGCCGCCACGGTCGCCACGGTCCCGGTCGTCCCGCTGGAACCCCGGACGCGCACCGCGATCGCCCTCACGCCGGAACCCACCACCACGACGGTCATCACCACGACGGTCATCACCACGACGGTCGTCCCGGCGGTCGTCCCGGCGGAAGCCGCCGCGGTCGTCGCCACGGCGGTCGTCGCGCCGGTCGTCACGGCCCCGGAAACCACCGCGCTGGTCGCCGCGGTCGTCTCGGCGGTCGTCGCGGCGGTAGCCACCTCGGTCGTCGTCACGGCGGTAGGACGGGCGGTCGCCACGGCTGTCGTCGCGGCGGAAGCCACGGTCGTCGTCACGACGGTCGTCGCGCCGGAAGCCACCTCGGTCGTCGCGCCGGTCGTCACGGCGGAAGCCACCGCGGTCGCCACGGTCCCGGTCGTCCCGCTGGAACCCCGGACGCGCACCGCGATCGCCCTCACGCCGGAACCCACCACCACGACGGTCATCACCACGACGGTCGTCACGGCGGTCATCGCGGCGGTCGTCACGCCGGCTGCCGTAGCCGCCGCGGTCGTTGGTGCGGTCGTTGGTGCGACGGTCGTTGTCCCGGCGGTCGTTGTCCCGCCGGAAGCCGCCGCGGTCACCCCGGTCACCACTGTCCCGTCGCCGCTGGTCGCGCTCCGGACGGTCGCCGGGAGAGTTGGTGGACATGGTGACTCCTGTCTGTGGTACCTCAAGCATTGTAAAAACAAAAGGACCCCTGGTCCCAGCTGAACGCTGGTGACCAGGGGTCCTCCCAAAGATTGTTCGGCGGTGTCCTACTCTCCCACAGGGTCCCCCCTGCAGTACCATCGGCGCTGTGAGGCTTAGCTTCCGGGTTCGATATGTAACCGGGCGTTTCCCTCACGCTATGACCACCGAAACCCTAATGGTTTCGAGCGAACAAGCACACTTTTTACTTGTGTTTCAGTTCAGCTCTGAACCGGCAACCGTTCGTTGCCTCAGAACATACACAGTGAACGCGAGCATCAATGGACAAGCCCTCGGCCTATTAGTACCAGTCAACTCCACCCGTTACCAGGCTTCCATATCTGGCCTATCAACC
>NZ_JBVJOT010000138.1:0-2141 GCF_055583025.1 Streptomyces sp. NPDC104831
TGGTTTACGAATCTGCGGGAGACGGTGCGTTTCGACCGTGCGCTGGAGACGTTGCTGGAGGCCGGGCACCGGGTCTTCATCGAGGTCAGCCCGCATCCGGTGTTGGTGGGTGCGGTGGCCCAGGCGGCGGAGGTGGCGGGGGTCGGTGGGGTCACGGCGGTGGGGACTTTGCGTCGTGACGAGGATGAGGTGTCGCGGTTGTTGCAGCATGCGGCGGAGGTGTTCGTCGCGGGGGTGGATGTCGACTGGCCGGCGTGGGTGGATGGTGGGCGGTTGGTGGATCTGCCGACGTACGCTTTCCAGCGCCGGCGTTTCTGGTTGCCGGCGGGTCGGTCGGTGGTGGACGCGGCGGGGTTGGGTCTCGATCCGGCGCACCATCCCCTGCTCGGCGCCGCCGTACGCCTGGCCGGCAACGACGAGGCAGTGCTCACGGGACGCGTCTCCCTCGCTACCCACCCCTGGCTGGCGGACCACGCCGTCTTCGGCACCGTCATCCTTCCCGGCACCGCCTTCGTGGAGATGGCACTGCGGGCGGCCGACGAGGTCACCTGCGAGGTGCTGGAGGAACTGACGCTGGAACGGCCGCTGGTGCTGTCGCCGGACACGCTGATGGCGGTCCAGGTCTCGGTGGGCGCCGCCGACGAGGCCGGGCGGCGGACGATCGCCGTGCACTCCCGGTCCCAGGACGCGGAGACCGAGTGGGTGCGGCATGCCGTCGGCGTGGTGTCGCGCGGCCCGGCCGTGTCCCCGGAACGGCTGGAGACGCCGTGGCCACCGCCGGGAGCCCGGCGGGTGGAGGGCGCGGAGGTCTATGAGCGCCTGGCCGGCCTCGGCTACGGGTACGGACCGGTGTTCCAGGGCCTGGACGCGATGTGGCGGTCGGGCGGGGAACTGTTCGCCGAGGTCCGACTGCCGGGCGACTCGGGGACGTTCGGCGTCCATCCGGCACTGCTCGACGCCGCGTTGCATCCGCTGCCGTCGGAGGACTTGTGGGTGCCGTTCTCGTGGGGCGGGGTGCGGCTGCACTCGGTGGGTGCCTCGGTACTGCGGGTGCGGCTGACCCCGCAGGCGGACGGTGCCGTGCGGGTGGCCGCGTTCGACGGCGCCGGCATGCCCGTCGTGACCGTCGACGAACTCCGCCTGCAACCCATGTCCCGCGCACAGGTGGCCCAGCTGGGCTCGGCCGCCGCCGACCCGCTGTACGAGGTGCGCTGGACCGACGTAGCCGCCCCTGAAACCCCGGCCGAACCGGCTTCCGACGTCCGGGTGGAGTACGTCGAGCCGGGCGGTGATGTGCGGGTGCGGGTCGGGGAGGCGCTCGCGTTGGTGCAGGGTTTCGTGGCCGATTCCGTCGATGGGCTGCTGGTCGTGGTCACGCGGGGTGGGATGACGGGTGTGGCCGATCCGGCGACGGCCGGGGTGTGGGGGTTGCTGCGGTCGGCGCAGGCCGAGCATCCGGGTCGGATCGTCCTGGTCGACGTACCGGCCGGCGAGGATGCCGATGTGGCGTCGGTGCTCGCCCTCGGCGAACCGCAAGTCGCCGTGCTCGGTGGCCGGTTGTACGTGCCACGGCTTTCCCCGGTCGCTGGGCGGACCCCAGACCGGCCCGAGCTGGGTGCGGGCGGGACGGTGTTGATCACGGGTGCCGGGGGTGCGTTGGGTGGGTTGGTGGCCCGGCATCTCGTGGGGGAGTACGGGGTGCGGCACCTGCTGTTGCTGGGACGTCGTGGTGGTGAGGGTGCCCGCGAGCTGGTGGCGGAGTTGGAGGCCGCTGGTGCGTCGGTGCGGTTCGTGGCCTGTGACGTGGCCGATCGTGAGGCGCTGGCGGAGGTGCTGTCCGAGATTCCTGCCGAGCATCCGCTCACTGGTGTGGTGCATGCGGCGGGTGTGCTGGACGACGGTGTGGTGACGGCGTTGTCGGCGGAGCGCGTGGATGTGGTGATGCGTCCGAAGGTGGACGGGGCGCGGTGGCTGCACGAGCTGACGCGGGGCGCGGATCTGGCGGCGTTCGTCCTGTTCTCGTCTGCGGCGGGCGTGTTCGGTACTGCCGGTCAGGGCAATTATGCGGCGGCGAATGCCTTCCTGGACGCGTTGGCTTTGGAGCGTCGTGCCGAGGGGCTGGCGGCGACGTCGATGGCGTG
>NZ_JBVJOT010000140.1:0-1679 GCF_055583025.1 Streptomyces sp. NPDC104831
TCCCGCGCGTCCAGCCCCGCGCCCTCCGCCACCCGCTCCAGCAACCGCGCCGCCTGCTCCCCCAACGCCCCACCACTACGCGCCGACAACACCCACGGGACGGGCGTCGGGTTCACGACGACCGGAGACTCCGGCATGGTGGTGCCGGCCGGCTCGGGTGCTGTGGTGTCCTGGGGCGGGGCTTCGAGGATGACGTGCGCGTTGGTGCCGCCGATGCCGAACGACGAGACTCCGGCCCGGCGCGGGCCCCCCGTCTCGGGCCAAGGGATGTTGTCGGTGAGGATCTCGACGTCACCGGCAGTCCAGTCGACGTGGTGCGACGGCTCGTCGACGTGCAGGGTGCGCGGGAGTACGCCGTGACGCATCGCCTCCACCATCTTGATCACACCCGCGACACCCGCGGCGGCCTGCGTGTGCCCGATGTTCGACTTGACCGAGCCCAGCCACAGGGGCCGCTCCCGGTCCTGGCCGTAGGTCGCCAGCAGCGCCTGCGCCTCGATGGGGTCACCGAGGGCCGTCCCCGTGCCGTGCGCCTCGACCACGTCCACGTCCGCGGGCGACAACCGCGCACTCGACAACGCCGCCCGGATAACCCGCTGCTGGGACGGACCGTTCGGCGCCGTCAGACCATTGCTGCCACCGTCCTGGTTCACCGCCGAACCCCGCACCACCGCCAGCACCCGGTGCCCGTGGCGTTCGGCGTCCGAGAGGCGCTCGACCACGAGCAGACCCACGCCCTCCGACCAGCCCGCACCGTCGGCCGCGTCCGAGAACGCCTTGCACCGCCCGTCCGGCGACATCGCCCGCTGCCGGGAGAACTCCACGAACGTCGTCGGCGTCGACATCACCGTCACACCACCCGCCAACGCCAGCGAGCACTCCCCGTTGCGCAACGCCTGCGCCGCCAGATGCAACGCCACCAACGACGACGAGCAGGCCGTGTCCACCGTCATCGCCGGGCCCTCCAGGCCCAGCAGGTACGAGATCCGGCCCGAGGCCACCCCACCGCTGTTGCCGGTGATCAGCAGCCCCTCGACGTCCTCGGTGGCCTCGGGGAGCCAGGAGCCGTAGTCGTGGTACATCAGGCCGGTGAACACGCCGGTCCGGCTGCCGCGGAGCGAGGACGGGTCGATGGCGGCCCGCTCCAGCGCCTCCCAGGACGTCTCCAGCAGCAGCCGCTGCTGCGGGTCCATCGCCGCCGCCTCACGCGGACTGATCCCGAAGAACTCGGCGTCGAAGTCACCGGCCCCGGTCAGGAATCCGCCCCGGCGGGAGTAACTGGTACCGAGGTGGTGCGGGTCCGGGTCGTAGAGGCCGGCGAGGTCCCAGCCCCGGTCGGCGGGGAACTCCGAGGTCGCGTCCACGCCTTCTACGACCGTGCGCCACAGTTCCCGCGGGGAGTCGATCCCGCCCGGCAGCCGGCAGGCCATGCCGACGATGACGATCGGGTCGTCGTCCACGACGCCCGCGACCGGCACCGGCACGGCGGGCCCGCTGGACGTGCCCGTGATCTGCTCGGCCAGGTAGCCGGCGAGCGCGTTGAGCGTGGGGTAGTCGAAGACCAGCGTCGACAGCAGCCGCAGTCCGGTCACGGCCTGCAACCGCTGCCGCAGCTCCAGACCCGTCAACGAGTCGAAGCCCATCTCCCGGAACGCCCGCTCCGGATCCACCGAGGCGGC
>NZ_JBVJOT010000141.1:0-1412 GCF_055583025.1 Streptomyces sp. NPDC104831
TGAGACCTGATGCCGAGCCGATTGTGGTGAAGTGGATGATCCTATGCTGTCGAGAAAAGCCTCTAGCGAGTTTCATGGCGGCCCGTACCCTAAACCGACTCAGGTGGTCAGGTAGAGAATACCGAGGCGTTCGGGTGAACTATGGTTAAGGAACTCGGCAAAATGCCCCCGTAACTTCGGGAGAAGGGGGGCCACGCTTGGTGATCGGATTTACTCCGTGAGCTGGGGGTGGCCGCAGAGACCAGCGAGAAGCGACTGTTTACTAAAAACACAGGTCCGTGCGAAGCCGTAAGGCGATGTATACGGACTGACGCCTGCCCGGTGCTGGAACGTTAAGGGGACCGGTTAGCTCACTTTCGGGTGGGCGAAGCTGAGAACTTAAGCGCCAGTAAACGGCGGTGGTAACTATAACCATCCTAAGGTAGCGAAATTCCTTGTCGGGTAAGTTCCGACCTGCACGAATGGCGTAACGACTTCTCGACTGTCTCAACCATAGGCCCGGTGAAATTGCACTACGAGTAAAGATGCTCGTTTCGCGCAGCAGGACGGAAAGACCCCGGGACCTTTACTACAGTTTGATATTGGTGTTCGGTTCGGCTTGTGTAGGATAGCTGGGAGACTGTGAAGCTCGCACGCCAGTGTGGGTGGAGTCGTCGTTGAAATACCAGTCTGGTCGTGCTGGATGTCTAACCTGGGTCCGTGATCCGGATCAGGGACAGTGTCTGATGGGTAGTTTAACTGGGGCGGTTGCCTCCTAAAGGGTAACGGAGGCGCCCAAAGGTTCCCTCAGCCTGGTTGGCAATCAGGTGTTGAGTGTAAGTGCACAAGGGAGCTTGACTGTGAGACCGACGGGTCGAGCAGGGACGAAAGTCGGGACTAGTGATCCGGCGGTGGCTTGTGGAAGCGCCGTCGCTCAACGGATAAAAGGTACCCCGGGGATAACAGGCTGATCTTCCCCAAGAGTCCATATCGACGGGATGGTTTGGCACCTCGATGTCGGCTCGTCGCATCCTGGGGCTGGAGTCGGTCCCAAGGGTTGGGCTGTTCGCCCATTAAAGCGGTACGCGAGCTGGGTTTAGAACGTCGTGAGACAGTTCGGTCCCTATCCGCTGTGCGCGTAGGAGTCTTGAGAAGGGCTGTCCCTAGTACGAGAGGACCGGGACGGACGAACCTCTGGTGTGCCAGTTGTTCTGCCAAGGGCATGGCTGGTTGGCTACGTTCGGGAGGGATAACCGCTGAAAGCATCTAAGCGGGAAGCCTGCTTCGAGATGAGGACTCCCACCCACTTGATGGGGTAAGGCTCCCAGTAGACGACTGGGTTGATAGGCCAGATATGGAAGCCTGGTAACGGGTGGAGTTGACTGGTACTAATAGGCCGAGGGCTTGTCCATTGATGCTCGCGTTCACTGTGT
>NZ_JBVJOT010000142.1:0-1361 GCF_055583025.1 Streptomyces sp. NPDC104831
CTAGAGGTTGTCCCGTAACTGCTGGTTACGGTGCGGAAACTGCGTGGCTGACGAGTTCGCGATGCCGGTAACGTCCGATCTCCCGTCCCGCCGCACCAGCGGCCTACGTTCAGAGAGCGATGCAGATGACCAGCCAGCAAGCAACGACGACCCTGTGGCGCCCCACCGGCCTCAAGGAGCTGGATCTGGTTCGGGGGCTGAACTGGCGTGCCTGGCCGCCACGGCTGCCCGAGCAGCCGATCTTCTACCCGGTCCTCAACGAGGACTACGCGGTCAGGATCGCCCGGGACTGGAACGTGAAGCACGATGGCGCCGGCTTCGTCACTCGTTTTGAGGTCGAGTCGGAGTTCTTGAGCCGGTACCCCATCCAGCAGGCCGGTGGGCAGACTATCCTCGAGCTCTGGGTTCCGGCCGAGGAGCTGGACGACTTCAATGCCCACATCGTCGGCGAGATCCAGGTGGTCCACGAGTTCCGCTGAGGAGGGGAGGCCTCCGGCGGGGCACCCGCGGTGCGATGATCCCGGCGTGACTGGTGTGATCACGGTGTCGGAGCCGTCCTGGATAGGCCCGTTCACCGGGCTGAGCCCGCGTGCCTTCGGGAAGCTGGTGACCATGCTGCGGCGCGAAGGTGCGGACGCGGTCCGCAAAGGTCGGCCATGGGGCCTGCCCTTGGAGGACCGGACACTGCTGGTCGCGGTTTACTGGCGCACAAACCTGACGATGCGCCAGCTCGCTCCGCTGTTCGGCGTGTCCAAGTCGGCAGCAAACCGCATCATCGACCACCTCGGGCCGCTGCTCGCGCTCCAGCCTCGCAAGCGGTTCGCCAAGGACGCCGTGCTCATCGTGGACGGCACCCTGGTGCCTACTCGCGATCACGCCATCGCCGAGCAGTCGAAGAACTACCGGTACTCCACCAACCACCAGGTCGTCATAGACGCCGACACCCGACTCGTCGTCGTGGTCGGCCAACCGTTGCCCGGGAACCGCAACGACTGCAAGGCATGGGAGGAGTCCGGTGCCAAAGCCGCCGTCGGCAGGACCCTCACGATCGCGGACGGCGGCTATCCGGGCACGGGGCTCGTCATGCCCCATCGTCGGCGCGAGGGCGAAGACTTGCCCGACTGGAAGAAGGCGCACAACAAGTCCCACAAACAGGTCCGCGCCCGTATCGAGCACACCTTCGCCCGCATGAAGACCTGGAAAATCCTCCGAGACTGCCGCCTCAAAGGCGACGGGGTCCACCACGCCATGCTCGGCATCGCCCGCATGCACAACCTCGCCCTCGCCGGATAGGCGAGTGGACCGCACCGCGACCGACCCCCTTCTGGCGACTCAAAGATCATTTACGGGACAGCCCTTAG
>NZ_JBVJOT010000143.1:0-1350 GCF_055583025.1 Streptomyces sp. NPDC104831
GATGCTCGGCCTGCGCCGACCGCAGCAACCCCCACACCCCGGCCGTCGCCGGATCGGCCACACCCGTCATCCCACCCCGCGTGACCACGACCAGCCGCCCATCCACGGAATCGGCCACGAAACCCTGCACCAACGCGAGCGCCTCCCCGACCCGCACCCGCACATCACCGCCCGGCTCGACGTACTCCACCCGGACGTCCGAGGGAAGTTCCCCGGCACCGTCCGGCCTCGGCACGTCCACCCAGCGCACCTCGAACAGCGGATCGGTCACCGCCGAGCCGACCTGCTCCAGTTGCTCACGGGACATGGGGTGCAGGCGGAGTTCGTCCACGGTCACCACGGGCAGGCCGGCGCCGTCGAACGCGGCCACCCGCACGGCACCGTCCGCCTGCGGGGTCAGCCGCACCCGCAGCACCGAGGCACCCACCGAGTGCAGCCGCACCCCGCCCCACGAGAACGGCACTCTCAGATCGTCGGTGAGCAGTGCGTGCAGGGCGGCGTCGAGCAGGGCCGGGTGGACACCGAACGTGTCGGCCTCGCCGGGGAGTCGCACCTCGGCGAACAGTTCCTCGCCCACCCGCCATGCGGCGCGCAAGCCCTGGAAGATCGGCCCGTAGCCGTACCCCACTCCGGCCAGGCGGTCGTAGTCCTCGGTCACGTCCACGCGCTGCGCGCCGGCCGGCGGCCACGCCGTCTCCAGCCGTTCCGTGGAGATGCCCGTGCCGGGTGCCAGGACGCCCACGGCGTGGCGGTCCCATTCGCCCTCGCTGTCCTGGGGCCGGGAGTGCACGGCGATCGTCCGCCGACCGGCCTCGTCGGCGCCCACCGAAACCTGGACCGACACCGGCGTGTCCGGCGACAGCACCAGCGGCCGTTCCAGCGTCAGTTCCTCCAGCACCTCGCAACCGGCCTGTTCGCCGGCGTGCAGTGCCAGCTCGACGAAGGCGGTGCCGGGAAGGATGACGGTGCCGAAGACGGCGTGGTCCGCGAGCCATGGGTGAGAGAGCAGCGACAATTGCCCGGTCAGCACCCACCCGTCCTGCGACGCCAGGCGTACGGCGGCGCCGAGCAGGGGATGGTGCGCCGGATCGAGACCCAGCCCCGCCGCGTCCACCACCGACCGACCCGCCGGCAACCAGAAACGCCGGCGCTGGAAGGCGTACGTCGGCAGATCCACCAACCGGCCACCGTCCACCCACGCCGGCCAGTCGACATCCACCCCCGCGACGAACACCTCCGCCGCATGCTGCAACAGCCGCGACACCTCATCCTCGTCACGACGCAAAGTCCCCACCGCCGTGACCCCACCGACCCCCGCCACCTCCGCCGCCTGGGCCACCGCACCCACCA
>NZ_JBVJOT010000144.1:0-1315 GCF_055583025.1 Streptomyces sp. NPDC104831
TGGAAGGCCATGTGGCACTCGTCGCCGCCGACGGAGTAGTCGCCGAAGTAGTCGACCACGTCCTCGGGCCACTGGTTGGCCTCCGCCAGCAGCACGGTGTCCGGGTAGAGCGCGTCGATCTCGCGGCGCACCCGCTTGAGGAACTGGTGGGTGGCGGGCAGGTTCTCGCAGTTGGTGCCCTCTTCCGCGTACAGGTAGGGCACGGCGTCCAGCCGGTAGCCGTCGATGCCGAGGTCCAGCCAGAAGCGCAGGGCGGCCAGGATCTCCTCCTGGACGGCCGGGTTCTCGTAGTTCAGGTCGGGCTGGTGCGAGAAGAAGCGGTGGAAGTAGTACTGGCCGCGGACCGGGTCGAAGGTCCAGTTGGAGACCTCGGTGTCGACGAAGATGATCCGGGCGTCCTGGTACCGCTTGTCGTCGTCGGCCCACATGTAGTAGTCGCCGTAGGGGCCCTCGGGGTTCTTGCGGGACTCCTGGAACCACGGGTGCTGGTCGCTGGTGTGGTTCATGACGAAGTCGATGATCACCCGCATGCCGCGCTGGTGGGCGGCGTCCACGAACTCCACGAAGTCGGCGAGGTCGCCGAATTCGGGGAGGACGGCGGTGTAGTCGGAGACGTCGTAACCGCCGTCCCTGAGCGGGGACTTGAAGAACGGGGGCAGCCACAGGCAGTCCACGCCGAGCCACTGGAGATAGTCCAGCTTGGCGGTCAGGCCCTTCAGGTCGCCGACACCGTCGCCGTTGCTGTCCTGGAAGGAGCGGACCAGGACCTCGTAGAAGACGGCGCGTTTGAACCAATCGGGGTCCCGGTCTCCCGCGGGTGTGTCCTCGAAGGTGTCCGGTACGGGCTCGTTGACGGTCATGACGCTGCGGGCCCTCCGATCCGGGGCGTCGAGCGCCCTACGTGGAGCACGTGCGCCGGCGCCCGGCCGGGGGTGAGCCGCACGTAGTCGGTGCCGCCCCAGTGGTAGGTCTCGCCGGTCAGCTCGTCGTGCACCGGCACGGACTCGTGCCGGTCCAGGCCGAGTCGCTGCATGTCCAGCGTGACGGTGGCCTCCTGGGTGTGGTGCGGGTCGAGGTTGACGACCACCAGGACCGTGTCCGTGCCCGTGCGCTTGCTGTAGGCCAGCACGGCGTCGTTGTCGGTGTGGTGGAAGTGGAGGTTGCGCAGGCGCTGGAGTGCGGGGTGGCGGCGGCGGATGGTGTTGAGGCGGGTGACGAGGGGGGCGATGCTGCGGCCCTCGCGCTCGGCGGCCTCCCAGTCGCGGGGCCTGAGCTGGTACTTCTCCGAGTCGAGGTATTCCTCGCTGCCTTCCCT
>NZ_JBVJOT010000145.1:0-1306 GCF_055583025.1 Streptomyces sp. NPDC104831
TTCTGAAACGATCAGTAAGGGCTTCCCGTAGGGGCAGCGCGCTGACGGTCTGTTCGTCCTCCGGCGTAACCCCTACGCCGCTGAGTCGACGCCAACTCCATTGCAACGGACGTACGGTCACGCCCATGACCAGAATCCGTCCCGCCGCAGCCCTGGCGGCCCTGCTGCTCGCCTTGGCGCTGTCCGTCGCCGCCGCCCCGCTCGCGGGGGCCGCTCCGGCCACCCAGGACCAGACCGCCGCGTCCGCCACCGCTCCGGCCGCAGTCCGGGCCGAACTCCCGCGCTCCACCGGGCCGTACGCGGTCGGGCAGGAGGTCCTGGAACTCGTCGACCGGGACCGGCCCGACCCGTGGGTGCCCCCGGCGGGCCCACGCCGGCTGATGGTATCGGTGTACTACCCGGCCAGGGCGGGCACCGGCAGCCCGGCCCCCTACATGACCCCCGGCGCGGCGCGGATGCTGCTGGACGCCAAGCTGCCGGGCAACACCATCCCCACCGAGGCGATCACCGCGACCCGGACCTGGGCCGCCTCCGGGGCCCGCCCCGCGCCCGGCCGGTACCCGCTGGTGCTCCTCTCGCCGGGCTTCACCATGCCGCGCACCTCACTGACCGGCCTGGCCGAGGACCTGTCCAGCCACGGCTACGTGGTCGCGCTGATCGACCACACCTACGAGAACACCGGGACGACCTTCCCCGACGGAAGCACGCTGCCCTGCGTGATGTGCGGCCACCTGCGCTCCCCGGAGGACTGGGCGGGCCTGGACCGCAGCCGGGCCCAGGACATCTCCTTCGCCATCGACCAGTTGACCACCCGCTCCCACCCCGCCTGGCGCCACTCCCGGATGATCGCCCCGGACCGCGTCGGTGCGGCCGGCCACTCCGCGGGCGGCGCGGCGACCGTCCCCGCCCTGCTCACCGACGACCGAATCAGAGCCGGCGCGGACCTGGACGGCACCATGGACGTCCCGGTGCCCGCCACCGGCCTCGGCGGCAAACCGTTCCTGATGATCGGGCACCCGCTGCCGGGCGGCGCCGAGGACACCAGCTGGACCGAGAGCTGGCCCCGGATCGACGGCTGGAAGCGCTGGCTGACCGTGGCCGGCACCAACCACGCCTCGTTCACCGACTTCCCGGTCCTGCTCGACGCCCTCGGCCTACCCGACAGCGGTCGCACGCTCCCCGCCCCGCGCGCCCTCCAACTCACCCGGGCATACGTCACGGCCTTCTTCGACCTGCACCTGAAGGACGTCGCCCAGCCGCTCCTCGACGGGCCGACCCCGCAGAACCCGGAGGTCGCCTTCCACCC
>NZ_JBVJOT010000146.1:0-1290 GCF_055583025.1 Streptomyces sp. NPDC104831
GTTGTATCCAACTGACGGCACTTGACTTCACATTGAAACTCATATGCGCATGAGCGCTCTCGCACGACTGCTTGATTTCTCGGCCAATGAAACGACGATGGCAGGCAGATCCGATAATGGCCCACAGCGGTGCACGCACTTCCTTTTCATCTGGGCACTGCTCAGTGATGCGGCCGGAATCAACCAGACCTGGCGAGGCAGCAGCGAGCCCGGATGACAACTCTGACGTTAACGGACTCTGGAACTCATGAACCTGACGCAGTATTCGCGGCTCGCAATTCGGAGTAGAGAGCGCCGCTTGCCTGAAGTATCCTCGTCATGTTCCAGTGGACGGAGGATGACTCGGATGTTGATTCGCGTAGAAGGTCGACAAGTTAAGCTATTGCGGACTGAGCGGTCTGCTCAGACACATCGGATCCACGAGGTCGCAATCCGCACGTTTCGGATCGATCGTCCGCTGCTCGTTGAACTGCTCGAACGTCTCGACCGGGACGAATGCCTTGTACTCGATCAATGGCTTGAAGCGCATACCCAAGAACTCGTCCAAATCGATGCACACTCCATCATCGAGCACGCACCTGTGCAATTAGAGGCACTGGTCGCTGCGCTCGACGCCGCCGCGGAAACGCTGTGTCCAGCAGCAGCAGATGCGCTCCGGGAACAGTTACACTTGATCGCGCGTTCACTGCACACTGGCGGGCACCCCAGACCCGTGTCACGGCGACGCGGTACCACATCGTTTCCAGGGCAGCGAGATCTCGTCGACGAGCTCGCCCCCGATGTCGCCCAAGAGCTCGCGCAAGACCAGAGGGAAAGTCATTTCCTGACGTAATCCAATACCAGCAGTTGGCCACATCGGACACCTTCCGGCCCTGGAACAGCCACTCGATCTCCGGCACCCACTCTGTGACAATCCGGCTACGGACCTCGTTGGAGACATGAACAGGAATCGAGATTTCTCGCCACCCTTCGGGATTGAAATCAGAGGGCTGAGTGCGGCCGCGGGTATCGATTCCGACCTCCTGACGAAGCATACTAGATCTACGCGTCACGTGCATAGGGCGATTCTGTCATGGCCGGAAGAAACCGTGTTTTCTGTGCGACTCATCCGCTGTCGATTCCTTCCTGCGATAACTGACAGGTATCGTCCGATGATCAGTTATTCTAAGATAAATACAAAGAAGTTCGATCGCACCTGATATGTAAGCTGACAAACCCCAAAGCAGCATTCGGCCAATCGGCCTCGCAAAGAACTGCACGAGAGGGAGGGAGAGGTGTGCAGGTGAAGTT
>NZ_JBVJOT010000147.1:0-1276 GCF_055583025.1 Streptomyces sp. NPDC104831
GGGGTCCACCTGTCCGAGGAGTTCCAGCTCCACCCCGAGCAGTCCACCGACGCCATCGTGATCCACCACCCCGAGGCGAAGTACTTCAACGCACGCTAGCGGCGGCCCCCCCGGCCGTGACCGCCCGTACAGCGAAAGGAGTTCCGTCTTGTCGACCGCGCCCGAGGGCCCTCGCACGCGTCCCTCCCCGCGCCGGCTGCCGGTGGAGGGCGAGCCGTCCTTCTCCTTCGAGTTCTTCCCGCCCAAGACCGACGCCGGGATGAACCGGCTGTGGCGGACGGTGCGCCGGATCGAGGCGCTGGCCCCGACGTTCGTGTCCGTCACCTACGGCGCCGGCGGGTCGTCCCGGCAGCGCACCGTCGAGGTCACCAAGCGGATCGCGGCCGAGACCACGCTGCGGCCGGTCGCCCATCTGACGGCCGTCGGGCACTCGGTGGCCGAACTGCGCCGGATCATCGGCCAGTACGCGGACGTCGGCATCCGGGACGTCCTGGCCCTGCGCGGCGACCCGCCGGGTGATCCCGGCGGGCCGTGGGTCGCCCACCCCGAGGGCCTCACCCACGCGCACGAGCTGGTGTCGCTGGTCCGTGAGCTGGGAGACTTCAGTGTGGGTGTCGCCGCGTTCCCGGAGCGCCATCCGCGCTCGCCGGACTGGGAGAGCGACATCCGGCACTTCGTCGCCAAGTGCCGGGCCGGCGCGGACTACGCCATCACCCAGATGTTCTTCCACGTCGAGGACTATCTGCGGCTGCGCGACCGGGTGGCGGCCGCCGGGTGCGAGACACCGATCATCCCCGAGATCATGCCCGCCACGGACGTCCGGCAGATCCGCAGGTTCGCCGAACTCTCCAACGCCGCCTTCCCGGAAGACCTCGCCCACCGCCTCGAAGCCGCCCGGGAGGACCCGGACGCCTCCCGTCGCATCGGGGTCGAGTACGCGACGCGGATGGCCTGCCGGCTGCTCGCCGAGGGTGCCCCCGGCCTGCACTACATCACGCTGAACCAGTCCGACGCGGCCATCGAGATCCACCGCGACGTCATGGCGGAACGCGGTGCGACACCGGCCCTGCGGAGCTGACTCACCCGAGCCGCACCACCCTTCCCGCATTCCACCGGCCCCAGGCCGCCGACAGCACACGGAGTAGGACATGTCTTCGCAGCGTCCCGCCGATGTCACCGATTTCAAGGTCGCCGATCTTTCGCTGGCCGAGTTCGGCCGTAAGGAGATCACTCTCGCCGAGCATGAGATGCCCGGTCTGATGGCGATCCGCAAGGA
>NZ_JBVJOT010000148.1:0-1095 GCF_055583025.1 Streptomyces sp. NPDC104831
TGTCGAGGCGGCGCGTGCGATGTTACAGCTCTATCAGGCTGATGATATAGCTGCGGAGCCGGTGACGAACTCGTCACCGGTCGAATC
The DNA here is from genome assembly GCF_055583025.1 of Streptomyces sp. NPDC104831. Classification (NCBI taxonomy): domain Bacteria; kingdom Bacillati; phylum Actinomycetota; class Actinomycetes; order Kitasatosporales; family Streptomycetaceae; genus Streptomyces; species Streptomyces sp. NPDC104831. The sequence goes on from NZ_JBVJOT010000148.1 coordinate 88, forward strand.
GCAAGCCTAGATTGAGTTCGCTAACGACTGCGTTATGGCAGGTCGATCCAGTTTTTTGCGGCGAGGGCATTCAAAGTGGGGAAGGACGGAGTCTTCAGCGCACGAGTGGGGTCTTTCGGTTGATAGGTGCTCACAAGGTCTGCCAATGATTTGTGCCAGGACGCCACGACCTTGAGAAAGTCGTAAACGTAAGTGTGCTTAATCTCTGTGTACGGATTTTGCTGAAGCTCAGTCAGCACCTTCAACATCGCATATTTTGGCATGAGGCCCTTGAGTGCAAACCACAGATTGACTGCGTCGTAGAGTTCCTGATTGAGTTTTGGAACGGTTTTGCCGTTGGAGGTCGAAGTCCCTCCACCGGTTCCGCCACCCGCTCCTCCGGAAGCCAGTGGAGGAGAGACGAATGGGTTGCTCAACGGCGGCAGCGGCACATTGGCGTGATTAGCACCAATTGCCTGCATCAAGGTCCGCAGCTCATGAGCACAGTGTTCGCCCATTGAGATTGCCCACTGGTGCGATGGATCAGTTTTTTCCGTTGCGAGAAATACAACCTGTACGTCCGTCAGTTCACCACAACACCCGTCGACGGTAACGCCTTCGGCAATCCGTGCGCGAGATATAGGAAGGAAGTCGTACTTGGTCAGATGTTCCTTTCTTTTCTCGTCACCACGGCAGTTCAAAGTAGGGGGTGTCCAAGGCATTTTCGTTCTCTAAATAGAAGGTACCGAGATATTGACCTGAGTGTTCGAGAATAATCTGCCGATGCCCCGCAGGACATCGATATCTTCCGAAAATTAGGGAAATATACCAATCCGTGGCTGCGTATGGGGGCGCGTCACGAAGCACACATGTTGGGGTGTCTGGATCAACATCCGCGGGCTGACCGAGTTTTAAGATCTGGCCAACTTCTGCTAGCGCTGACCGCAAGATTGTGTTCCTCGGCTGCGCGCCACTCTCCAGTCTTGCGATCTACTATCAACATACGTGTGTTGCCGCGCTTCGCGATGA
>NZ_JBVJOT010000149.1:0-1078 GCF_055583025.1 Streptomyces sp. NPDC104831
CAAGTACCGCGGCGACTTCGAGCAACGTCTGAAGACGGTGCTGAAGGAGCTGAAGGAGCGTCCGCACGCGATCCTGTTCATCGACGAGATCCACACGCTGATCGGCGCGGGCGCCGCGTCGGGCGGCACGCTCGATGCGTCGAACCTGCTGAAGCCGGCGCTGTCGTCGGGCGTGCTCAAGTGCATCGGCGCGACCACGTTCACCGAGTATCGCGGCATCTTCGAGAAGGACGCGGCGCTGTCGCGGCGCTTCCAGAAGGTCGACGTGACGGAGCCGAGCGTCGAGCAGACGGTCGCGATCCTGCGCGGGCTGAAGTCGCGATTCGAAGAGCATCACGGCGTCAAGTATTCGTCGGGCGCACTGTCGGCCGCAGCCGAACTGTCGGCGCGCTTCATTACCGACCGTCACCTGCCGGACAAGGCAATCGATGTGATCGATGAAGCGGGCGCCGCTCAGCGCATCCTGCCGAAGTCGAAGCAGAAGAAGACGATCGGCAAGAGCGAGATCGAGGAAATCATCTCGAAGATCGCGCGCGTGCCGCCGCAGAGCGTATCGCAGGACGACCGCAGCAAGCTGCAGACGCTCGATCGCGACCTGAAGAGCGTCGTGTTCGGCCAGGATCCGGCGATCGACGCGCTCGCAGCCTCGATCAAGATGGCGCGCGCGGGCCTCGGCAAGATGGACAAGCCGATCGGCGCGTTCCTGTTCTCCGGCCCGACGGGTGTCGGCAAGACCGAAGTGGCGCGCCAGCTCGCGTTCACGCTCGGCATCGAGCTGATCCGCTTCGACATGTCGGAATACATGGAGCGTCATGCGGTGAGCCGGCTGATCGGCGCGCCGCCGGGCTACGTCGGATTCGACCAGGGCGGCCTGCTGACCGAAGCCGTCACGAAGAAGCCGCATTGCGTGCTGCTGCTCGACGAAATCGAGAAGGCGCATCCGGACATCTTCAACGTGCTGCTGCAGGTGATGGACCACGGCACGCTGACGGACAACAACGGCCGCAAGGCGGATTTCCGCAACGTCATCATCATCATGACGACGAACGCGGGCGCCGAGTCGATGCAGAAGGCGACG
>NZ_JBVJOT010000150.1:0-1002 GCF_055583025.1 Streptomyces sp. NPDC104831
CTAGGACGTGTCCGGCCGATCATGTGACTACTTCGCAGTGGTGTCGTTGATGGGGGCATGGGGCGGGGAGATCTGACGGATGCCGAGTGGGAACGGCTGCGGCCGTTCCTGCCGGTCAGTAACAGGCGTTGTGGCAGGTGGCGGGACCATCGGCAGGTGATCGACGGGATTCTGCACCGGGTTCGGACCGGTGTTCAGTGGCGTGACCTGCCCGAACGGTTCGGGCCGTGGAAGACGGTCTATGAACGCCACCGGCTGTGGTCGGCCGACGGGACGTGGGAGCGTCTCCTCCAGCAGGTCCAGGCCGCGGCCGACGCGGCAGGTGAGATCGACTGGGACATCGCGGTGGATTCCACCATCGTGCGTGCTCATCAGCACGCGGCCGGCGCTCGGACCGAGCCGCCGCCGGCGCCAAAGGGGGCCGAAGAGGTGGAACACCAGGGCGAAACGCCGTGGCAGAGCCTGGTCGCCCGCCTGGTGGAGGTAGTGCTGGAGGTGAGGGCCTGGGCCGCTCGCGGGGCGGGTTCACCAGCAAGCTCCACCTGAGCGCGGACGGTCGCTGCCGCCCGTTGTCCCTGGTGGTCACCGGCGGGCAGAGGGCGGACTGCACCCAGTTCAAGCTCGTGCTGGAGAAGATCCGCATCCCCAGGACCGGTCCGGGCAGGCCGCGCAAGAAGCCCGACAGCCTGGCGGCCGACAAGGCCTACAGCAACGGGCCCTGCCGCGAGTACCTGCGACAACGGGGCATCCGCCACACGATCCCCGACAAGACCGACAGCCAGGCCGCCCGCCTGCGGAAAGGCTCACGGGGTGGACGGCCGCCCGGCTTCGACGAAGGCCGCTACAAGAAGCGCAACACGGTCGAGCGGGCGATCAACCGGCTGAAGCAGTCCCGGGCAGTCGCCACCCGTTACGACAAACGCGGGTACGTCTTCCTCGGCACCGCCACAGCAGCAGCCCTGGTCATCTGGCTGCGAACTTGATCGCCCGGACAAGTCCTAG